>CAIMOS010000083.1 GCA_903843135.1 uncultured Ignavibacteriales bacterium | reverse complement strand
TGAAAGCGACAGCTTTTCTTATCGGAAGCTTGTTCACTACTTTGGCGTGGACAGGCGCAAACGCCGCCGTTGGAATAATAAAGCATATATTCAGTCCGCTGTAATGATCATCTCTGAATCCTGGCAGAGCCGCCTTTGGCAAGCGACCGCACTTCTTCAACCGATGCCATTGTTGTATCACCCGGAAATGTCGTGAGAAGAGCGCCGTGTGCCCAGCCAAGTTTTACAGCCTCTTCCGGAGTTTCGCCGGATAGCAGGCCGTATATAAAGCCGGAAGCAAATCCGTCTCCGCCGCCCACCCTGTCATAAACATTCAGTTCAAACGCCGGGGACGAATAAGTTTTTCCGTCAACCCACGCTACCGCGCTCCAGCTGTGATGGTTTGTAGAGTGGACTTCACGCAGTGTTGTAGCTACAATTTTTACCTGCGGATATTTTTTTGTAACGCCGCCGATCATAGCAAAGAAAACGGCGGGATCAAGCTTTGATTTTGATTCTACTTCCGGGCCCGGTATTCCCAGCCCCTTCTGAAGGTCCTCTTCGTTTCCCACAAGCACATCAACGTGTTCCACGATTTTATGAATGACTTCTGCCGCCTTTTGTTCTCCTCCCCAGATATTCCAAAGCTTCGCGCGGAAGTTGAGGTCAAAACTTGTTACCGCGCCCGCAGCCTTTGCCGCCTTCATTCCTTCGATGATTAATTGGCCCGTAGTTTCAGAGAGTGAAGCGAAAATGCCGCCGCTGTGAAACCAGCGAACGCCTTCGGAAAAAACAGAATTCCAGTCAATATCACCGGGTTTCAGAAGAGCCGCTGCTTCGTTTGACCTGTTATAAAACACCACCGGCGGCCTTACTCCTAACCCTCTGTCGCTGTATACGGTTGCCATATTAGGGCCGTTAACTCCGTTATGCTTAAAATGCTTAAAGAAGGGTTTAACACCCATAGCTCTCACCCGGCCGGCAATGAGCTCGCCAATCGGATAATCAGATATTGCAGATACAATTCCTGTTTTCATACGGAAGCAATCAGAAAGATTCGCGGCAACATTAAATTCTCCGCCGCTTACGTGTATTTGCAGATCCGTCGCCTTACGAAACGGGATTATTCCCGGATCTAAACGGTGGACCAATGCTCCTAAAGAGACAAGATCGAGATTACCTTCCGGTTTAATTTTTAATGAGTTTGGCATATTTAATTTACCTTATATATTTGATGTTAAAATGAAACCGTTAAACTCCGGAGTAAGCATTAAACCCGCCGTCAACAGGGATAACCACTCCGGTTACAAATTTTGACAAATCAGAAATCAGATAAAGCAGCGTGCCGATTAACTCATCGGGTTCGCCGAACCTTCCCATTGGCGTATTCGAGATTATCCTCTCGCCTCTTGCGGTCAGTTTACCGGTTTCCTTGTCTGTTAATAAAAATCTGTTCTGATCGGTCAGAAAAAATCCCGGAGCGATGGCGTTTACCCTGATATTAACTTTCGCGAAATGAACCGCAAGCCACTCGGTAAGATTATTTATACTTGCTTTCGCTGCCGAGTACGCCGGTATTTTTGTCAGCGGCCTGTAAGAGTTCATCGAAGAAATATTAATGACAACTCCGCCTCTTCCCGCCATTTCTTCTGCAAAAACCATTGTGGGAAGAACAGTACCGAGGAAATTAAGATCAAAAACACTGCGGAACCCCTCCAGGTCAAGCCCGAAGAAACCCTTAGAAAGATCATTAAGATTATCGTTTGACAAAAATTCAAGCTGCGTTGTCGCGGTTGGAGCATTCCCGCCGGCGCCGTTTATCAAAACATCTATTTTGCCGAACTGATCGTGTATATGCTTCTTAGCTTCAATTAAAGAATTTTTATCAAGAACATTCGCATATACGCCGATAGCGCTTGCCGGGAACCGTTCATTGATTTTTGCCGCGGCAGCATCACCGTTTGCTTTATTATAATCAACGATAGCTATTTTCGCCCCCGCTTCCGCGAGGCCCGCGGAAAATGATTTACCGATAACTCCGCCTCCGCCTGTGATTACACATACCTTATCTTTTATACTTTCATTCGAAATCTTCATTTTCTGCTCCTTTTATCATTATCTGTTTATAAAAATTTCTATGCCGCATAAATATACGGCTTCCTGTTTATAAATTATCCAAATCAATATTGTAATTTAAAATATTTTTGCAAAACTATTGTCTAAGTACCAATTTCGATTCACTCTGTGCCAGATTCTCAATACTCTTATCGCCTTTGCCGTATGTTTCATCCAGCGGTGAAAATATTTCAAGACTTGATTTAAGCAACGCACCGCCGCATACAGCGCCAATCTCATCGTCGTTCAGCGACGATCTGTAAACCAGAATGTTTCCGGTTCCGTTTTTATCACAATTCTGAAAAGAAAATCCTTCCGGTATCAGGCGCTCATTCACATTTACAATTTTTTTGTCATTAAGATATATTCTTGTCTCCCCTAACGCAGTGTTGTGGGTGACGGACAACCGGATAGTATTACGTTGATCAATACCCGCGGACGCGAGGATTGAATTCCCGGATACATACGACAGAATACCGTCTTTGATTCTCAGCATCCTATTCAGTCTCTGATCCGATGCCCGGACAGTTAATCCTTTCCTTGTATTTTCTTTATACAAATAAACCGAGGTGTCGGCTGAAGCGCCCAGCGCATCGATGGAAAGGATTTCACCGTCAGATAAATTGTTCATACTAAAAGAGACTGTGAAAGAGTGCATTGTGTCAGAAATTGAAGTTACGAGACCGGTATTCTCCGGAAACCGTTTGTTCAAATTGTTTTTATGCTGTAATATTTTTTGCGGAGGCTGAGGCTTACCTTTTTCCAGCGCATCGAACAGTGTCGGAACGATCGCAAAACTCATTTCCCTGTGTCCGCCGGAAGAGGGATGCCCTTCATCGCGGTAAAAGCCTTCCGCCCAATGTCCGCTGCCGTCATCAATTGTTCCAAGCAGATTAATACCCGGATAAGGAAGAGTATTAATAAATAAGTTCATCTGTTTGATTGCATCATACTGATCCGGGGTGTAGAATGAATGCGGATAACAGTTGGCGATAACAACTCTGATGCCAAGGCTGTCGCACTGTCTGATAATTCTGAGTATCCCGTTTTGAAAACGCGTAAACACGCTGTCCCGCGAAGATTTTATATCCTTGCGTATTCCTTCATTCGCGAGTGAAAGCCCGAGAATGATATAATCCGGTTTTGCCGGTATAAGATATTGGTTGTCGCTGACCGGTTTCAATGGAGCGGTTGTTGTTTTCTCCCAACGGTCCTGAATGGTTACGGTGTTATCACCTCCGCGCGAAACGCTGATAACTTCCCATCCGTGCCTTGCCGCGATATCTCTGAACCTGCCGATATATCCGCCGAGGTTAAGCTCGTCTCCGGTTCCGTTGCATACGGACGACCCGAAACCCGCGATTCTTTTTTGCGCGGGCAGGTCCTGAGTTAAAATCAGGAACGCAAGAACCGCGACAATGAAATATTTAATATTCGCTTTTGTCAATATAATAACTTAAAAATCAATAATATTATTTTAAAACACCAAATGATTTATCGGGAAGATTCACATCGAAACTGCCTTCTAACCGGATATTTTCTGACGAACTCCCAATATATAAATTAAATTTTCCGTTTTCAACCACCCATTGGTTATCTGTGTTAAAAAGCGAAAGATCTTCTTTGCCAAGATTAAATGTAACTTCTTTTGATTCGCCGGAATTAAGCGATATTCTTTTAAAGCCTCTAAGGTTCCGCACATAGGTGGTCACGGAACTTGTTTCGTCATTTACATACAGTTGAACAACTTCTTCGCCCGCCCTGCTTCCGGTATTTTTAATATTAAAACTGACCTCATATAATACTTCTGTATCTGAACCCGCCTGTCTGATTTTAAGTCCGGAATAATCAAACGAAGTATAACTCAGGCCGTGGCCAAACGGGTACAAGCATCCTCTTACTCCCGAAGTATCTCCAAGGATAGACGCCGGTTTATAGGGAAAATCGTACGGCAGCTGCCCTACTGATTTCGGGAATGTAACCGGTAATTTTCCTCCCGGATTATAATCGCCGAAAAGAACATCAGCAATAGCGTCTCCTCCCCAGGGCCCGGGGAACCAGCCGATAACGACGGCCGGAATATATTTATTGATCCAGTTGATAGTCATCGGCCGGCCGCTCAGGAGCACGACAATAGTGGGTTTGCCTGTGTTGTATACTGCGCTGACAAGTTCTGACTGATACCCCGGCAGATCCAGGCTTGTCCGCGATCTTGATTCGCCAACAATTCTTTCGTCATCACCCAAAATTACGATTGATACATCCGCCTGCTTAGCCATTTCGGCAGCTTTTTCAATTTCATTTAACTCCGCTCCGGTTGGTTTTCCGGGAATAATTTCACTCTCCGGAAAGTTATTGTCGTAAAGCTCACATCCTTTAGTATAAAGTATTTTTACATCTGATGATAACTTCCGTTTTATCCCGTCGAGCACTGAAATAACTTTAAGTTTTGACGGGCCGTAACGGCTTACTGAAGACTTTTTTGCGTCAGCATTGGGGCCTGTGATAAAAATTGATTTGATATTTTTACTCAGCGGTAAAGTATTATTTTCATTCTTTGCAAGCACAATAGATTTATGCGAAGCCTCAAGTGAAACCGCCTGATGTTCCTGTTTTCCGACCAACTTATCCGCATCATCCGGATTGGAGGTATACGGATTGTCGAAAAGCCCAAGCATAAACTTTACGCGAAGAACATCGGCAACACGGCTGTCAACAACTTCAACCGGAACTGTGCCTTCTTTCACTAGTTCTCTAAGTGGAAGTATGTAATCATCGGGAGGCGTAAATTCTGTGCGGACATTTAATCCCGACATCACCGCCTGTCTCACTGCGTCTTTCGGATCAGATGCTACGTGGTGTTTTGTATAAATGTACTCGACGGCTTTACTGTCCGAAACAACATATCCTTTAAAGCCCCACTCTTTGCGCAGCTTGTTGATAAGAAAATCGCTGCTTCCGGTAACGGGAACCCCGTTATAATCATTATAGGAACTCATCGTTCCAAGCGCATTAGCTTCTGTGAATGCTGCTTTGAAAGGCATAAGATAAATTGACTCTACTTCCCGCGGGGTCACCTGAGGGTCTGTCCTCGCCTCTCCGTCCCGGCCACCTTTTGGAACGCTGTAAACAGCAAAGTGTTTAACCGTAGAAACAACTCCGTTATTCTGCAGTCCTTTTATCTGTGCAACTCCGAGCCTCGATACAAGAAACGGTTCTTCCCCGTAGCATTCAACGACTCTGCCCCAGCGCGGATCGCGGGCAAGGTCAAGGATCGGAGAGTAAACATTTGTAAATCCAAGTATGCGTGCTTCTTTTCCGGTGATCTCACCGATCCGCCGGACGAGATCAACATCCCAGGTCGCCCCGACACCGAGTTGCGAAGGGAAGCCGGTAGCGTTCTCCTGGCATACTCCGCGGTTTCCTTCATTTGTAAAATCAACAGGAATACCCAGCCTTGTATCCTCAACAAAAAACCGCTGGGTTTCATTTATCGCGCGTGTATGTTTTGAATGCGGCCAGGAATATTGTGTCTGTGTAGCCGAACGGTCAAGTCCGTTTAAATGTTCGTCAATATTCGCTATGCCGTCTTTCCATATCTGCTCTTTCCACTTTTCAGTCGGCAGTTCATCTTTCAGTACCCTGCCAAAACCATACAATGTCGCAAGCTGGCAGGTTTTTTCGTCAAGGTTCATCTGGCCGATTAAGTTATTCACCCGTGCGTCAATATCCGCTTTGGGATTTTCATAGATGTCCATTTTGCCGTTCTTATTGAAATCGATCCAGCCGCCGTGATATATATGCACGAAAGAATTTCTTTCAGAAAGAAACTGCGGGAATGACGGGACGCAGAGCGCCGTGACTAATATTAATACTTTTATTCCGTTGATACAGTTGTTCATAAATTCTCTTAGCTTATAATTTTTTAATATTGCTTCCCGGTACGTTTATCCTGCTCATTTTGCGTCAAAGTAATCGATGAGCGAATAGACGCGGCAGTTTATTGCTTTCATTTGTTCAAGCACCGGCGCGTATGGTTCATAATTATTATCTACAATCCCTTTGTTAGAATCCTCATTTGAGGGATCCGCAGATTTGTCGGCGGGATCATTATCCTGATATTTAAACCAGTGCCAGCCAACACATCCTCGCGATTCCAAAAGAGCAAGAGTGAAATTCTGATAAAAATATCCGCGGTCCTGCTGCGTTGGAACTATCCATCCTGCCCCGGAGATGTTTCTCATTCCTGAATCCTCAGCTTTGGCATACCACTCGGTGATAAGGAAGGGTTTTCCCGACCATTTTACCCAGTTGTTGAGCCTTTTCTGTTCAGGCGTCCAGACATCGTAAAGATTAACCGATATTATATCCGCATACTTGCCGGCCGCGCGAAAAACCGGTTCACTGTTCTTCACCTGACCGTGAAACCTCGACCCGAGATACAAATGATTCGGATCATACTTTTTAATTGCAGAGGATACGACAGCGAAATATCTTTCAGCCATAAAATTCAGAAATTCTGATCTGTCTTCGTCTGTAACCTCTTTTTTATCAGCGCTATCTCCTTTTTTATTCACCAGCCACTTATTGGCTTCAACGTAACCGGGATCATCGGTTTTGAGCGTAAGGAACCGGTCGAGTGCATCAGCGGGAAACGGTAATTCATTATCTGAGAAATAACCCAGCAGGTTTTTTTCGTTCTTATATTCCAGACACTTGGCGGCTTCTTTGTCGCAGAACTCTTTGAATTGCGGATCGAACACAAAGATCAGGTCATTCGGGTAACCCGTATGCCCCGGCTGCTGAAATGTTCCGCCGCGTTTTTTACCGTACCCGGACATAAAGTTGAATCCGCGTGTATATACAAGAGAATCGGAATGCTCGAGGATGAGCCCGGCATCGGACCAGTTTCCGGCGCCATTAAAACCGTTTACATTAAGAAGTTTTTCCGTCGATTGGAACCATTTAACTTCATCGCCAAATTTTGAAACAAGATTATTTTTTTGATTGCCTGACGCGCCTGCTTTTACAGAGACTACACCCCGGTGAATAAACAGATAACCTTCGGGATCGATGAGCCACCAGCGGTTATTTATTTTACTGACCCGGAAATAACCCGTAGATTCATATTTTGCATCAGTCCTTGCTCCGTTGGTCCGGTGTTTGGGTTCGGAGTCCATATTGAAATCCTGAAGAGAACTAAGCAGCCTGGTATCGTACTCGATCCAGTCGGAATAACAGCGCGTGCCGTCTTCGTGATAATATTTTTTCTTCACTTTAACTTTAACCGTGTTATCTCCGGCCAAAATAAATCCGTACATAAACACGGCACTGAAAAGCAATAATGATACAGTTAATGTCTTTTTTGTGATTTTCATATTAAAATATCTTTCGGTGTTCACGGTTCAGCCGGACAAATTCACCGTATCCGCTGGTTTCATCATTCCGGCCGGAATATTTTCTAAAGGGAGCGGTGTGTCCGGTATTCATTGAATGGCCCTTAATGAAAACAGAATAGAGCCAAAATGCTGCCTCTGAAATTACGCTGTCCTGCTTCGCGATATCGTGGTCTAATGTGTGGCCCGTATTCTCAAATAATATGAGCCCGGATTTAATATGTTTTGCCGCTGCCTGATCGTAAATAATTTTGCTCCCATAGGTGAAACCGTGGTATGTAGAACTTGAGTCGAATGGAACCGTTTTATCCGCCATACCGTGCACATTAAAAACCGGTGCATCGTTTTCTTCTATCCAGTTAATGTTCCACATCGCTCCCCACAGATTAATAACGCCCTGAACTTTTGAGGAGGGCCCGGGATTCCCGCCGGTTCCCTCAATAGTTCCCATTTCATTGATATCAATAAATGAAGGCACCTCGTCCTGGTCCATATAAGCGAGGTGAAGCGCCGTCATAGCGCCCGCGGAAGATCCCGCGGCAAAAATCTGATTTATATTTATCTTATATATACCGGCGGTTGTTCTGAAAAATCTTACAGCGGCTTTGGCATCCTGCACAGCACGGTAAAGAGATTTGAAGTATTCCTCACTCTGAGACATAGATGAGGGAGATAACCGGTAATTAATTGAAGCAACCACATATCCCCTTTTAGCGAAAGAGCCCGCGAAGAGAGAATTGAACTGGCCCACTTTATCATTAGACTTAAATCCGCCGCCGTGTATAAAAACTATCAGCGGCCTTTCCGTAACCGTATCATTGGCCGGCGCATAGATGTCCAGCAGCAATTTTACTTTTCTGCCGTCGTATGCAACCGATTCACCGTACTCAATGTCGCTTGTTACATCAACATCAGTAAATACCGCGTCCAGATATCTTACACCCGGCTGAGGAAGTACAACTGCATTCAGCAGCAGAAAAAAATTAAAAATGTTAAATAAATATTTCATCCGGCGGCTGTCATTTCATTAAAATCATTTTTTTAATTTCGACAAATGAACCCGCCATAATCCGGTAATAATATATTCCGGAAGGATATCTTTCACCGCCGAAATCGGCCGAGTGAAGCCCGGGATTTGCCCATCCGTCAAATATTGTAGCAACAAGCTCTCCCACCGGATTGAATACTTCAAGCCTGGCATTACAGGCGTCGGGAACATAAAATTGAATCTTGGTGGCCGGATTATCGGATTGGCTGGCTCTGCCAAAAGGATTCGGATAATTCGGAAATAGGATGTATTTCTTTTCAGACATAATTTGCTCAACTGCAGAGACAGGAGAAGTATATTCAAAAGCGCCCCTGTCCACAGAATCTGTGTTGACTGTGTTGCCTGAATAATCCTTAGCGGGATGAAAAGGCATACTTACTCCGCTGTTTATCGCAGGTGAGTTTGCCCTCAGCGCTAATCCCAAGACTGAATTCAATCCGGTGCTAAACGACGATGATGCATTAACCAGGAAAGGATCGGAAGTGATTTTATGCGCGTCATTAGGCTCGTTCCCCGGATGAAAACCGTAATAAATATTATTATCAATTATCCGTGTATAGCCGGATGCACGCAGGTCATACGATTTGGCGTTCGGGCTAAGATTATAAATTATGTTGTTATAAAAATGGTATTTCCGGGTCCCGGCGTTCAGGTTTCTTTCTGAAATGAAAGTCGGAGTGAGATTATATGAATAAACCGTATTGTTATAAATATACAGTGACGTATTCGGGTAATTCACACAGAATATTATTCCCTTGTCATTTTTACTCACGTTGTAGCGGACGATATTTCCGGAGTCCTGCTGCACGGTGCATTGCCAGAATAAACCGTGACTGTTATCGTGGCTGTAACTGTACTGAAAAATGCAGTTAATGCTTTGAAGATCAGCATCATACATACTCCCATCGCCGAAATCACCCCCCTGAAGCGATGCCCGGTTATAATATGCTTCGTTATACTGAAAAACAGTACCGTTACAGGATACTGTGAACATAGTATTTCCTGTAGTGCCTGTCGCGGTTTCATAACATACATTATATTCGATTAATCCGCCCTCGGCGAGGCGAATAATCATAGCGTTTTTCGATATGTGGTGAAGAGTGTTCCGCGTAATGCGGATATTGGTATACTTTCTGCTGTGCCATCCCGGCGTATTGGGGTAATCGTTCCTTACAATCCTGTTATCAGTATATATACCCGTGTTCTCAATATTTGCGATCGTGCAGTTATCGATCCGGATATTGTTGAACCTGGTCGGAGTGACCGCGTCACCGGTAACTTCAAAACCAATGCCGGCCGTGCGCTTGGCAGCGTCATTATCGCCTACAATCCCTTTAATATTATGTATGTAAAGATTCTTTAAATATATATGTTCAACTAATCCAAAATTAGAAGCAGCGACCAAAATTCCCCGCCTGTCGCCCGCGGAAGATGCATCATTTATAATTTCAAGATCAGAAATTTCTATATATTCCTGATTATAAAGATATACTGCTCCTTCACCGGTAACGCCACCGCCGTTTATTACAGGTTTAGCCGTTCCTCCGTACATCCCGATAACAATAGCAAGAACGCTGTCGCCTGAACCTTTTGGTTTAAGCTGTCCCGTCCAGGTCTGACCGGATTTAAATAGAATCGAATCTCCGGGCTGAAATACTGTTGTGTTTACCTTTTCAAGTGATTTCCAGGGTGCCTGCGGCGTAAGTCCGCTGAAAGAATCGCTGCCGATGAGCGCATCTATATAATAGTTGCGGTAACTAAGAACATCAAACGGATCTGATACCGACGCGAATGTTCCGGAAACAGCCGACAACGTTACTCCAAAAGAAGGAGTTAATAACGTCAATGAATCAAACTCGGCCGTACCGTTTACCGGCATTTTAACAACCGGGGAATTACTCAGCAACGAACCGTTTGCGGAAACGGTAACGGGGGAAACATAATCAGCATCCGTGTTATTATTAATATCTGCGGCCTGAATTGTTACAGCGGGCGTAATAATTTTACCAACGACAACTGTTCCGGGCTGCACGGAGTAATTTAGTTTTGATGCAACGACGCCGATAATGTTTTTTACCGCCGAGGAATTAAACGGCTGAAAGTCGCTCATCTGCGAACTTACCGTATCGCTTTCTGTAATGGCGCAGGAAGGCGTCATTGTGAATTGGATTATCTTATTATCGGGGACAGCGCTTTTCTTCAGCGAGATCCGGAGAGACAGGGTCTTTGAAGAATCATCGCTTACCGCGATATTTGCATTAGCAAAATATAATGCGGAATCAGTAATAACAGCGCTGCTAATATGCTGATCCTGGTAAAATAGATCCGCAGCCCTGATTAAGTAATTCCATTCGCCGGCGCTGTTGCCGGGGCCTTTTAGTATATGCAAATCCCGGATGAGTGTTGGTTTTGTGTCGCTATCAGGTGTTCCGCCGCCGTCCCGGACGGTTAACTGCCACACCCGGATTCCCGTTGCAGCGGTTAAAGGAGGATCATCATTGATTAACGATGAAATTACTGGCGCTTCGGAATCCGGTACACCGGTTATATCGCTTGACAACGAAGAAAGAGCTGTTTTTGTTGTACCTGATCCCTTCAAAGGATCGAAAGATAAATAATTTATCGCGGCGCCCTGGCCATTGTACGAAAATATCGCGTAGTGATAAGTTGTGCTTGGAAGAAGCCCTCTGGACGTAAATGTGGTTTCGCTTCCGCTATTCACGACCAACGCATCTCCGAGTACAGCGCCGGAACTATAGCTCACTCCGTCAACCGGTATTGCAGACGGGGCGGAATCCTTTTTCTGCAGGATTAAATAACCATCGGCAGCAGGAACGGACGGGGTAAAAGCGCCGCTTAATGTAGTAGATGTTACCGGGTTAAAAATCAGGTTTGAGGGCTGTGAAGTTGGCTCATACTGTATCGAGAGATCGTCAACCGCTAGGCCGCAGCTTGCGGTTCCCTGTTTTGTCCATCTCAGCCAGATTTCCTGGCCCGGCAATATCGTTGCGGAAATGAAAGCCATCTTCGAAGTAAAGTTACCGGGCGCGTTTCCGTCAAGCGCTCCGGCTGCACCGATTTTCAAAGGTAAAAAATCCAATGCCGGAACGCTTACCCACGTTCCGTTTGAAACAGATGAAGCGCCAACCTGATAATCAAATACGATTCCGCGTGTCCCGGTGTTCTGCCTCCACTGTTCAGCGCGGAATGATATCGATAAAGACTTTATAGTGTCGCCGGTTGAATTAATCATTCTAAGAGCGAATGAATAGATCAGTGTGTCGTGAGTTGACGATAATTCACCAAGCGCGCGGTCGGATTTCGGATTGGTCTGCCCGGTAGAAAGTGAACCATACCCGCGCAGGCCCTCTCCTCCCGTACCCGAGCTTCCGTCATCAACGAAATAGCTTGCCGGCGACCCGAATGAATTCCTGGTCTTATATGTGTACCACCCTGGAATTGTTGAATTGTCATTCCAGGGCACAAGTGTGCCGGCTGTTCCGGTTGAAGATAAGGTGTCGAAATTTTGCGTATAACCGGACTTAGTGTTTAACGGCACCTGCGCCAAAACATTTGAAGTAAGGCATACCGAAAGGAACAACACTATTTTGAGTTTGGCAGACATATTCCGGGTTATCTCATCTCACTGTTGCCCGGAAGAGATGCATTTATTAAATGCATCTCCGCCCGAACACTATATTTATTAAAAGCCGTCATCCTCTTATTTCAGAATCAGCATTTTCTTTGTAATAGCAACATCATTTGTAACAAGACGGTAATAATATACGCCTGATGCAAACCGTGTCGCGTTGAAATTCACCTCATAGTAACCGGCTGTTTGCGGCTGATTAACGAGAGTTGTTATTTTTTCGCCAAGGCTGTTATAAATATCAAGAGTTACTTTCATCGTTGAAGGAACACCGTACCTGATTTTGGTTGTCGGGTTGAACGGATTGGGATAGTTCTGATCCAGTGTAAGTGATGTTGGGATCATCGGGGCCGATCCGGTGATGCCTGTCGGTATCTGAATTACATCATATAACCAGGCGCTGAAATTTTTTAACGCGCTGTCCTGCTTAGTGGAATTATCATCGAGTGTATGTCCGGTGTTATAAAATATTCTTAGTCCGCTCATTATTGATTTATTCTGTGCGGTCTGATAAATATATTTACTTGAATATAAGAACGGACCGTCCGCCGGAATGTTGTTAAAGAATACCGTGCTGTCGTCATATCCGTGTACAGCGTAGACGGGAACATCGCCTTTCTTTATCCAGGATGTATCGCCGATCGCGCCCCAGTTCGCAACAACTCCGCTTATCCTTGATGAATAGCCGGGTGTTCCGCTCGTGCCCTCAAATGAATTTCCGACATTGCCCCATGTTACATATGACGGTACTTCTGCTGAATCAAGATACGCAAGATGAAGCGCGGTGATTGATCCGGCAGAGCTGCCTGTCGCGTAAATCCGCGAAGTATCTATTCCGTATAATGTGCCGTTGCTTCTGAAATACCTTACTGCCGCTTTTGCGTCCTGCAGCGCTTTAAGCATTGCTTCAAAATGTTCAGTGTCATTCGCAATGGTTGACTGAGTGCGGTAATTTATTGATGATACAACATAACCGCGCTTAGCAAGGCCTCCGCATAAGAGTTTGCTGAAGTTGCCAACTTTATCGCCGCCTTTAAATCCGCCGCCGTGTATAAAAATGACCATCGGACGGTTTGTCACGGTATCGGAGAACGCGGTATATAAATCCATATACAAAGTTTTATTCGGCGCCTGGCCAAACTGTATGTTGGACTGAAGAGTATAAGTTGCGAACACTTCATCTTTATAACGTACTCCTGCAGGAGGAGGAGGCGCGGCCGAGCCCGCTCCGATCGCGAATTGTCCGAATTTATCAACACCCGCCTGACTTAAAACTTCGTTGCTGTAAACGCCGACAGTTCCTACTGTATCCCACGCGGAGGTATTTAAAGGGCGATAAATCACCCGCAAAGCCGATGTATCGGCAAAACCAAGAGGGACGGTAATATCAAGACGGTAAGTTGGATTGATTGAACTGTCGGAAGTGATAACCCAGTATCCTTCCTGATAACGGTAGCGTATACTGTCCGGGAATCCGTGGTTAGCAGTGTCTCCGATAACATAACGCATCGCGATATTTCTCGTTCCTGCCGGTATCGAGTCAAACTGCATCGCGGTTCTGCGGTATTCCATCGCCGAACCGATCGGGAAAGTTTTTACTCCCGCATTTACAACCGGACGGACAAGCGCCCCGCTGCTGTCGGTTATTATATAAGACAATTCTGATTGACCGACCGGATTATTAAACACAAGATTGTGATTTTTTAATCTGTACTTTCCAAGTGTCATACCAAGGTTTCCGGAAACGACTATCGGTTTGCTCAGAGAAGTAGTAAGATTTGTATTTGCCATCATTACAGTAATGTTGCTTACCGTGTCAGGTATACCGTTTCCCGTTACCTGATTTGCCTGTCCGGAATACTCATAGTTGCCGTATCTCGAAAAGATCCTTGTGCCGGTCCTGATTTCACCCGAATCACCGGCCGCGTTAATTCCGCTCGGGGAACTTACATTAAGGGTCGCGGCTGAATCAAGCGTGAATGTTCCCGTGCCGGTTATGTTGTTCAGATTGCATTTCAGCTTTCCTTTAAGCAGAAGGTTATATCCGCTAACATTTATATTTCCATTTACAAGGTTATAGTAACCGGAGCCTGACGGTATAGTGAAATCACTAGATAAGGTAAAGCCTGAAGGATTATCAAAATTGACTGAACCGGTATTGTTTCCGAAAACAGGCCAGAACAGGTTGTCCTGGCTTTGCAAAGTAAGAACACCGCCGGCAGATATATCGGTCTTGCCGTTAAGAAATCCGCTGCTGCCTATCGTAAGATTAACACCGGCGCCAATTATCAGTTTAGATTCTAATCCGGTAATAAACCACGGACTGTTTACGCTCACCGCCTTAACAACTGACGGATCCTCGTTTCTAAGAAGATAAAGCTGGTTGTCGGCTGCAAAATTAGGGGGCGGGGTTCCGGTGCCGTTAAGATTCGGGCCCCAGTTGTTCGGATCCGTAATGTCGCCTGTTCCGCTAAAATTATAATAAAGCGGAGCGGGCGGAAGGGCTGTCTTCCAGTCAGTCGCCATTCTGATTCCGCCGATCCATATTGTCGGAGCCGTTGTATCGGCCTGCATAATCAGCGCGAACCGGTTCATCGTCGCAAAGTCTGAGGTTGTTGCTTCTGTAAAAGCCGGGACGGCAGGATTCGGATCTTCAACCTGGCCAAAACTTGACTGAGGAGGGTTTACCCATAAACTCAACTCAGCATCTGCTGTTGCCACTGTCTTAAAATCATATTTTGCCACTACAAGATATGTCTCTCCAAAAACATAACTGCCGTTAGTGTATCTTACGGTTGTCCTGTCAGATCCCTTTGACACTCCGAATTCAAAATTCGCGCCTGAGTTTACACTCTTTATCCATAGCCTCCACCTGTTATGGTTGCTTGTATTCCTGACCATTACAGAATAATCTCCCGAAGCAGTAGCCGAATCAACTTTTATCAGGTAAGTAAGATAAACCGTTCCGGCTGTAACTGCCGTTATTTGCCTTTGGGCGTCCTGCCCGCCGCCGTCCATATATGCGGCATTACCGACGCCGGATTCAATATAACCCGTATGAAGAAGAGCCGTGTTCGGATTTACAACAATATATGGGGGCGCTGTTGTTACTCCGATTCCGGTTACGGTCGTCCAGCCGATTGTGGTCAGGTCCCCGGTCGGAGTTATAAAGTTTTCCTGCATCAGCAACTGTCCCTGCCCGAATGTAAAATTAACAGACAGCGCAAAGAAGATTACCGCCGCAAATATTCTAAAAGTTTTTTTCATACTAGCCTCACTGGAGTTTTAATTGTATTTGTTGTTTATTTAAAATTTCCGTTACTATTATAAACCAAATCCGCAGGTAAGGACGTGCACTGCATCGAACCTTCCGCGGTCTGTGTATGCATAATCAAATTTAACCAGCACCTCTTCTGCTACCGAATATTCCGCTCCGATGCCGAACGCGTAATCACCCTCATCATAATTAAACCTGTAGCCCGCCCGCATATATATATTAGAATAAGCAAAGTATTCAACGCCAAGATTATATTTGTCCGGCCCGTCGTTCGGTTTAAGAAATTCAGCCGCGACTGTCAGCCTGTGCGGACTGTCCGGTGAAGATTCAAGAACATCGTATGCGGTACCAAGTACAAATTCCATCGGGAGCCTCACCTTCGCGGGGGTAAGAGCGCGGCGGCCTTCGTATGACAGGAATTCGCCGTCTGGGCCAAAGTTTTTACCAAGCATTGATATTCTTAAACTGCCGATGCCGGTCCAGTAGAGTGTGCCTATATCCAGCGACCAGTTGCTCATCTCCGCGTCATCAATCTGCTCCTGAAGATAACGCAAAGTCCCTCCGACCTGCAGAAATTCCGTGATCTGCCTGGAGTAAACGAGACCAAGCGCGAGATCGTGCGCGCTGAAAGTTCCCAGCCCTTCCGTAATCGGAATAACTCCTAGGCTGTTTCCTGAAGCGCCGAATCCTTCCTGCACTGTGGTCCTGATCATATCGCCGTAATTCAGGTATATCAGATTCACACCAACTGCCCCCCAGCCTTCTATGGATTTAACAAAAGTCAGGCTGCTGTACTGTATATCCGCGACCCAGGTCATCGAAGAGAACTGGACATCCATATTTTTCACATCTACTGCGGATGCCGGGTTATTCAGAGACGAGTTGGCGTTGCCGTAACTTACGGCGGACTTGATACCGCCCATTGCCGCGGTGCGCGCGTCAGTCGGCAGCTTTAGAAACTGCCAGCCGGCGCTTCCGACCCTGCTGAACGGAAGCGGGTGAAGCCCCCAGTCAACCTTATTGCTCCCTATCTGCGCGTTAACGTCAGTGGATATTAATAATAACAGCAGTATGTATGCTAATCTTTTTGAGTACAACCGATTCGTATTAAAAAATTTTTTCATAATTAACCTCCGCCTCACTTAATAATCGCGAATTTGCCGACGGACGTTTCACCTTCGTGGCCCGGCACGTGAGATTCAATATGATATATGTATATCCCCGGCTGTACATTCTGAGCGAAGTCGGTGAGCATATAATCTCTTCCTGACTGCGATCCCCACGTCTCAATGCCTCCTCCGGTGTTATGTTCGAGTGTCTTCACAAGATCGAGAGAGAGTGTATAGATGCGTATCGTGCATATGCCCGGAATGTTAACGAAAGCGAGGCGTTTATTCTCTGCTGTTTCGGGATAACCGCTGACCTGTTTAAATGGATTGGGGACAACCCGCACATCACTCTGTTTGTTTGAAGGGGCGGGTTCCGCTGATACGGGATAGAAACAATAACCGGTCATCGCGCTTTCATTTTTTCCTGTATCGATACTTGTAACGCAGTAACGGTAAGGCACGTTTGGTTCTGCTTTAATAAAATATCTGACTGTCTTGTAATAGCTTGTGCCGGTCAGCGAATCAATAGTTATATATAAACTGTCAGCTGAATTGGCAATGCTGTCCTTGTTGAGCCTTGATACGTGGACCGAATCGATCAGTTCCCAGGGCCCTTCAAAAGTATTGTTTGACCTGTATATTTTATACGCGGCAAAATCAGCTCTCCTGGTTACCGGATCTACATATTTCTCGTGAACACCCCTCCAGGATAACTGCACTCCGCCCTCACGTTGTCCGTTTTTAAAAATTGCGAACGGAACAACTTTAAGTTCGCTTGTGTCTGTGTCAAGAGTACGCGGAGCCGTTGCGGGAGTCGGCGGAGGCAATGCGCCTTTAATCGCGTTAGGAATAATGTATCCGCCTTTCATAAGAGCTACAGCATTGCGGTAATTTTTTTTCAGGTCCGCAATACCTTCGGCTTTAAATCTTCTCGTAGCTTCATAGCCGCCTTGTAGCGATACGTTGCGGTCCATTTGTCCTGCTACAAATATTTCTTTCCATTTTAAAGTCCCGCCGGGAGGAATAGTATAAGGTCCGATTGCGTACATATAGCGGGGATTTCTTTCCCACAAACTTCCCGCGCCCGGTACGGAATAGCCGCGGTTAACCGAATCGTAAGCAGCTTTCCATCCGATGCGGGGCTGCTCATTATTTGTCAGAAAATCTTTTAATCCATTGTAGCTTCCAAGCTGGTTTTCATCATACCTTGAAGGCAGATATTCGAGCGGATCAGTCGGGTTTGAATATGCGGATACAATTTTCCGCCAGATTTTTTTCTGGCCGTTCGAATTTGCCGGCAGAGAGTTCAGATCAAAGGTATAGGCATATATGTAAGGCGAATAAAGTTTAAAATCACGCGAGCCCTGTATTCCTATATTCCCGGGATCTCCGGCGTTACCGGTAGAATCGCCCGGCGGAATTGAGTACGCCGGAGCTACATTGGGGGGAGGGGGAACGGAAGTTCCGTCATAAAAAATAAACCCGATGGAATCGCCGGCCACCGCATCCCACTCATACTCTTTATCCCATCCGGAAGATACGGATGCAGGGCGGTAAGGGCCGTTCGGCGTCACAAGACGGGCATAATAAAAATCTTTGAATACCGCGGTATCAGTGTTTTTTAATGTGCAGTCCATTATGATAAAACCGTCGTATCCCGGCTGGCTCCATACATTGACTGTACCCTTAAGCGAGTACGCCATATGCGGCTTTCCCGATGAACTGAACTGGACGGAGCCGATTTCCCCCTCGAGATATTCTTCAGCTTTCTGAAAATTGTTGAGGTCGTAATTGCGCGTTATTGTTGTAGGTACAACAGCATAGACATTTGAGCCGTTATATTGGGCCGCACGGTAGTACCAGGCAACTTCCTGGCCCGAGACCATCGCCCCGTTATATATTCCGGTATTGTCCCATCCCCCCGCGGATTCCATCCGTCCGTTATAATCGCCGGGATATAAAGACTCCCACTGGTTCGGGGTGGTCTCCCTGTCAAGCGCGCCGTTCGGAAGGCACTTTATCCAGTATTTGCCGCGCATTAGTTTCATCGGTTCGATGCTTCCCTGGGCACAAATTTCCGGCAGCAAAACGGATACGGACAGAGTAACAAAAAGAAGAAAAGTTTTAATGTTTAATAATGATTTATGCATAATTTTCTCTTCTTTAAAACTCCACCGTGGTTCCGATATAAACCTGGCGCTGATAGTTTGTGTACCAGTCCCATTCCGTCGGTTCTTTTGTTGTTGCCTGATAGGGCATAGTTCCGTATGAAAGATATTGCGTCAGGTCCGTTCCGGTAAATCTTCTCAGGTGCTTTTGGTTAAACAGGTTTGTTACCTGGGCGAACAGTTTTATCCGGAGACTGTTATACACCATAAAACTTCTGCTTATGTTTAGATTCGTATTCCATCTGTCTTCCCATCGTCTGTTGTTCGGGTATTCTATCCCGACATAATCTGTAGGGTACCAGGTATACTCCTGTCCCTGCACCCACCTGGTTGAAGTTGAAAGCACCCAGTCGGCGAATGGAAAAACCCCCATATATTCTGGCCCGAAATCGTCGGGTGCCACGACCGATATTTTCAATTGCGCTGAATTATGCGGATTCCAAAGAGCATCATCCGTACCTATTCCTCCGCCGTCGGAATTATTCGGCCCCGCGAATGTATTTTCTGCCACCGGTTTGCCTGTCAGCACAGAGACTGTATAAATCTTACTGTTATAGTAACGGCCGGTTGTGAGATATGATAAAGCGTAATCAAGTTCAAAATTTATCGATCTGAACCGCGAGTTAAGAGTTGCTTCAATTCCCCTTACGTTAGCCCAGGCGCCGTTTACCGCGGTGGTAAAATTTCCGATATATTGCCCGGGAACGCGGTTATCGGAGTTCGCAAAAGTGGTGGGTTCGCCGTACAGCCGCGTTTCAACTCCTGCGCCGGAAGAAGTAACCACCGACATATCCGGTCCGCGGTTAATACCAAGTGAAGTTAAATTCTCACCCTCTTTGTAATACATAGTAACATCAAGCGAGAATAGATCGGCGATATTTTGTTCAAGCCCGACTTCAAACTGAGTCATTTTTTCAAAAGTCAGCGCAGGGTTACCCGTCTTTGAACCGTAATAGCGGTAAGTAACCAGAAGTGTATCGGGTACATTAAAATCTGAATTCAGCAGGCCGTTACGGATAACATCATCCAGGTTTCCGGTTGCCCTGTTATCGGTCCATACCACGGGACTGCCAAGAATTTTCGCCCAGGCAGGACGCTGATTGAAAACACCGTACATAAAATGAAGCACTGTCGTCTCTGTTATCGGATGGGATATACCTATGCGCGGCGAGAATGCAATCTGTGTCGGTGTTTTTGAATACGCTTCACCGGTACCGTCCGCCCTGTAGCCCACAAGGCCGGTCGACCCGGAGTTCCCCGGTGTGTACTGGGAAATCATCAGCGGATCGAAAAAGTTTGATGATACGTTCTTGTTCGCGTTGAACATATCCACTCTGAAACCCGCGTTCAGAACCATCCCGCCGACTTCGATCTTATCCTGAAGATAAAACGCCCCTTCATACGGCCGGTTCCGCATCGGAACAATATCGTTAACCTGAATATACGGAGTCTGCCCGCTGAGGTTGTTCCCTTCGTGGGTAAACTGAGACATATTGTTGAACGTGAATATTAATCCCGTTTTAACAAGATGGTTTTTCATCACCTGGCTTGTCAGATCGGATTTAATTGTGTAAGTATTTGTTTTGGATTCGCTCCTCCACACATCGCCGGGGAAAGCCCAGCGTTCTGTGCCGAATAAATTTGAAGTGGCCGGCTGCCCGAATGACGGGAGTTTAATTCCGTACATTTCCACCGAATCAACGGGCCTTGGCAATCCTTTGTATGTAAAATAAACCGTTGTATCTCCGCCGTTATACGCGCCGCCTTTAATAATGTACGGAAAACTGTTTGACGTCTGTGCTATATCGCGGAAATCAAGATTATAATCCACACGGTTATACTGAAGCGCAACTTCAAGAAATGTGGTCGGACTGAAAACGTGCTTGAGTTTTGCCTGAATGTTCATAGCTTCGGCGTGTTCCGGAGGCCGGATTGTTGTGTTGCCGGCGTTGCCCGCGCTGCTTCCGTTATTTGACGGACCGGACATCATATACTTAAATTTGTCATACGGATCTGTGATATAAGGAAGCCCCTGGGAAGCAATGTCGCTTACATTGGTTTCTGTTGACTGATAATTTGTCCTTGGATCGCCGGAGTTGACAAACTTTGTGTACATTCCGTTAAGACTGATGATTGAATTGTTGAATCCCGTCCACTCAAGCCCTCCCTGAAAAGTCATATCGGGATTATACTTATACGCGGAAGGATACAGCAGAACACCTTCTTTATATCTGGATGAAAGAAGAAAACTCAGTCCGGGAATGACCGGCCCGTAAAGTGTAATTTCACTTTCCCATTCACTGCGGTTTGTGTAGTCAAACTGGGGAAACCTGCCATTATCATTTACAAACTTGTTCCACCATTCCGCCATTGCCTGCGCGGTATCGGGGACCGTCCCGTATGCTTTTATGAATGCATCTACAAATTGTTTGGGAACGGAATTTCCTTTTTGCCCGGGATCGCTTGCGGACATCCACTGTGTCCTCCAGGTTTTTGACGTATCCCAGAAATCACGCTGCGTCATCACGGTGTGAAACACATCATTCTTATCATAAATATTTCTTCCCCAGTGATACTGCCCTGCCGGCCTGCTCTTGTATGTGCCAATCGCGTGGATCCTGTCGGAAGCTTTTCGGGTAACTACGTTTATGATCGCGCCGTTAGCCTGTCCGTACTCTGCATTCCATCCGCCTTTGAGCACTTCAACTTCCTGAATAGTCGACATATTAACAGATGAAAAATTAGAGTTTGAGCCGCCGTCCCGCATATCAAGCCCGTCCAATCTGTATGATACGTCCCCGCCGAAGCTTCCTCTGATGCCGCCGTTAATATTTGCGCCGGATGCATCTGACACAATTTCCTGCAAAGACTTTGCCCAGGTATTCGCAAGGTCTTCGGGAGAAATTGTCGCTTTGCTCCCCGTCAGGTCAAGTTCTACTTTTGGCCTCTCCGCACGGATGACAACATCGCCCATCTGAACAGAAACTTCACCGAGCTGAAAATCAACTTTTGTTGTTTGATTCGATCTTACACGGATATCGGTTTTTGTAACTTTGCTGTAACCGATCATTGATGCTGTTACCCTGTATACACCGGGTGCAAGATTAATTACAAAGTAATCACCTTCGGGATCCGTAACCGCGCCCAATGATGTTCCCTCGACAATAATATTAACGCCAACCAAAGCTTCGCCGGTTTTCTGATCACGGACATTCCCCGAGATCTTTCCGTTGCTCTGAGAATACGTCTGGACGCCGGACAGCGACACAATCGCTGATATAATTACAAAAACCCTTATCAGAAAAAGGATATTGAATTGAAAGGCAACTGCCAAAACAGTCTTTGCCGGACTTTTAATTGTTTGACCTGACATAGAAGATGTTTATTAATGATAGGTGCAAAATATGTCTATAGCTGCAATAAACCAGTTCATATCTCCGGGCGCCCTGCCGGCGCCCGGAGAATGAAAATTAAATTATGAACTTATTTAAGAAGGCTCATCTTTTTAGTTGATGTGAATTCGCCCGCTTTGATCTGATACAGATAAATTCCGCTCGGTAAATTCTTCGCTTCAAATGAAACGGAGTATACTCCGGCTTCTTTATTCTCATTTACAAGTTCGGTGATCATATTTCCGATTATGTCATAAATCTTTATTGACACTTGCGATGATTTCGGAAGCGCGTATGTTATCGTTGTTGAGGGGTTGAAAGGATTCGGATAGTTCTGTGAAAGCGCGAATTCTTTCGGAACCGTAATTTCAGTATTGATCGTGCTGCTGTAGGTATATGATCCGTCAAGATCAACAAGCCTCAGCCTGAATGAGTAAGTACCGGGCTTATAGTTCTTAGAAGTAAAAGTATACTGCTTCGGATCCGTTGTGGTTCCTGCGGCCTTTACTTCGCCGATTTTGCTCCAGGATTCATTCTTTGCCTGAATCTGAATCTCAAAGAGTTTGCTGTTAAGTTCAGTAGCGGTTTCCCACTGCAGAACAACATCGTTTCCTTTAAGAGAAGATGTGAATGAAGTCAGTTCAACCGGGACAAAAGCTCTTTCACCGCCCGTGAAATCCGAGAAGCTGTTAATCGAATCTGCCCTCAGCGTGTTGGTTGTATCGTTGGTGGCGCCGAAAAGCGTCCAGGCAGGATTGTCGTATTTACCGCACCAGATGCTTGTTTCGGTACCCATAACATCGGTATCGGCATATTGAAGCGTAACATCGCAGCGGAAGTTTGTGATACCGCTCTGTGTAAGCGTCCAGTACCTGTTTAGATAATTCGCCGCGGAGAGGTTGTTCGGATGTTTTGCATTTACAAGTTTAACGCCAAGATAAGCGGAAGCAAATGAACCGGAATTAAAATTAACAGTTACCGGAGAATATTCATCTGTTCCCGTACTGTCGCCGACCGGATATGTGAATGCGCCCGCAGCCGTAAATGATTTTCTTAACTCACCCGTACTGCTTGAAACGATCATTGCCGTTGCCGAAGGCGTTCCGGTGATGGTTGATGCAGGGCTTAAATTAAGGTTGTAAGCGCCAAGGACAAGCAAACCGCTTGTAAGCGTCAGGTTGCCCTGAAGATCAAGATTTGTGTTTAACGAAGCAGTCCTTAACAGCGCGCCGCCTGTGTTAACCTCAAGGTTATTGAGAGGAACTACGGATCCGACCTGGAAACCAACGATGCCGGGATTTGTATTACCGCCGTCGCCAAGAATGAATGAGCCGCCGGTAACAGACAAAGTGCCGGTTGTCTGGGCAATTGTGATGTCTTTTCCGCCGGTACCGGTTCCCGTTTTTACGGGATTTCCTATGAGAACACTGCCGGAAGAGAATGTGAAGCTGGCATATTTGCTTATTTCAAATGTGTTGTTCGCGCCGGA
Organism: uncultured Ignavibacteriales bacterium; assembly: GCA_903843135.1. GTDB lineage: Bacteria > Bacteroidota > Ignavibacteria > Ignavibacteriales > Ignavibacteriaceae > JABWCL01. The sequence continues at coordinate 6,872 of CAIMOS010000083.1, read as the reverse complement.
AACCACATTTGACAAATTGAGTTTTACCGTTGCTCCGTTTATAATAGTTGTACCGCCCTGCAGAATCATCTTTGAAAGGTCGAGATTTCCTGCTGTCAGCGTTATTATACCTGTAGAGGTCGAGTCATTTTGGAAAGCGTAGCTGCTGGATGCGCCGACTTTAAATGTGCCGGTTGTATTTACTGTAAGTTTTCCTGCAGCAACTTTGAAAGGAGCGCCTGTGTTAGAGTATCCGCCTGAACCGCTGAAAAGCATTTCGGTATTTGCGTTAATATAGTGAGTTCCGTTCGCTGATATTGCGCCTGCGGTCTGTTCCCAGGTACCCATACCCGTTCCGCCTGAAGTGAAAGATCCGGAACTTCCTGTAGAGCCCATATACATATTTATTGGAACACTGCAAATAACTTTATTTGCAGAAGCGCCTTTAGAAAGTATAACGCTTCTGAAAGCAGTTGTTACAGGGGTGCGGGTGGTTGATACTGTCTGATCTCCCGCTTTAATAAATTTGGTAACAAATCCCGAGACTCCGACATTGAATGTTCCGTTATTCAATAAATTGCCGCCGAGAACAAGCGTGTCGCCCGTGCCTGCTGAAGCAGAGAAGGACGCGAGTGTATCAATTGTCAGATCGCCTGAAATTGTCACTACTCTTCCCGCTGTCAGATCATAAGCCAAACCCGCGGCAGCGGTGCCTTGTCCGACTTTAATACTGTTAACGGCCACTGCCTGATTTATTGTTACAGTATGCCCGTCAGCGATAACTATATTATCAACAAGCCCGGGAACACCAACCGGATTCCAAACCATCGTTGACCAGTTGCCGGCCGCCGTACTTGTATAAGTAGTGGCCTGCGGTATAAATGTGTAGTAGTTCCCTGTAACCGTACCGGCATTAACGCCAAGGCCGGATACTGTAACATTTGCCTGCGTAAAAGATAACCTTACGCTGTCTGTTGCCGCTGTAACCGAAGCATCAATATCAGCCGCGAGGAAGTAGTTCCTTGCTGTTAAGGCTAATGTGTCCGCGAAGCCTGATAACTGAACTTCTGTTGCGGTCTGGTTTGCAGTAACTCCGGCAATAAGCGTATTATCTCCGTCAGTTAAAAAATCATTATCAACCGATTTGTATAATTTGAAGTTGGCAAGCTTGCCCACGGTAGTGACTGATGACTGAACATTGATGGCTGTGAAAACGGGAGACAAATTAACAGAAGTTAATGAGAAACCGATCAGCGCTTTATTCAGAGTTCCGCCTTTCAATGGAGATAAAGCGATGCCGTTCGTCAGTTGGGCAATATTTGTCGGGCCGGGGAGCTGTATCAAAGGCGAGTTGCTTGTAGCTGCAATATAAAATGTACTGCTTACGGTGGCTTCGCTTAAAGCAGTGCGGTTTACCACAGGCAATGCCGTGGTTCCGGTAGTTGCCGAGAATGTGCCTCCCGCTGCACCGGCCGCGCCGGAAACATTAAGGTCCGCGATTGCATTGACTCCGGGTAATCCGCCGCCTGTAATTTTCAGGGCAAATGCCGCGCCGGTAATACCGTCTGCAGCGGTCACAACCCAGTTTGAATTTGAGCGGTTGACAAATGTAAGTGAGTTTTCGACAAAGTTGATCGCTGAAGCGCCTGCTGCATCATTATACTGAACAGTTATGGTGCCGCCGGCAGTCGGTGTTCCGGTGATGCTGAGGTTACGGTTGTTTGCCCCGGCTCCGAACGGGAAGAGGCCAACCGTCTGGCTTCCTGTTGATGCAGGAGCCGAACCCGCGTACCAGCGTTTGAACGAACCCGTGCCTGTAAGAAAACCTGTGCCTGTAAAAACGCCGCCGTGAAAGGCCCCGACGGATGATGCTGAAGAACCTAATGTAATTGTATTGCTGTTCAAATTCAGATTTGCCGCAAGAGCAAATCTGTTAAGAATGTTTATTGAACTGTTGAGAGTAAAACCCGCGGCATTCGATATATATAAGTTGTTTAATCCGGTTGAGGGGAATTCAACTCCGGGGGTGGTATTTGAACTGCTGTAATAAATCAGTCCGGTCGATGTGCCAAAAACCGGGGCGGCCGCGATAGTTCCGCCGTCCATACATATCGTTGCGCCGTTTCCAAGATTTATATTATTTGTACCGTTGCTTAACGACCCGGCACCAAGCGTAAGCCTTCCCGCTACCGTAAGATTGGAAGAGGAAGGAGCAAAAGTTGTGTTGTTTGTAATTACAAGTCCGCCGACAGACTGAACCGGGATATTTGTTACTGCCGGTGATCCGCCGCCGTCAAAGAAAAGCACGTCTGTATTAGCCGGAGTTGTGCGGTTTGGCGACCAGTTGGTTTCAACGGTCCAGTCATTACTGGTAGCGCCGGTCCAGGAGTACCTTGGGGCCACTGTCGTTGCCCAGTCCTGGCCTATCCTGATACCGTCTATTTTAACTGTTGCTGCCGTGCCGGATGTACCTTGCCTGATTGCAACGCCGACTATCCCGGTATAATCCGTGCGCGTTACATCAAACAGGTTGCTCAATGTTGCGGCCGGTTCTGTTCCTCCGATTGCAGGATTTACCCAGAAATCTATACGGTCATTGTTGGTGCCTGAAACAAACGTGTATTTAACAACGACAAGATAAGTCTGCCCAAATGCACGCGATGTGCTTTCATAAACACCGGTGTTCAAACCGGAGCCAAAGAAAAATCCGCCGGTACCGTCTGTTTTCACAAAGACTCTACCGTTAAAAGTATTGTTATAATGGAAAGTCAGGAAATAATCGCCCGTGGTTACGGTAGCGCCGACTGCGCTGACATTAACAAGAGCGGCATAATAAACGCTCCCCGAGTTAATAACCGGAGCAAAATCCCGGCTTATATCCTCTCCGTTATCAATAAGTGAGATGCAGTTTCCGTATCCGGATCCGGCATAGTTCGAATATGTGAGTCCCGGCGAAGTAACTTGGATTACGTTCGTTCCCGCACCGGAGCGGACAGTAGAATTTGCAATTGAATTAAGTGCGGTGCCGGCCGGAAAATTAAAATCATCTTCCAGAAGTGTAACCTGGCCAAACAGGTCTGCGCTGCTAATAAGCAGGATTAAGATCAATAAGAGAGAGGAGAAAACTTTACGGATATTAAATTCTGTAAAGAAAGGACCCATAGTCACCTCGGATATATTATTTGTTAAATAAAGATTAAATACTTTAAAATCTCAAATCAAAATGGTATCGGACCTATAAGAACGGTTCCCAAATTAAATTTTCCGCCCACCCCTAATGCCAAATTTAAGTGCAAACCATATTTCAAGTGTAAAACTAAACATACTTATATATATACTCAAGATAATAACGGTATAAATCATGTTAATTAACATCGTTTTTAACGCCAGTAACTGTTTATAATAAAAAGAGTTATGGGAAATAGCGCTGTTCCGGTCAATTGCAGGATATATTAATACTTCTTAAATTGAGTTAACCAAAATTTCATAATCTGGATAAATGCTGGATAAAGAACAAAAGCTTCAAATTCTCGAGAAGATAATTGCGAGCCCGGAATTCAGGGAGTCGAAGAGATACCAGGATCTACTCCTGTATCTTTTTGAGTGCACGGAACAGGGACAGGTTCCTAAAGAGATTACTTTGGCCACGCAGTTCTTTGGAAGAAGCGGCGACTTTGATCCCAAAGAGGATACCAGCGTACGCGTTCATATAAATTCCCTCCGGAAAAAACTTGAGCATTATTATTTTACCAGCGAGCATCAGCCCTACCAGTTAATTATCCCAAAGGGGCGGTACCAGGTTGAGTTTATTGAGTGGAAGTCCAGAACCCACACCGATGAATCTGCGGCTTCTGAACATAATTTGCAGGCTGAAAAAAACAGCAGGAGTTCCAAATATCTCGCCAATCCGTTTTTCTATATTGCATCAATTTTAATCTTCTTTATCCTGGGCGCTGCGAGCGTTTTACTTTTCCGGGACCCGGGAGTGAAAGCGCCGGATATAAATAATCCGGTCTGGATTGATTTCCTTGAACCTAACGGCAGGCCGGTTATCGTTGTGTTAGGTGATTTCTATTTTCTTTTCGAGAAGGAGGGCACAATAGAGAGGGGCCGTTTCGTCAGGGATGTTATGATAAATTCCTCCGAAGATTATAAGCAGAGAATCCGGAAAGATGCCGAGTTCGCGAAAAAATATATTCAGAGTGATTTTACTTTCCTGAGGCCAAGCGCTTCGTGGGGGTTATCCGAAATACTCCCTTATCTCGGACAGACCCCAAAAGGATATACACTTAAGCTTGCTTCTCAGTTTTCAATTGAAGATGCAAGAAAAAATAATATTATATACATCGGCTCATTCAAAAATCTTTTCGCGCTCAATAAATTGCTCCATATTTTTAATCTGAGTTATGAACTTTCGCCCGCAGGCTTCTCGATTAAAGATAAAGATACAACCAGGTTTTTCTCCCCCTCCGGTTTTAAAGGCGGCAATGTTGAACACGATTACTCCGTAGTTGCAAAAGCCCGCGGACCCGAAGGAAGCACCATTATGCTGCTTATGGGTTTTGGTGATACCGGCGTCATCGAAGCTGCGCGCTTCGTTTCGGAGCAGGAGAATGTTAAAAAGTTATTTGGTAAATCCGGCCCGTCTGACTCGCCGTTTTTTACAGCCGTTGTGGAAACCGAGGGTATTAACCAGTCTATTTTCAAAACTGTTATTCACTACACCACCACAAAATAATCCGGCTCATCTTCGCTTTTACTCTTCTAAAATATTTGTATCGCGATGAGGATGCAGGTCTGCCTGAATCAGCAAGTTCTCCAAAAACACTCATATCCGGCATTTGCACGAAATCGAATTCGTCTACGTGTCAAACCCACATTCATAATGGCCGATAAGCAGAATTTTTCCACCGGTGTTAAAATCTTTAGATTAAAGAACTGTTTAAAATCGTTATTTTTGTCATTATTTATCTGTTTTATTTCACAAGCGATTTTAGCGGCCGGCAATGATCAAAACCTTTGTTCTGACTTTTTTAATTTCAACCATAATATTCTCACAGGCGAATACGACAATGTTAAAACTCCCTTCACTATTTTCTGATAATATGGTCCTTCAGCAAAAAACAGGAGCCGCGGTCTGGGGAACGGCCGCCGCCAACAAAACAGTCACCGTAAAAGGAAGCTGGGGCGGGTCTGTTACCGTAAGATCAGGGAGCGACGGCGCGTGGAAGGCAAAAATCAAAACACCCGGAGCGGGCGGGCCTTATGAACTCACTGTTTCCTGCGGTAATGAAAATATTGTATTTAAAAATGTTCTGATCGGTGAGGTGTGGCTCTGTTCCGGACAGTCAAATATGGAAATGCCGCTTGAGGGCTGGCCTCCGAACGATACAATACACGGCGGAGCGGATGAAATCAGAAAAGCTGATTATCCGAACATCAGGTTGTTTTCCGTTGAACATAAAATATCTTCTTCGGTTGAAAAGGAATTCAACGGCACCTGGACTGTATGCACCCCGGCAAATATCGCCTCATTCAGCGCCGCTGCATTTTTCTTCGGCAAGAAATTAATGACTGAGCTAAATGTTCCGGTCGGTCTGATACAGTCCACCTGGAGCGGAACTCCCGCCGAGGCCTGGACCGGCGCCGCAGCGCTTTCAAAACTTCCCGAATACAAAGATGTTGCCGCGAATCTCAGGAACTGCCTGCGTGAACAGGAATCACTCAATAAGTGGCTCGACCAGTTCCGCAAAATCGATCTTGATGTTATGGCCGATCAGAATGTATGGCGCGACATTGATCTCGGCGATCAGGACCTCTCAAAAACTGATTTCAGCGACTCGGACTGGCCCGAAGTCCGGATGCCGGACACCTGGGAAAATATCGGACTGCAGAATTATGACGGTGTTATCTGGTACAGAAAACAAATCGAAATTCCGGAATCCTGGCGCGGCAAAGAACTCGTTCTTAATCTCGGGCCCATCGATGATATGGATGCAACTTATATCAACGGAACTAAGATCGGCGGATTTGAAAAAACCGGCTTCTGGTTTGAACAGCGCAATTATAAGGTCCCGGCAGAAGCAGTTACCGGCAAAAGTATAACAATTGCGGTGCGGGTAATTGATTATTACCTGGGCGGGGGGATGTATGCCAAACCGGAAGATTTCTACATACAATTGAATGAGACGAAAGAAAAATTATCAATCGCAGGTAACTGGAAATATTTCCCTGTCGGCGAGTGCAGGAATTCACGGCTTTATGTTTTCCCCGCGGACAAATTCGTTTTTAACAGCAGGCCCGGAGTGTCAATTGATCTCTCTCCTCTTGCTCCGGCTATGATATATAACGCCCAGATCGCGCCTCTTGCACCGTACAATCTGCGCGGCGCGATATGGTACCAGGGCGAATCAAACACTGTCAATCCTGAACTGTACAGGCGCCTCTTCCCTGTGATGATCAAAAACTGGCGGGATGAATGGAACGACCGGTTCTCATTTTATTATACGCAGATTGCGCCGTTCTACTACGCCACCGGCATTAACTCGCAGTATCTGCGCGAGGCACAGTTCCTTTCGCTGTCGGTACCGAAAAGCGGAATGGCAGTGACAATGGATATCGGCAACACGGGAAATATTCATCCCGGCAACAAGAGGGATGTTGGTGAAAGACTTGCTTTGTGGGCGCTTGCAAAAGATTACGGAAAGAAAGTTGTTTATTCGGGGCCGTTATATAAATCCGCGAAAACCGTAAAAGCCGAAATGCGCCTCTCATTTGACCACTCTGACGGGTTAAGGATAACGGAAATAAAAAGTAAAAATAATTTTCAGATCGCGGGTGAAGACAGAATATTTTACGATGCAAATGTTTCTGTCGTAAAAAACAAACTTATC
>CAIMOS010000082.1 GCA_903843135.1 uncultured Ignavibacteriales bacterium | reverse complement strand
GACCGCAAAGAAGATTTCATTTGTGAGTACGCAAATAAGTACTTAAATTAGTACTTAATATTAAAGCCAAATTATGAAAATTGCCAATTATTCAGAATTCAGAGCCAACCTGAAGGATTATCTTGACTCTGTAGAGACAGAAAATGAGATAATCTTCCTCAAACGCGGAAGCGGCCAGGGGGTGGCGCTTTTGTCTATGTCAGATTATAACTCCCTGATGGAATCGATGCATCTGCTGAGTTCGCGAAAGAACAGTGAACGCCTGCAGCAATCTATTGATCAGATGAATTCCCGCGACAGCGAAGAAAAGCAGCAGAAAAAACTGTGAGACTCATTTCCTGTCACAACGCCTGGGAAGATTACCAGTACTGGCAGTCTCACGATAAAAGGATCGTCAAAAAAATTGACGATCTCTTAAAGGAAATTCAGAAAACCCCGTTTGAAGGAATGGGTAACCCGCTTCCTCTGAAATTTGATTATCCGGGTATGTGGTCGCGCAGAATCGAAAAGGAGCACCGCCTTGTGTACCGGATAGAAGGAAACGATATACTGATTTACAGCTGCAGGTTTCATCACGATTAGATTTCATTAATTAATCTTAAATTTCGTTCTGATAAATAAATTAAACTTTTGAAAATATTTTTAATAACAATATTACTTGGCGCGATTTACACTCCGGTGTTGCCGCAGAATCTACAGGTGTATTTGTCCGGAAATTATACCACCTCGGGCAAAGTTTATCTTAATCCAAAATCCTCGGACCCGTCTATCCGGAACCGCTCATATTCAATTGTGGATATCTACCATCCGGGCATTGAAGTGCGCGGAAAATTAATCGATAATCTTTTCCTTTCTATTTCCGCCGATTATGTGAAAGCCGTAACCGATGAACAGCGGCTGACGATTTTAACGGACCTCATTCCGAAGAGCCTGAAGATCGAAGACGGCTTCATCGCTGTTCCGGTTGAACTGAGCATAAGTTACCGCCTTCCTTTTTCCGATGAGCATTTCAAATACTATATGAACGGGGGATTTGGTTATTACTTCGGAAGCCATTACAGGCAGATAGCAGACATTGAAGTGAAAAACCTTGAACGCCAGCAGGCATACGGGATTCAGGTGGGATGGTCAATGGAATATATTTATCAGGAAAGATATATTATCCACGGGGGGATGAAATTCCGCGATCCGCAGTTTAATGTAAAGAGCAGTTACAACAAAAGGGAAACGGTAATCAACGGGCAGGAGATATACGTTGCGCAGGAAACATTTGACTCGAAGATAAATATCGACGGTATAACTTTTTTTATGGGCATCGCATTCACGATCTTATGATATGAAAACCAAAAGATTATACCTTGCCGGATTTATGGGCTCTGGGAAGAGCACACTGGGGCTTATTCTTGCGAATAAGATCGGGTGGGATTTTTTTGATCTCGATAAATTAATTGAGGCTAAATTCGGGATGAAAGTGGTGGATATCTTCCGGGAATTTGGCGAGGATGAATTCCGAAAAGCCGAGACTGACACGCTTACAGAAGTTTCGAAACACGATGATTCTGTTATATCTCTCGGCGGCGGTACCATCGCGTACGGCGACAATCTGAAGATCGTAAAGAAACACGGTAAACTGATCTATCTTTCCTCCTCACCCGAGAAAATACTTGAGCGGTTAAAATTTAAAACAGACAGGCCCCTCTTTCAGACCACTTCGAATGTAAACGCGACAAGGGAAGAAGCGATGGCGAAAATTGTGAGTATGCTCGAAAAAAGAAAACCTTATTACAGCCAGGCGGACCTCGAATTCAGCACCGACAGGATGTCGGTCGGCAGGTCCGTTGAACTTCTGGCTAAAATTATTGAACGGAAATTATGACGATATGAAGAAAAAAATTACAACCTCAAAAAATTACTTTCACGACATTATCCTTTGCGATGATATTCTTACGGCGCTTAAAGAGGAATTAAACAAATCTTATTACCCCAAAAATGTTTTTTATATAGTTGATTCCAATGTGGATAAATACTGGGGGTTCAGGCTGAAGTCTGTACTCCACGATAAATCTTACCGGAAATATTACTTCACCATAAAGGCAACGGAAAAAAACAAATCGCAAAAAGCAGTTCTGGATATTTGCGAAAAACTGATGGAAACCGGCTTCGGGCGCGATACCGTGATAGTCTCAATCGGCGGCGGAGTGACGGGAGATATCGCCGGATTCGCGGCATCGGTTTATATGCGGGGCGTGAAATGGATCAACATTCCGACAACGCTCCTCTCGATGGTGGACGCGTCCCTGGGCGGCAAAACCGGAGTTAACTTTAATAATTACAAAAATATTTTAGGTACGTTCAAGCAGCCGGACTGCATAATCACGGACCAGGCGTTCCTCTCGACGCTTTCAATGAAAGAGTACCGGTCCGGATTCGGCGAAATATTGAAATATGCTTTTCTGATAAATGAAGAATTCTTAGAAGTAATTCAGAAAAATTTGGGAAGTCTGATCGCTCACCGGGACAACGATATAAGCGATCTTCTCGAGATATGCATAATGTTCAAGGCTTCTGTTGTTTACAGCGATGAAAAAGAAAGCGGCATCAGGAAGATATTGAACCTTGGACATACCACTGCCCACGCGCTTGAGAATGTAATGGATTTCAAAATCTCCCACGGCGAGGCGGTTGTGTCCGGGCTTGCGGTTATGCTGGTCCTTTCGCTGAAGATGAAGTTCATCACTGAGAGCAAATTCAATTCGTATTTTTCGCTTGTTAAAGGGTATAAACTGCCGGCAGCGATACATAAGGCCAATACTAAGGCAGTAGTTGACGCGATGTATAAAGATAAAAAGAACCGCGACGGAAAAATCAATTTTGTGCTGATGCGCTCACCGGGCAATTTAATGGTTGATGTACCGGTTACTGAAGAGGCGATTAAATCAGCAGTAAGTGAAGCGCTGAAATTGTTTAAGCTCTGACAAAATTGCTTATGGATGAAAAGTTAATAATCGCCAAGGTCACTGAACGTGTAAAAGAAACTCTCTCCGGTGCGGAGGGGGGACACGACTGGTGGCATATTTACCGCGTGCTGAACACCGCGCTTCAGATAGCAGAAAAAGAGAACGCCGATAAATTTATCGTTGAACTGACAGTACTGCTGCACGATATTGCGGACGCGAAGTTCCACGACGGTGAGGACGAAATAGCGCCAAGGACCGCAAGGGAGATAATGTCATCGTGCGGAGTTCCGGAAGACATCATTGATGAAGTCGTAAAAATAATTGAGAATATGTCGTTCCGGAGTGAGATCGGAGGGAAGAGATACGATTCGCCTGAACTTCGTGTTGTGCAGGATGCGGACCGGCTTGACGCCATCGGCGCGATAGGAATTGCAAGAGCATTTAATTACGGTGGGCATAAAGGGAGAGAGATCTATAATCCGGAAATCCCGCCGTTAAAATTCAATACCGGTGAAGAGTATAAGTCCAACAAAGGCCCCACAATAAACCACTTCTACGAAAAACTGCTGCTACTGAAAGATATGATGAAGACAGAAGAAGGCAAGCGCCTCGCCGAAGAACGCCACGAGTTTATGGAAAAATACCTCGAGCAGTTTTATAAAGAATTCAACAACGAAGTCTGAAAAACCGTAAACCGGAATAGCATTCCGGGCGGAAGTGTACCAAACCGTAAACCGGAATAGCATTCCGGGCGGATTAGTTTGATCGATAACCCCGAAAAAGCCCACGATGAAAAAACGCAGGCGGGCTGGTGCTGGAGAGTCCTGTTAAACAGCGCCGTATCGGAATACTATTCCGAGTTACGGGAGAGGGCAGAACAGCGCCGTGTCGGAATACTATTCCGAGCTACGCAAACTGCTGATCCCGGATATATATTTGAAATACAATATCCCGTTGGTATTTTAGTGTAGTAGTTTTCTATAATCTTAGAACAAAGGCGGGATATATTATGAACAAGAGGTATTTTTACAGGCGGAACCTTCCACATCTCCATTACAACGAAGGGACCTATTTCATTACATACAGACTCAACGACAGCATTCCGGTCCATCTGCTGAAAGAACTACGGGAGGAATATGACTCTGACCTAAAAAAGTCGGATGATATCGATGAAACCAAAAGGCGCTTGTTCATAAAATATGATAAACTGCTCGATCAAAATACTTCGGATAAGATAAATCTGACACAACCTGAGCTGTCCTCAATAATAAAAAACACCTTGCACTATCCAGATAAATCCCAATACAATCTCATCTGTTACTGCATAATGCCGAACCACGTTCACGTTGTATTCGAACTTCTGAAGGACAACAACGGAATAATTAAGATATTGCAGTCAATGAAGAGGATATCTGCGAGGGACATTAACAGAGTAATGAAAATGACAGGACCATTCTGGCAGGCAGAAAGTTATGACAGGCTAGTAAGAGATGATAAGGAATTGTTCTATACGATAAATTATGTAATCAATAATCCGGTAAATGCCGGATTAGTATCCGACCCCAATGAATGGCGGGACACATATTACGATCCTGCGATATGTGGAATTCCGGAGGCCCCACCCGAAAATCGTAAACCGGAATAGCATTCCGGGCGGATTAGTTTGATCGATAACCCCGGGAAAGGCCGCGGAGAAAAAGCGAAGGCGGATTAGTGTGATCGATAACCCCGAAAAAGCCCGCGGATGAAAAAGCGAAGGCGGGCTTGTGCTGGGGAGTCCTGTTGAACAGTGCCGTGTCGGAATACTATTCCGAGCTACGAGTGATGAGCCGTAAACCGGAATAGCATTCCGGGCGGATTAGTTTGATCGATAACCCCGAAAAAGCCCGGCGATGAAAAAGCGAAGGCGGGCTTGTGCGGGGGAGTCCTGTTGAACAGCGCCGTGTCGGAATACTATTCCGAGCTACGCGTGATGAGCCGTAAACCGGAATAGCATTCCGGGCGG
>CAIMOS010000081.1 GCA_903843135.1 uncultured Ignavibacteriales bacterium | reverse complement strand
GCCCTTTGCGATGATCTTAGCGTCTTAGCGTTTAAGGATCAGCGGAAATCAGCCGGATCAGTGTCATCGGCGTGCCATTCCCCCTGACAGATATCGCATCACGGAATTGTCAATTATCAATTAACAATTTTTCGCCCTTTGCGATGATCTTAGCGTCTTAGCGTTTAAGGATCAGCGGAAATCAGCCGGATCAGTGTCATCGGCGGTCTATTCCACCGGATCGATATCGGTTGTTATTCTTATTTGATTCCTTCGGAGTCAGTAATGACAGGGCGATATGAATATCGACCTACATTATATAGCCTTTTGCGTGGAGTAATTCTGCGATCAGGATTGTTCCTCCTGCAGCGCCGCGGACAGTGTTGTGTGAGAGTATTGCAAACTTATAATCAAACAGGCTGCATTCGCGGAGCCGCCCTATTGTTACAGCCATACCTTTATCAACATCACGGTGCAGGCGCGGTTGCGGATATTTAACATTCTCCAGATAATGTACCGGCTTAACAGGCGCGGAATGAAGCCCGAGAGTCTGCGGCTCCGCCGTAAAATTTTTCCAGACGGAAATTAAATCTTCAGCCTCCGCTTTCCGCTTCAACTTAACCTGCACCGTAGCAAGGTGTCCGTCTTTAACGTGGACCCGGTTGCACTGCGCGCTTATTTTAATATCCGAATAAGAAACACCGTGGCTGACTAAACTTCCAAAGATCTTTTTCGGTTCTGATTCTAATTTCTCTTCTTCACCTTCGATATATGGAATTACATTATCGAGAATGTCGAGTGACGGCACACCAGGATAACCCGCGCCTGAGAGCGCCTGCATTGTAACCACATTCACGGCATCAAGACCGAATTTATCCTGCAGAGGTTTTAGAGCAAGAACAAGCCCGATCGTGGAGCAGTTCGGATTTGTGATTATGCATCCGCCGTTATTAAATTTTTGCTTTTTTATTAATTCCAGGTGACCGGGATTAATTTCAGGAACGATCAGCGGAACGTTTTCACTCCAGCGGTGATTTTTCGCGTTTGATATAATTATATGCCCGCGGTCTGCCAGTTCACTTTCAATCTGGCCCGCAACAGAGGAATCAAGCGCGGAAAAAAGCACGCGGCTTTCAAACTGTTCAGCGCATTCTTTAATTTTTAACTTTGACAATTCTTCCGGAATAAATCCGTCAAGTATCCAATTCACGGTATCGCCGTAAACTTTCCCCGCGGAGCGGCCGGAAGCTGCTAATTCTTTGATTGTAAAAACCGGGTGCGCTGCGAGCAGTTCAATGAATTTCTGACCGACACTTCCTGTCGCGCCAAGTATACCAACGGGTATTTTGATTGATTTCAATTTGTGTCTCCTGCCATTTAATTAATTGTGATAGTTTGCGATCCTGATAATGTCCGCCAGCACTCCTCCTGAGGTGACAGTCGCACCGGCGCCGGGGCCCTGTATGACAACAGGCCGCTCTTTGTAGTAAACTGTTTTGAATGAGATGATATTATCGTTCGATGCGAGCGCATAGAAGGGATGCGGTTCCGGGACTTCAGTCAGTTTGACCGAAGCTTTACCGTCTTCCCACGAAGCGATATATCTGAGCCGGCATCCTTTTGCGCCTGCATTTTCAAGCCTGCGGCGGAAGTATCCGTCATACTGCGAAAAAGTTTTCAGAAATTCTTCCTTCGAAAGATTTTTATCTGATTCAGACGGGAGCAGGCCCTCGATTTCGATGTCCTTAAGTTCGGCTTTGTAACCCGCTTCACGGATGAGTATCAGAAGTTTTCTCGCCACGTCTGTGCCCGTTAAGTCCTCCCGGGGATCAGGTTCCGTGTAACCTTTATCAACGGCATCGCGAAGAAGCGCCGAGAATGAAGTTCCTTCAGTAAAATTGTTAAAAAGATAACTTAGTGTGCCGCTCAGAATTCCTTCAATTCTGATTACTTTGTCTCCGCTCAGCATCAGATCATTTAGTGTGCTGATAACCGGCAGTCCCGCACCGACATTGGTTTCATAAAGGAAACGGACGTTATACTGTTTTGCAAGTTCCCTTAACTTTTGGTAGTAACTGTACTCGCTCGTGTTTGCCTGCTTATTCGGAGTTACAATCGGGATTGACGAACAAAGCACACCGGGATACTGTCTGATTATTTCTTCGCTTGAAGTGCAGTCGACAAAAACTGTATTCGAAAGGTTGCATTTCTTCATCGACTGCATAAAAGTATCAGTAACAGATGTTTCTCCTTTTTGCGAGAGAACATCTTCCCATTGATCGATATCAATTCCGTTTTCATCTATGAGCATCTTCCTTGAATTCGCGAGGCCGGCGATTTTAATTTCAAGGCGTAGGTGACGGCTGAGGAATTCTTTCTGGTTTTTGATCTGCTGAAAAAGTGTTCTTCCGATAAGCCCTGTTCCCGCGATAAATAAATTAACCGTCTTCTTATCCGACAGAAAAAATTCATCGTGAATAACATTAAGCGCTTTTATCTCATCAGATTTCGATACAACGAGTGACAAATTCAACTGGGATGAACCCTGCGCGATCGCATAAATCGTAACGCCGTTCGTACCGAGAGATTCAAAGATCCTGCCGGGTATGGAAGAGTTGTTCCTCATATTCTCCGCGATTACGGCGATAAGGGAAACATTATGCTCCAGGGAAATATTATCAAGGACCGAGTAATGCAGTTCGTATTTCAGTTCAGATTCGATCTGTGTTTTAAGCTGGTCTGCCTGGCTTGCGGGGATGCAGAAGCAGATAGAATTTCCCGCGGAGGCCTGCGACGCGAGGATAACCGGAACATTCAGTTTCGCGAGGAGTGAATAAATCCTTCCCGTAACGCCCGAAGTATCTGAAAGACCGTTCCCTTCAATTTTTATAAGGGCAACATCGGCCAGCAGAGAAATACCGGTGATAAGAAAATTCTTATTTGCCCCGTACCCTGTAATCGAAGTTCCTTTGGAAGAAGGATTAAAAGTATTTTTAATAACTATGGGAACAGATTTTATATATGCCGGCCTTATAGTGGGCGGATAAACAACCTTAGCGCCAAAGTGGGTCATCTCAAGCGCCTCGTCATACGAAAGCGATTCGATCGGCAGCGCTTTTTTTACTTTTCTCGGATCCGCGGTCATAAAACCGTCAACATCCGTCCATATCTGGATCTCTTCCGCGCCAAGCGCGGCGCCCAGTATTGAAGCGGTATAGTCGGAGCCGCCGCGGCCGAGCGTGGTTGTTTCGTGATCGGCAGTGCGCGCAATGAAACCCGTTACCACCATAAGTTTGTCCGCAGAGCCCAGCTTTTCACTTATCAGTTTGTCCGACACTTCAAAGTTAACCTTTGCATTGCCAAATGAATTGTCCGTGACGATTACCTCGCGAGCATCAAAGTATTCTGAATCGACTCCCGCCGCAGAAAACGAACGGCTGATGATCTTAGCTGAAAGCTGTTCTCCGTAACTCATTAGCTGGTCTTTGCTTTTAAGCGAGAGTTCCCTGATCAGGTAAATGCCGTAGATCAGTTTTTCGAGTTCCGTAAACAGCGGTTCTGTTTCGTGAAGAACATCATCGGCTTTATCAGGCGGGATCAATTCCCTGATTGTCTGAATATGCAGTTCTTTCAGATCCGAAAATATTTTCCGGTTTTCTTCGCTTCCGGATGCCGCGGCCCGGCCTGCTTTCAGCAGAAGATTTGTAACGCCGCTGAATGCCGAGACAACGACGATCGGGTCCTCGTTTCTGCCGATACTCTGTTTTACGATAGAATGTACTTTTTTAATCACCGCGGCACTTCCTACTGAAGTGCCGCCGAATTTCAGGATTTTCATATTCGGGATATTATTTCTTTTGTTTTACTTTTGCCAGGGCCTGTTCTATATCATTAATGAGATCGTCAGCATCTTCAAGCCCAACGGAGAGGCGGATGAGGCTGTCGGTAACGCCGGATTTAAGCCTTGTCTCGCGCGGAATTGATTTGTGGGTCATACTTGCGGGGTGGCACACCAGGCTTTTTGCTCCGCCGAGGCTCTCGGCTAATTTGAAAAGTTTTGTGGATGTAACAAAACTTACCGCGCTTTCCTCCGTGTCATTCTTAAATGAGAAAGAGATAATTCCGCCGGGAAGTTTTTGCTGCTTTGCAGCTATCGCGTGGTTTGGGTGCGACTCCAGTCCGGGATAATTAAGACTTTTTATTTCTTCTTTTGTCTGAAGGTAGCGCGCGATTTTAAGAGCATTGCGGGAGTGCTCTTCGACCCTGATCTTCAGTGTTTCAATACTCCTGATAAGCAGCCAACTGTCGAATGGCGCAAGCACTCCTCCGGTCGCGTTTTGAATATACTTTATCTCTTCGCCGAGTCCTTCGTCCGCGGTGACCACGAGCCCCGCGAGCACATCCGTATGCCCTCCGATGTATTTTGTAGCGCTGTGAATTACAATATCAGCCCCGAGTTTCAGCGGTTTCTGAAGTATCGGCGACGCGAAAGTATTATCCACGACGAGCAGTACATTATTCTTTTTTGCGATGGCAGCAATCGCTTCGATGTCCGAGATTTTCAGAAGGGGATTAGTGGGAGATTCAAGCCAGATCATTTTCGTTTTACCGCTGATTGCTTTTTCGACATTTGCGGCGTTTGTGGTATCGACGAATTTAATTGTAATACCGAAGCGGTTATAAACGGTTGTGAAGAGGCGGAAAGCGCCTCCGTAGATATCATCGACCGCAACCACTTCGTCGCCGGCGTGAAGCAGTTTTACAACGGCGTCGATGGCGGCCAGTCCGCTCGCAAAAGCAAGTCCGCGTTTCCCGTCTTCAAGTTTGGCGATTATATCTTCCAGGATTTTGCGTGTCGGATTGTTTGTGCGTGTATAATCAAATCCCTTATTCGCTCCGGGTGATTCCTGCACGTAAGTTGAGGTTTGGTAAATAGGGACGGCCACAGCTCCGGTGAGCGGGTCTACGGGTATCGATTCCAGGATTTCGGTCAATTCGTTCATTAAGCACTCCATTATTTTGTCATTTGAAAAAGCCGAGACAAAAAACCCCGCCAAGATGCGGGGATGACAAAATACCCGTAACTTTTTAGCGAATTGTTTTTCGTCGGTGCAATTAGTTATAAATCACGACGTAAGGATTTAAAGCAAAAAACCTGCCAAACAGCAGGTCCTGATCCTTAAGGGCTGTTTAGCTGTTTGTTTATTGTCGCAGCAATTTGCATTAAATCACGACACTATGTAAAAGAACAACAGCAATATATAAAAAATAAATTTTAATGCAAATGTGATCTCTGTCTTTCAAAATAATTCTATTTCTTATTATTATTAAGATGCAGTGCAGGGTGCATATCTGGCGGGTAATTTGTATTATTATTTTCTTTCAGAATGTGAACGATTCTCATTTTGGCATATATTTTTTTCAGGCCTTTTTTTATGGCTTTTGAGGGAATATTGTTGAATGCTATTTGTATGACTATAGGGAGATTCTTGGTCTTACTTTTTTGAAATTTATTCATTATAGTAAGGCGTAGGTTATATTTTTAATTCTGGTATTATCATTAATTGAAGGAAACTACCTGATGGGTATGGGTCAATCCCTGCTGACCATTGCTGCGATGATGTTGCTTTCCGTTATCAGCCTTAGGATGAATGCGGCGATATTTTTGTCTCAGGACACGTCTCAAAATTCCAAATTCGGGCTTGCCGCAATTTCTCTCGCGACATCTCAGATCGAAGAAGCAAGCAGGCTTGCTTTTGACGAGAACTCTATCGACAATCCGTTAAGCGCGGTAGCGTACCTTACATCGTCCGGGCTGCTTGGCAAAGAAACCGGAGAATCAACCCCCGACCTCTATGACGATCTGGACGATTATAATAATTACACAACCGTTGACTCATCACAGATATCCGCCGTCTTTAATGTGTGGATGAGGGTCAGTTATGTGAACGGAAACGCGCTTAACTCGGTTTCCGCGGTGCCAACGTGGCACAAAAAAATTACGGTTAAGGTTGCGAGCCCCTTTATGCGGGACACAATTTCTATTTCTTCAATATTCAGTTACTGGACCTTCAGGTAATGGGCAGCCAGGTATTATTGGATATTCTCGCGGCTATGTTTATCGGAGGCACGCTGCTACTTACCCTCCAGAGAGTGAATCAGGAAGCTGTAGCTAAATTTTTCTACTATAACGAAGATTTTCTCCTGCAGCGGGAACTTGTTTTCATCATCGAAGTAATTGAAAGAGACCTTAAGCGGATCGGTTATGCTTCTGATCCTCTGCTTCTGCCCAGGCCCAGCGAAGCGATACGTTCCGCTGATTCTTCAATGATAAAGTTTGCCGGGGATGTTGATGCCGACGGGACGGTCGATACGATCACATATACTATCGGCACACTCGCGGAGCTTTCCAATA
The DNA here is from genome assembly GCA_903843135.1 of uncultured Ignavibacteriales bacterium. Classification (GTDB taxonomy): domain Bacteria; phylum Bacteroidota; class Ignavibacteria; order Ignavibacteriales; family Ignavibacteriaceae; genus JABWCL01. The sequence goes on along the minus strand of CAIMOS010000081.1, from coordinate 1,866 downwards.
CAAGAAACCCGAGGGACAGGGTGCTATACAGAAAAGTAAGCAACAATGCGCCTTCGGCATTAAGCCGGAATGTTACGTTATTCAGGTTTGACTATTTTGATGTTTTCAGCCAGCCGATTTCAACTCCGATCACGTCAGCACGTACCGGAGCGATCTCGGCGCTTCAGCTGTCGATTGAAGTCGAGAGCAATGACGCCTTTGAGCAGGATTATTCGCAGGCATACTGGCGGCAGGTCAGGTTATCAGCAAAAAATTTAAATAACAGATAGAGATATTTTTATGTTCGGAAAGGCTGCTTTATTACTTATTCTTGGATACAGCACCATATTTATGGTTTATAATTTAAATATGGTCTCCAAGGCGAACAACACAGTTGATACTTACGTGGCATATTATAATAAAACTGTTGCTTCGGAGATGGCGTCTTCGGCGGCAAACCTTGCGTGCAACGCGCTCTTTTCTGTCCCTTCGTGGCAGTCTACATACAACGAGGCGAGTTTTAACGGCGGAACCATTTCAGTGATAATCGATACTTTCCCTGATGGCAAGAGACAGGTTTTTGCCGTTTCAAATTACTACGGTACGAAGGATACCGTTAAGATTACAATGCAGCCGAGCAGCTTCGCAAAATTTGCTTACTACGGTTCCTCGATGACCGGCAGGGCCGCCTATAATACAGGCGATACTATCTGGGGGCCGATGCACGTTCAGGGGACAATGAATATTTCCGGAAGCCCCATCTTCTTTGGCAAGGTTACAACCGAGAGAGGCATCAGCAGAGGCGGCGCCGCCGGCACCCCGCAGTTTCTTGGCGGATATGAGTCAGGTGTCGATTTACCTCTTCCGACAAGCATCACTTCGGATCTTAGTTCGCAGGCAGCGAGCGGCGGACACGTAGTCCCGGCCGGAAAAGATCTTTACCTTACATTTAACGCGGACGGAACAGTTACTTACCGTGAAGGAAGCACCGGTTCATTTACGACGGTTGCCCTTTCAACCTATGCCCCCAACGGCGTAATTTACGTCGCGCGCGGTGACGCTTATATCAAAGGCACAATGAGCGGCCAGGCAACACTGGCAGTTGACAGATCATCGGGATTGGGTAACGGAAATATCTTTTTTGACGGCAGCTTAACTTACGCTAACGATCCGAATACGCCGGGTTCCACGGATATGCTCGGCCTGATTGCTTCAAACAATTTTATTATCAGGGACGTGCCCGCGAACCAGCCCAATCTTAACATACAGGCGACCTGTATGTCATTAGGCGGCGGACTCACTGCTGAGAATATGTCTGCTCTTACGCATACAGGGTCAGTTAATATTACCGGAGGGCTGATAGAGAGCCAGCCGCAGGAGACGGGCGTTTATGCTTCGAACGGACAGATCCAAAAAGGATACAACGTGTCGATCCATTATGATGAAAGATTGCTGCTTGATACGCCCCCCGCATTCGCAGAGACAGGCACATTCGAAATAATATCGTGGCTTGAGTAAAATAAAAGCAAACCCCAAAAATTCATTTTAAAAGAAGCCCCGGATCATCCCGGGGTTTTTTGTTTTATATACAAATAATCGATTCTCCCGTCACGCCATTACATCAAATTGTTTTATTTAATTGATCAATTGGCCGTGTAGCGGCGGCTCGCGAGCCGCCCCTGCCAAAATATCGTGGTGCCGTGGAAAACTCAGATTCGAAATAAACGGCATTGTATTACCCCGCATCGTCACGAGGACAACTCGCGAGTTGTCCCAACGTGAACTCACTTGGACACAATGAAGCTATTAGAAGCAAATACTCCTGATGAAATGTTGGCTCAAATAAAAGATGCATTCAATGCCGCAGGAAAATCTGCTGCTAACATG
>CAIMOS010000080.1 GCA_903843135.1 uncultured Ignavibacteriales bacterium | reverse complement strand
GCCTGCCTGCTGTTCCCATTCAAAAACTGACTCATAAAAAGTATCATTCGTCCTTTCATCCGTTTTTACGGTTTCATCGATTGAAAGATTTTGAGCGGCAGGGAAAAAAGAGATAAAATTGTTAAGTAATGAAATGGCCACACCCGCAAGGATGAAAAAGGTGATTAAGGATGCGCACCCTTTAAAGATTGACTTAATACATCCGCCGAGTCCCATCGTAAATATTATCTGTAGATTTCTCTGAAATTTACTGAGGGAAGAGGTATCATAGACTGAAGAAGTGTATTAATTCCCGGTTCAAGTAAAAGTGCGACTGCAAAAATCACGAAAGCCAAAACTATGCCGACAGCAATATTGTTATTTCTGATCTCCTCCATTTCGTGCAGATCTTTGGTAAGCCACATATACAACCGCAGGGCAATATAAATACCCGCAAATCCGGTTACGGCGGAAACAATTATCTGAATCAGAATAATCAGGAAACCCGAAAAAAAAGTCGAGTAATCCGCCTTCGGATTCTTAAAAAGCATTGTTAAAACCGTAACTGCCGGATTAATGGCGCTCCGGACAATATAAATAACCGATAGTATAATCGTGCCTATTACTATCGCAACGGAAATATTGTTGTTCCTGAGTTTATCGATAACTGCGAAATCACGAACTAATTTCGATAAAATCTGAAAGGACAGATAGATAATAAACACCCCTATGGTTAACGCAATTAGTATCTCCGCGACACCTATAAAAAACACCCAAAAATTCATCTAAAGATCTCCTTGTGAATTCTGATTGGTCACAAAATTGGCACTGATTACTTTAAAAAAGAAAGCGCCTCTTCCTCGGTCTCAAGGATTTTAATCTGATCCAGAAGTCCCAGGATCTCGAGCAGATGCTTCGCTTTTTCATTTACAGCCACGAACAGGACTTTCAGGTTATAACCCGCGGCAATTTTCATACTAACCATCAGCACCCTGATACCGGAACTGCTGATAAAAGTAACTTCACTCAAATTAAAAATCAAGTTAAGTTTTCGTGTCCCGATGAGTGACTGAATTTCACGCTCCAGATCATCTGCGTTAGTAAAATCCAGTTTACCGCTGAACCGGAGTATCATAGCATTACCAGATTCAATTATCTTCAAATTTTCCATAAAACCACCTATATATTTAATGTGCGATGAAAAGTTGTTATGTTCTTCCCGGAAATACTTTCATAATCAATTTTATCCACTGCTGATTTAATCAGATGGATTCCGATACCGCCCACTCTCCTTTTATCAAGGGGGAGGGATGAATCGAAATCGCCTGTTTCCCGGATATCAAAACTTACCGCAGTATCAGTAATGCGGATCTTAATCAAATCCTGATATACTTCAATTTCAATACAGATCTTTTCAGAGTCGATTCCTTTATACCCGTAATTAATAAGGTTAAGAAGAAATTCTTCAAAAATCAGGTTGAGATCAAATTCAACATCACTGCTGAATTTATTCTCAATACAAATATCTGAGAGAAATTTAAATACACGGATAAGTTCTGATATCCTTGTTTCTATCTCAAGTTTATACATTTTGTTCAAAATATGCAAAACTTCCGGAATGAATTTTTAATCAATTACGAATTTAATACCCTGTGCCAGAGGAAGCTTTGATCCGTAATTTATTGTGTTCGTCTGTCTTCTCATATAAGCTTTCCAGGAGTCAGAACCAGACTCTCTTCCGCCGCCGGTTTCTTTCTCTCCGCCAAAAGCACCGCCGATCTCGGCTCCGGAAGTCCCGATGTTAACGTTCGCGATTCCGCAGTCAGAACCTGCTGCAGACAAAAATTTCTCAGCTTCCTGAAGATTATCTGTAAAGATTGATGATGACAGTCCCTGAACCACTCCGTTATTCAGATCAATTGCTTCTTCAATCTGGCCTGAGTACTTCATCAGGTAAAGTATCGGCGCAAATGTTTCCTCCTGTACTATGGCAAAACTGTTATCTGCTTCCACTAATGCAGGAACAACATAGCAGCCGGACGCGTATTTATCACCGCTCAGTACCTCACCGCCATAAAGTATTTTACCGCCCTCCTGCTTCACTTTTTCGAGCGCCGCTGTAAAAGCGCTCACAGCGCTCTTATCGATAAGTGGCCCGACGTGGTTAGCAGCATCAAGAGGATCACCTATCTTGAGGCTCTTGTATGCTTTAATTAGCGATTCTTTTACACTGTCATAAATGTCCGAGTGAATAATTAGTCTGCGTGTGGAGGTACATCTTTGTCCGGCTGTTCCGACCGCGCCGAACACAACTGCAGGAATGGCAAGTTTGAGGTTAGCGTATTTGGACATTATGATTGCGTTGTTGCCGCCCAGTTCAAGAATCGTGCGGCCGAATCTTTTAGACACAACCTCCGCCGCGTGTTTACCAACGGGAGTTGAACCGGTAACAGAAACCAAAGGCACCCTGTTATCCTTCAGCATCAACTCGCCGATCGATGAGCCTTTTCCGATAATAAGATTGAAAATACCTTCCGGCAAATTCTGCTCGCTTAAAACTTTCTCAACTATTTTCTGAGTAGCGATTGCAGTTAAAGGCACTTTACTTGATGGCTTCCAGAGATTGACGTCGCCGCAGACTGCAGCCAGCATCGCATTCCAGGACCAAACGGCTACCGGGAAGTTGAACGCCGAAATTGTGGCAACGACGCCGAGAGGATGATACTGATCATACATTCTGTGCTCGGGCCTTTCTGAATGCATCGTAAATCCGTATAACTGACGGGAGAGTCCAACCGCAAAGTCGCAAATATCTATCATTTCCTGAACTTCGCCGAGGCCTTCCTGCAGTGATTTCCCCATTTCATAGGAAACCAGTTTCCCGAGAGGTTCTTTGTATTCGCGCAATTTCAATCCGATCTGTCTGACAACTTCACCTCTTTGCGGTGCAGGCACGGTACGCCAGGTTTTATAAGCTTCATCAGCTTTCGCCATAACTTTCATATAATCGTCGGCTGAGCACTGATAAACAGAAGCGATATACTCTCCATTCGTGGGACTGTAAATTTTTAATTCACCTTCAGTAGTTGTTTTGAACCACTCTCTTCCGGTAGAACTTCCGTAATTTTTCTCCTGAACACCAAGGATATTTAAAAGATCCATATTTTGCCTTCTGTAATTATTTAATTTGTGCTTTATTTTCTGTTAAATTTTGTATCCATATTTGGACATCTTGATCATCAAGGGTTAACGCTGTTTTAAGAGCAATTTCTTTTGGCTGATTGGCATAGTCCAGCGATTTGGAGTATAAATCAGCCCGCTGCTCATCATTCGCAAACGGAATGCACTGCAGTAATGTATAAATATCTCTTTTTGTCGATAACGAAATAAGAGAATTTACAACTTGTGAATTTATGACCCCGCGATTAATTTCCCCAACCATAGCTATGAAACCGTTATTGCTTCCCCTGAAATACGGAATAAGATGAATTGAACTTTCCTTAATCTCGGAACGATATCCGAACGGGAGTAAATAAACTTTATCTTTTTTTACTTCAACCAGCCCTTTGTGGCATTCAATCCCAATTTCTCCCAGTCCGTTTCGATCAACACTTCCATTGGAATTTTTACATACAATTTCCGCTTCCCCGGCCATAATTTTAATATCACTTAGGTCCGTCGTACTCCTCAGCATAATCTTTCCCCGCAGTAACTGTACCTTAAGAAAATCCCTCCAGGTATTTTCCACTCTCATTGTGGTATTTTCACTCATCGTTATCCTGGCATAAGCGGGGATGAAAACTTCAACTTCTGAATTATGCGATGAAGTGATAATGCTGTGTTCGGATATCCGGTTATTTCCCTGATCACTCCCTTCGATTGTATAGCCACCGCGGATCAGCCTTACTTCCCAAGGTCCGGTTTCTTGTTTGGATAAGTAAGAATAGAGAAAACCTGCAACTGCGACAAATATTAAAAACATTATGCCCATTTTTTCCCAATGCACGATCTTCCTGTGGTGTTCAATTTTATCTTTAATCACCGTCGCTTTTTTGGCAATGGTTGAGCGAAATGCCTCATTGCCTCTTACGGAAGACCCGGTGATACCGGTAGTATCCTGCTTTTCAGCGGAAGTACCGATATTAGAACTCCCATAATCGATGCTCTTCCGGACTTTTAACTCAGTCTTGAGCTTTTCACCGGATAAATTTACCTCACCAATAGTAACCTGAACATCGGCCTGATCATCAGTATGATGATGAATGAATTCATTCATTTCCTGCAGAAGCGATTGTGGGTAAAATGCATTATCAGAGACTGACTCGATCTTATCGAAATACAATGAAAGTTCCTGGGATTCTTTCGAACAAACTGAGCACTTTTCTATGTGCGCCGCTATATAAGGAGTCAGGTATGATACATCCTTATATTTGTAAATCTTTTCGAGAATACTGCTGATTTGGGAACAGGTCATAGCATTACGTCGCCCAGAATCTTTTTACGTGCAAGTCTGATCATAACCCTGACATTTTCCGGACTGCCAAGTGAAAGCATATCACTAATTTCGGTCATAGAATACTTTAAAAAGTCATAGAGGATAATAATATACCTTGGTTCTCTCGGCAGCCTCAGGATTGCCAAATCAAACTCGGTCAATAGGTCCTTGTTATAAATGAAATCAGGACCCTCACCTAAATGGGTTTCGGACGCGGGACTAAAATGTAAATTGATACATTCCCTCACAGTTATGGCCTTTAACCACGAACTGAAAGTTGAATCTCTTCTTGCCTGACTGATATTCCTCAGTGCGAACAAAATGGTTTCCTGTATAATTTTAGTGGCGGTTTCCTCGTTTGCGGTTAATCTGATCGCGATTGGATAGAGCACGGCTAAATTAATCTCAAAGAGGCGATAAAAGGCGCTTTTGCTTCCTTTTCTTGCCTGTTCAACGAGGTAACTGATATATTTTGTATTTTCTGTCATTTTAAATTGCAATAACAAAATTACACAAAATCCATAATATTTATGTACTTAATAGCCAAAAAGATTCAATTTTTCAATATAAAAACGGTTTTTTTAAGTTCTCTGCAGTTCCGATTTTGCTAAAAAATGGAATATTCTTAAATTGTGGTATGTTTAACAGATCTCAAATTACTTCTCCGGATAATTTCAGAATATCCAGGCTGAGTTACTTCATATCGAGGTTGGAAAACGTTTTTTAACCCCCCGATTTCCTTTCACTTTATTAACTAAATAAATTCACTTTTATTCAAAGGAAATCACATATGAAAGTCGTCGATAACACAACTAATTTATATGGCACTAATACAGTTCTCAGCAACATAGAACCGGAACTGGTTCATCCATTACTAAAAAAGTATATCCTCGCTGACGGATTTGAAATCGTATTAGATCTTAACAAGAGCCACGGAGCTTATTTGGTGGATGAAAAGAACGGTGAAGAATACCTCGATTTCTTTACTTTTTTTGCATCAAACCCGCTCGGAATGAATCATCCAAAACTTAAAGAGCCAGAATTCCTCGCAAAACTTCAACTCGCTTCAATCCATAAACCCAGCAACTCAGATATTTACACAACCCTGATGGCTGAATTCATAAACAATTTCGGGGTAATCGCTAAACCTGCACACTTCAAGCATCTGTTTTTTGTTGAGGGGGGTTCCGTGGCGGTTGAGAACGGATTGAAAGTGGCATTTGACTGGAAGGTCAGGAAGAATTTCCAGAAAGGTTACAAATCGGAAAAAGGAAGTAAGGTAATTCATTTCAAAGAAGCATTCCACGGGAGGACAGGCTATACTCTGTCACTGACAAATACTGACCCTTCTAAAATCAATTACTTCCCCAAATTTGACTGGCCGAGAATCAGTAATCCTAAAATCAAATTCCCTCTAAACGAGAACCTTACTTCAGTCATTGAAGCAGAAAATAATGCTGTTGATGAAATTTATGCAGCAATCAAAAATAATCCTGACGATATCGCCATTTTGATAGTTGAACCTATTCAGGCTGAAGGCGGGGATAATTTCTTCAGAAAAGAATTCTTCCGGAAACTTCGCGATATATGCAACGAAAATGAAATTATGCTTATGTTCGATGAAGTTCAGACAGGGTTAGGAATGACAGGCAAAATGTGGGCGCACGAACATTTTGTTGAGCCAGATATTGTATCATTTGGTAAAAAAGTACAGCTTGGCGGCATTATGGTAAGCGACAGAGTGGATGAAATTGAAGATAACTGTTTCCGCGTATCGAGCAGGATTAACTCCACTTGGGGCGGAAATTTGACCGATATGGTTCGCGGAGCTAAAATCCTTGAAATTATTTATGATGAACGCCTGGTTGAGAACGCAGCAACTCAGGGTAAACTGCTTTTACAGTCCATCGAGAATCTTCAAAAAGAATTCCCAGCCCTGATTTCAAATGCGCGCGGCTTGGGACTGATGTGCTCGTTTGACTTCCACGATGCAGAAACAAGGAAGTCCTTCCTGAATGAATTATATAAGAATAAATTGTTAATGCTCGGCTGCGGTAAGACTGCTGTACGTTTCAGAACGGCGCTTAATATTACTGAAGATGAAATCAAAAAAGGTATTGCAATTATCGAAAAATCTCTTTATTCTGTATCTAAATCAATAATTTAATTTATACTACTTGCACGGATTGGCTCCCACGCGGAGCCAAATTCGTTTTAAAGGCTGCATTATGCTTTACATAGTTTCTACTCCGATAGGAAATCTGGAAGACATCACTTTCAGAGCCATCAATGTCCTGAAAGATGTTGATCTGATACTCTGTGAAGATACCAGAGTTTCGAGAATACTCCTCAACCATTATCAAATCTCGAAGGAACTTATTCCTCTTAATGCATTTAATGAATCAAAAAAAATCAGCGAGCTCGTCCTTCAGCTTGAACGTGGAGTTTCTATGGCGTTGATCTCAGACGCCGGCACACCACTGATTTCGGATCCAGGCGCACGTTTAATCGGAGCAGTGAAGAAAAGCGGAATTAAAGTAGTTCCTGTCCCCGGCCCTTCCTCTCTGACCGCAGCGCTGTCGGTTGCCGGTTTTGCTACAGATGAATTCTTCTACATTGGATTTTTACCGCAGAAAAAAGGAAGGCAAAAAACACTAAAGGAGATTAATGATATTGAATGCGCCGTAGTTATGTTTGAGTCGGTCTACCGGATAAAAAAACTTCTCTCTGAAATTGACGCGATTATGCCCGACAGACGGGTGATGGTATGCAGGGAATTAACCAAAAAATTTGAAGAAATAATCGAAGGAAACGCCGCTCAGTTATCAGAGAGATTTGAGGAGAATGAGCCCCGCGGAGAATTCGTAATTATTCTCGCACCTAAAAATTGGAAACACGAGTTATAGATTGTATTTTTCTTTGAGTTTGAGGAGCAAATCATAGGCTGCATCATAAGTATTCTCAATCTCCCCTGAAAGGATCGCCTCTTCAATCTCGTTTTTAATAATACCTACTTGTCTGGACGGCTTCAGGTTACAAACCTTCATTATTTCCTCACCTCCGACAGGCGGTTCAAATTCCCTGATTCTGTCCTTTTCTATAACCTCTTTTATCCGTTCAACCACTATATCATAATTCTTCAGGTACTCTTTAACTTTTGCCAGATTTTTACTCGTGATATCAGCCCTGCAAAGCGTGATCAAATCTATACTGTAATCACCGAGTTCGGTTATAAGCCTCCGCACGGCTGAATCAGTCACTCCCCTTTTGGCAAGCGCGATTGGCCGCAGATGGAACTTGATTAACAGACGGATGTACTGCAGTTTTTCCATCGGCAGATTCAATCTGTGAAAAACTCCTTTCATCATACGCGAGCCGAGAACCTCGTGCCCGTGAAAGGTCCATCCGGATTTTTCATTAAATCTTTTAGTCCTGGGTTTTGCGATATCGTGCACTAATGCGGCAAATCTCAGCCAGACATCATCGGTCATCGTGCAGATATTATCAACAACCTGGCACGTATGATAAAAAACATCCTTGTGGTTGTATTCCTTTTTCTGTTCAATGCCAACCATTAATGTCATTTCAGGGAAATATGCGTGAAATATCTTCAAGTGCAGGCATTCAATCAGGTGAATAGACGGACTCGCGGATGCAAGAATTGCAAAAAGCAGATCGCGAAAGCGGTTAATAGATTTTTCTGATTTTGGATATTCGAATTCCTGAAATAAAATTCTAAAGTCGTCACTTACGGGGATCTGATACGCGAAAGATAATTCCAGTGCCCGCAAAGCAAGGTCACCTGTCTCTTCCGGATTCTCAGGGAGATTACCCACAGGCTTACAGAAATCAAGCCCGTCCTTTACGTTAAGCGGGTCATACAAGATCAATTCATCGCCGGACTTAATAACATAAAGTAATTCCAGATTTAATTTGCCGGCGGATAAATCGGTAATAAATTTTGTGAAGATCCGATTAGGATCAAAATCCCCGGCTGTAATCCGGTGTACGGTTTCGACAATTTCAATTTTTAATGAGAAGTCAGAGGCATTAATATAAAAAATTGTCAGAATCGGTGATTTACTTGCATACTCTCCTGAGAATAAGGAGTCGATTTTTTGTCTGACTCCTGACACATCATTAGTGAATACAGTTAAGAAATAATCATGACTGATATCCTCCCGATTGAGGAATATTTCATAGGCCGTAATACCTGAAAAACATACCTCTCCCAGTTCAGGTTTTATGGCTTCGATAAGATCCGTGATTCGATTATCTATGGTACTACTCATCCACTCTCAGTTTTCCGCCAAGAAAGGGTGCATATTTTTTTAGCGGTTCAGTATTTTCAAAAACAATTTTGATCATTGCCGCTATCGGCACAGATAAGAACATTCCCGGCAATCCCCAGATATATCCCCACAAGAAGAGAGAAAAAAGAACAAACACCGGGCTTAGATCAAGATATTTTCCGACGTAAACCGGCTCCACCACATTACCGGAAAGGAAATGCAGGCCCACAGTAGCCAGGATGAGAAACAACGCTTCAAAAGAAAATCCGAACTGTAACAGGATCAATACGATGGGCAAAAAAGTTGAGAATACAGCGCCAATGTTCGGGATATAATTAAATACAAATGTTATTATGCCCCAGAAAATGGCAAGATCTACTCCGAACCATAAATAAATTAAAGTAATCAGGACCGCTAGAATAAAGCTGATTACTGTTTTAATAATCAAATATTTTTGAATTTGCGATTCAATCGTCAACAGCAGAGGTTTGTTCCCGGCTGAACCGGCGGACAGATACACTTTCACCTTTTTATCAAACTGGTTCTTACCTGAGATCATAAATACAAAAAACAGCAGCGTCATAATCATCGCGTTAAAAGTCCCCGAAAGTGCACTCAGTAACTGCTGTATTACTCCTGATGATAATACGGAGCCAATTGTTGATTCAATATTTGTATTAAACTGCATTCTCACGAGTTTAAGAAATTCGGACAGGCTATAATTAAATGGGGTTAAAATTGACGTCAGGATTTCTTCAAGCCTCTGAAGATAAAAATCTCCTTTCTCAGACACAGATGATAAGGAAGCAGATACAAGAATTGAGGTGAAATATGCAAACAATAGCACAACGCTTGTTACGAATAAAACGGCAAAGAATTGCGGCACTCTTCTCTTTGTCAAAAAAGAAATTACCGGATAAAAAATGTAAGTCAGAAAGACAGCAAAGGCAACAGGGACAAATAGATAACTAAGTATCTTAAATACTGCCAACACAAGAATAATGGCAACAGTCCCTGTAAGAAACGTTGCAGGCTGCCCCATTTCACTAAATTGTTTTACAAATCGGCGGTTCAATGTATTCCTTGTTTTATAAATAATTCAATAAGCGTCACTCTTTCAAGATCCTTTATCATCAAGTATTTTCCTGTATCTTCTGCAAAAGCGATGCCGAAATTTAACCAACTCGCCGCTTCTTTCAGAAGCAAATTTTTCTCAAAATATCCGGCGATATTTCTGATGCTGTATGCATTGAACATCGTATCGGGGAGCGCCTGATCTGTTGGAGGATAGAATATTTTCCCGGAAAGAAATTTAGTATCATTTAAGTCTATCAGTGCACTCAAAAGTACAGGCTGATTAGCAAAAGCAGTCTGATTTTCAATTATCCTGTTTTTTTTCTGAAGATCGCCTGTGAGGTAATTGTGCAGTTCCTTCCGGCTATATAATAATATTCTGAGTTGAACCATCTCTCGTATTTTCTCTGTCGGAGCAATTCCTGCCAACCGGTTGTATTCCGACATCGAATGGTCCTTATCTGAGCGGAGGTAATCCAGATCGGCTTTGAGAACTTCAAAGTAAAAATTCAGCCGCCCTCCCTTTCCGTGCTTAAGTACGGAGGAAATCTCGTTATGCGCCCCGGAGTAATTCTTGCTTTTAACCATTAAATTTATTTTGCCCCAGTATGCACGCGGGTCCTCGGTCTTACTAATAATTTTATCGTACACTTCAATCGCTTTGCGGTATTCTGCTGAGATGGCCAGTTCAGATGCTTCACGAAATTTTGAAGCGATATATCTCGGACAATATCTTTTAAGCACCGGTGGACTATTGAAATAAAAATTTGCCTTTAGGCTGTCATATCTGACATTGCGGTTTTCTATAAATTTCCTGTATGCCAACAATAATTCGTTCATTTTTTTGTGATACGCTTGTTCGTAGTCACCGGTTCTGTAAAGAACCTCAAGCGGATTAGGGCCGAATTGCTCTGAGAGGAAAGCAATAAATGACCCTGAAAAAATATAACCGGCAGTGGGACTTAAGTTAAAGAACTTTACACTATTTGATCCGGATTTGAAGAACGCAGTATCGTATTGGAGATAAAGTGCTGAAAGAGCGTGGATATCTTCTCCATTATATTCCTCTGTCGCAGCAACAGCAAAACCTTCAATTAATGAAAAATCAAGATTAGCAGAAACACCTGGCAAATTATCCGAGAAGCCTGATGCAGCGATATGCGCCATTTCGTGTTCCAGATTATCGCTATATGAGTCCAATGTCAGAAAAACAGCCTTTTGCCAGGGCTTCGCGACATCCGCTGATGAAGTACCAAATAATTCCTTTTTCTGTTCATCATTTATGAAGAGGTATGTTCTTAGTCCCGAAAAATTTTTCTTTCCAAACTTTGTTTCAAGCCTGCCAATATAATAGCTGTGTAATGCTTTGATGTAGTTGAGCCGGGCCGCCGGAAGATTATCATAGACAAATATCTTAAAATTCTCCCCCTCGATTTTTGTCTTTGCTAAACTGTTTAATTTTGATTCTGTTGTACTCCACCCCAGCAGCGGATAGATGAAAAAGCAGCCCGCATAAATTAGTACTAGCGTTATTCTGCCGACGGTAGCCTTAAGGGTACTTTTTGAATAACTGGACCAGAGAAAGAAATAAATTATGAAAAGTGAAATTACAAGCGTAAAAAGCCGATAAAGTATAAGCGGTCTGTCAATCGGGATATAGTCATCATAAATCGTCCCCGGGAAGAATGCCAGTATCGGATTATAAAAATAGATTTGCGGATTAAAATACAGCTCCTGAACCCAGCCAAACAGAAGTATCATATATACGAAGATAAAGATGATCCTCTTCCACTTAAGATCTTTTACAGCAGCTGCAATTGAAAATCCGATAATCGGAGAAGGCGCGGCTATTAGGAGGTAATAATACAAACCTTCAATTTCCAAACAATTATCATATAATAGGGATGCAAACAACGAATAAAAGATCGGAACAAAGACGATCGAACAAAATTTAATGAGTCGAATTAACAACGGCGGATTTTGGTTAACTTCAGGACTGATTAATGAGAGCAGGAAGTAGCCCGAGAAAAGAGTTATGAAGATGGAATTGAAAACAGCATATTCAAAACTGAAGTACTTAAGATAAGGTAAAAACGAGGTAAAGGAATCGAGTAAAAACAGAAAAAAGAAAAAGGATATTCCGTTTAACCGGCGGTAATTTTTGGTCTCCCAGAAAAAATTACTGAGACTCTTCAATTCAGCAAATTTAATTTACAGTAGTAATTTAACAGGTATTATATTTTACTCTTTAGAATAACTCCGTTAAATCCGGAAATAAATACATTCTTTTTGGGCGTCGATGCTATTCTGGATAATGAAAAATAATTACCACTCGGATTTACGTTCCAATTCCTTCCTCCGTCTTTTGTCTCGAGTATTTCACCTCTGGCAGAGGCAATAAAGCCGTGGACTTCATCTACAAAACCAATCGAAGCTAAACCTGATGTACTGGAAGTGGAGATTTTGTTCCAGGTTGTTCCTCCGTCTTCAGTTCTGAAGATTTCTCCCGCAGCGGCGCAGATAAGACCTTCACGGTTATTAAGGAAGTTAACATCCCGCAGGTACTTGTCCGTAAAAGGCGGTATGACTTCCCAGCTGTTACCGCCATTTGCCGTCCTCAACACAGTACCGTTCCAGCCGACAATGAAGCCATCCTTATCCGAGGAAAAAGTTACGCTGTACAACAGATTATTAACAGGAACTTTGACTCTCACCCAATTATTTCCGCCATCAGAAGTTTTCAGTACCGTCCCTTTACTTCCAACGATGAAACCAAGATTATTTGAAACAAATTCTATTGAGAACAGGCTTTCAATAACTCCGGAAGAGACTTCAACCCACGACTCTCCAAGATCAGTTGTCCGGAAAATTTTCCCGTCCTCGCCAATAACGAATCCGCTCCCGGCAGAACTGAATTTAATGTCGAATAGGTTTATAGAATCCAGAAATAATACGGGATTCCAGAAATCACCACCGTCGGTCGTTCTGATAATTGTACCTTTTTCGCCGCAGGCAACACCTATATAGTCATCCAGAAAAAATACAGAATTAAGATTAGCGCGTATGTCAGTTGTCAGCTGCACAAAATTGCTCCGTTCGAGGTATTTCGGTGAATTTTGGACACCGGCAACGGTATCCTCCGCTGCCCTGGGTTCTAATTTTGTTATCGTAGGCCAAAAATCGGAGATGGCATAGAACAATACATACGCTAGCCCAATAAACATTCCAAGAATCACAACAGTTAAAACTGTAATTTTCATTTTTTGGACGAAGACCGATTTCTGAACCGGTTCAGCCTTGAATTCTTTATTAATGGTAGACTTCACACCGGAATAACGCGCCATTACCGGATCAAGTTCATCGATAAACTCCTCGCAGCTCTTGTATCGTTTAAGCGCGATCTTATCAAGCGATTTGGCAACTATTTTATCAACTTCCGGTGGGACAGTGTTGATCTGCATAGAAACCCTCGGGGGAGTTTTCTTGAGGTGCCCTTCCATAATATCATATTCGGTTCCGTAATCAAAAGGCGTTAAGCCAGTTAACATTTCGTACAGTGTAACACCGATCGAATATATATCACTCTGCCGGGTAGGTTCCTCTGCCCGGATTTGCTCAGGACTCATATAGAGAATTGTCCCGATTTTCGTTCCGGTTTTGGTTATCCCTTTTTCAAATATGGACTTGGAAATACCGAAATCCATTATTTTAACAACGCCTTCTTTACTTATGATAATATTAGAAGGTTTAATGTCCCTGTGAATAAAACCCTTATTATGCGCGTATCCTACACCCGCTAACACCTGTTTGATTAAATTTAACGCCTCAGAAAGTTCGAGCCGTTTCTTTCGGAAAATTATTTTTTCTAATGTCTCCCCTTCAACATACTCCATAGCAATCCCAAGGATGCCGTTGTCATCCGTAAATCCGTAAACGGGAACGATATTGGGATGGTTTAGTTTTGCCTGGTTCCTCGCTTCCCTTTTAAAGCGTTCAATGAATTGGCTGCTGTTTAATGACTGTGTGCCAAGTATTTTCAACGCGACAAAGCGTTCGAGTTTCATATCCAGAGCCTTATAGACAACACCCATCCCGCCTTCGCCAAGGACAGATATTATTTTATAATTTTCTATTACAGAGCCAATCATTTTAACCTGCTAAAAAGATAAATTAAACTTGATTACTAATAATGATAAAGGAATAATTATCGGGAGCGCCCCTTTCATCGATGAGTTTCGACAGGGACTTCGAAATAAATTCAAGATCATCGTACGCTAAATGTTCAGCTAATTCCTGTCTGGAGACCACATTGCTAACGCCATCGGTGCAGAGCAGGAATTTCCAGGATTCATTTTTAAGAAACTTGATCTTTTCAGTGTCAACTTCAAGGTTGGTCTTATCCCCCAGTGCTCTCATAATCACATTTTTATGCGGATGATTTTCAGCGTCTTTTGATGATATATAGCCGTCGTCGAGCAATTTTTGAACAAAACTGTGATCTTTTGTTAGTTGGCTCACCTGGTTACGGGTGTAAAAATAAAGACGGGAATCTCCGACGTGGCCCCAGTTTGCGAAATTTTTATCAATAAAAAGCACAACTGCAGTCGTAGCCATTCCTTTGAATTCGCTGTTTTTATCCGCAGAATGGATCAACTGTTCATTTGCAAATTTAATGGCTTCCTTAATCCGGACAAGAAGATCTTTGGCCTCACTGCCGATAAAAGAATTATAAATTGAGGAAACAGCCAGTTTTGAAGCTACTTCGCCGGCCTTATTACCTCCAAGCCCGTCACAGACGATTGCAAGTAATCCGTCTTCAACCTCAAAAACGTCTACATAATCCTCATTTATACTTCTTCTTAATCCGGTGCGAGAGGAGAATATATAATTCAGTTTCATTAAGAGTCTTAAGAAAAGTATGTTATTGAAATAATGAAAATAACACTATATACTCGAAAATAAAAGGTTCACACATAAACATTAAGAAATTTCCCAATCCTGAAAATCACCTCATTCGACGATTTCCCGGCCAAAAAGGTGAATTATATTTGAATTTGTTTAGGTATGGAGTAGATCGTATATTTATTTTTTAAATAATTTTAAGCGGATGTGGCGGAATTGGCAGACGCGCTAGACTTAGGATCTAGTGGAGCAATCCGTAGGGGTTCGAGTCCCCTCTTCCGCACCAAGAATTCACGAGGATACATTTGGAAACTACTAAAATTAATATTTCAGATTCAGAGATTGAACTTTCTTTTACGGTTCCCTTCCCGGAAATTGAGGATCGTTTCAACAAGGAAATTAACAAGCAAAAATCAAAAATCCAGATAGACGGATTCAGAAAAGGCAAGGTCCCTGAATCTGTGATTAAGAGAATTTACGGTAACTCGATTGAAATGATGGCCTACGAAAATGTAGCGATTGATATTTCATCGGATTACCTTAAAGAGAATAATATCTTTCCGATCCCGGAAACAGTAAGAATAAAAGAACTGGATGCCAAAGAGGATAAAACCCTGACTTTTAAAACCCAGTATGAGATGCCCCCTGTCCTTGAGGTTAAGGATTATACCGGACAGACGATCGAGGTGGCGGAGTTAAAAGTTCAGGAAGCCGAAGTCGAGGCCGAATACCAGAAAGCTTTAGGTACGATGAGTACTCAGGAACCCGCGGATGAGATCACCGGGAATAATCATCTGGTTAAAGTCGATCTGCAGAAAGTTGATAATGATGGGAATCTGGTACCCGGATCAGTAATGCCTGACGTTCCGGTTGATCTATCAAAGGGAAATGTTGTTCCCTCTCTCGTTGAAGCGCTGGCCGGCAAAAAATTGAACGATGAATTTGAATTCTCATTCAAGGATTCTCATACCCATAAACATCCCGATACCGATGAGGAAACAATCCACGAAGAGGAATTCAAGTACAGGGGAACTGTGAAAGAGATTTCCAGAATCGTACCGCCGGAGTTGAATGAGGACCTCTTCCAGAAGTTATCCTACGGTACTTCTAAAACGGAAGCAGAATTCAAGGATTTCTTAAGGAAATACTTCGAGTCCTACTATGAAGAATTGACTAATAATTTCGCAATTAACAAGATCCAGAGTAAAGTAATTGAGAATAACGACTTCGTTCCTCCGCCAATCTACGTAAAACGTTATCTCCGTTCGCTGTATGAAGATGAGATTCAAAACAGGAAATCCAAGAGGCAGAACGCAAACGTGAATGAAGAGGAATTTAACAAATCGAATAAAGCCCGTGTAGAGAACACCATTAAATGGCTGCTTCTGAAGGAAATGATTATTGAAAAAGAAAACCTCTTTGTCTCGGATGAAGAATTCCAGACGGGTAAAGCAGCAAGATTAAGCCAGGCGAATAATAATTATGGCGATCCGGTTCCTGATGACTCATCCCTGAAAACGGAATTAGAAAATATGAAACTCTGGAAATACCTAAGAGAGAATAATACACTTGTAATGACTGAACCCGGATTAAACAAATCCAACGATATTAAAGAGGAAGGATCAAATGCCTAATTACCCTGAGATCAAGAATCAGCTTGTACCGTATGTAATAGAACAAACAGGCCGCGGCGAACGCGGTATGGATATTTATTCGCGTCTTCTGAGAGAACGAATAATATTTCTTGGGACTGCAATTGATGACCACATCGCCAGTTTAACTATCGCTCAGCTCATATTCCTTGAAGCCGAAGATGCTCAGAAAGATATATCACTTTACATCAACTCACCCGGCGGCAGTGTCTCAGCCGGACTGGCAATTTATGATACAATGAAGTATATCAAGCCTGATGTTTCTACGATCTGCGTCGGTATGGCTGCTAGTATGGGGGCGGTCCTGCTTGCAGGCGGCGCCGCGGGAAAACGTACTGCGTTACCCCATTCGAAAATTATGATTCACCAGCCCTGGGTTGGTGGTTTGCAGGGCCAGACTACCGACATTGAGATTCACGCCAAAGAGATGCTCAAAACCCGTGACACTTTATACGAGATACTCAGCAAGCATACAGGCAAGCAAGTTGAAGAAATTTTCAAGGACTGTGAAAGGGACCACTTTATGACCGCTGATGAGGCAAAAGACTATAAAATAATTGACAACATTCTTGAAAAGAGACAATAATAATCTTTTTCAAAACGGATTCTCTTTGATATCGTTCTCGAAATTCAAAGAGAATCCTTTTTTCTTTCCGCAATTCGCTGCTTTATTGTTTCTATTCCTGCTTTTTTTCAGTTCTGCTCATTTTGCTCAAGTCGACACATTGAAACTCGCCGGCTACCTAGACCGGTATATGGAGTATAACTCGCCGCCCTCGCTTATTCTCGGTGTATCTAACAAGGATTCAATTATCTGGATCGGCTCGCGCGGATACTCTGACGTTGAGAATGCTGTCCCGGCCACCACTGAATCATTATTCAGGATTGCATCAGTCTCGAAGTTCATTACATCATTAGCCGTACTCCAGCTGGTTGAAAAAGGCAAACTTAAACTGGATGAGGATATCAGGATATATGTACCGTACTATCCAAAGAAAAAATGGGTTGTCACTCTGCGGCAATTGCTCAATCATACCTCCGGAGTCAGGACTTATTATAAGAACGAGTTTGACCTTACCTTTTATTTTAATTCAACCGAGGATGCAGTTCTTTATATAGCAAAGGATTCGCTCCTTTCTAAACCCGGAACAAAATATCTTTATTCCACTCTTGCATATAATCTGATTGCTGCAGCGATTGAAAATGTTTCGGGGTTGCCTTATAAAACTTATGTGACGCAGAATATTTTTGTCCCTGCGGGCCTAAAAAATACCCGTTTTGATGAACAAAAGGCGATCATTCCTCAGAGGGCAAAAGGTTATATCCGGAATGAAAAAAGAGAATTGCTGAATGCGCCTCTGGCAGATTTGTCAATTAAATACGCCGGTGGAGGAGTTCTCTCCAATCTGGAGGACTTGCTGAAACTTGGCAAAGCGGTCATCACGAGCAAACTAATAAGCGCGAAATACCTCGATACAATGCTTGTGGCATCCGATGTTAACCCTACCTATGGGTTAGGGGTAACAGTTTACCGCAAGGACGGTGAAGTCATCAATTTTGGCCACAGTGGTGCAGGAACCGGTTTTGTATCAAACTTAATGTTTTACCCGCAGCGGAAACTCATTACCGCTCACCTGATGAACATAAGGGACAGATATTTGGGTGATCCCGCAAAAGATATTGCACAAATGATTCTTTATGATTCAGTGAAAGTTTTCCCGGCATTCAGACTTGATGATACCCTGCATTATATTTACGGGCAGTCCGGCATCAAAGAAACTTTGAATCTAATTCACGAATTGAACCGGGCAGATAATGATTTCATTAAGAATAATGTTTCCGCGATTTCCGATTTTGCTAAAGACTTATTAGCGTTAAAGAAGACAAGTCACGCAATATCCGTATTGAATATGCTTTTTCAATACAACACAGGTGATCAGAAAATTATTACTGAACTTGGTAAGGCTTATATTGAAGACAAAAACTTTGGATTAGGTCTCAAATATCTCAAAATTGCCTACGAACATTCGAAAGATCCTGAATTAAAGAAAACGATCGCTGCCGCGGAAAAACAATCATTGCAAAAAAAATAAACTTGCTGAAAAGTTGACCGGGGTGGTTAGATCCGGGATTAGTAGAAAATTTTCCCGGGGTTAGGTTGCGGAGGCAGCGGCTTCATTGTCGATACTGATTTTTATCATCTCAACTTTTGTTGCGCTCGAACGAAGAATTTTTATAGAATATTTATCAATCTTAATAATCTCACCGTTCTCAGGGATCCTTCCCAATTGAGATATGATAAAGCCTGCAACAGTCTCATAGTCCCCCTCCGGAAAATCGAGATTGTACTTTTCATTTATATAATCAATCTCAACTTTACCGCTCACTATAAAAGAATTATCCCGGCTCTGCAAAAGAATATCATCTTCAGTATCGTATTCATCTTTGATCTCACCGAAAAGTTCCTCAATAATGTCTTCCATCGTAACCAATCCTGATGTGCCCCCGAACTCGTCAACAACGATCGCGATGGACAGACCCTTGTTCAGGAAATCATACAGCATATCAATGCTTTTCTTTGTTTCGGGAACAAAGATTATTTCCCGCATTATTTCATTCATCGATGCAGGTTTTTTGTAAAGATCATAATTATAGACCACACCTTTGATATTATCCAGGTTATCCTCATAGACAGGCAACTTAGAGTATCCGCTGCTTATAAATTCTTCAAGTACGGCCGGTATAGAGCTGCTGATCTCAACGCCCACTATCTCTGTTCTTGGCCGCATTGCTTCATAAACTTTCTGGTCCGTGAGGTCAAGCACTTTCTTAATATAATTACTATCGACTTTATCCACTTTCCCCGCTTCCTCACTCTCTTCTACAAGGGTATGAATATCCTCCTTATCAAAAAGCATCGTCTGACGGGAGAAAGA
Source organism: uncultured Ignavibacteriales bacterium (assembly GCA_903843135.1). Taxonomy (GTDB): domain Bacteria; phylum Bacteroidota; class Ignavibacteria; order Ignavibacteriales; family Ignavibacteriaceae; genus JABWCL01. Next base: position 16,715 of record CAIMOS010000080.1, on the reverse strand, counting down.
GATTTCGCTGTTTTTGATCACAGCTCTCGAAATCCGCTGTGCCAAAGAAATGACAGGTGAGAACAAAAACGATAACCCGCGTACGACTTTATAACTTATGCGGTAAATCTTTTCGGGGAATTCGGTTGCGATAAATTTCGGGAATATTTCCATTATAAACAGAAACGAAGCAACTATAAGCAGGAGTTTAAAGGAAATTTGATAATTAAAATATCGGAACAGATTAACTGCGAGGTAAGTAATTATGGCAAAATGCAGGATCACGCCCAGGATAGAAACAGAATAAATAAATTCCTGAGTATACCCGTTAAGGTTGAGATCTGTCCCCGATTCGCTTACGCTCTTTCTCGTTTCAATCTCTTTCTTAATCCTGCTCGAATATATATAGGAAATCTCAGCCGAAGATACGAACGCTGAGAGTAAAACGAGCAAAATAAAAACTACAACCTCAATTACCATAAATTTGTCAAATACCGGCTAAATCACTCAGTTAAAAATAAATAATCAGCAAGACAGTTGTGATATACAAGAGTAAATTTATCAGCGTTGGGGCATCACCGGTTATTATCTCGGATGTGTTTTCCCCTTTCTGATTGAGATGCACAAGGAACATAAACCGGAAGATACCGAATACAACAAACGGTGTTGTATATATCAGTTTGTCAGTATTGAAAACCATTACAGTCCTGTCTGACATAGTATATAAAGCATAACAAACAATAACTGCAGTGGCAGCGACGCTGGAGATCTGATCAATGTAACTATAGCTGTAACTTTCCAGCACTTTCCTGGTATTCACTTTATCCCCCTGATTCTCAAGTTCCGACCGGCGTTTCATTACAGCGATGAAAAGTGAGATGAACATCGTAGTAAGGATCAGCCAACTTGAAATCTCAACATCTATAGATACTCCGCCCGCGATTACCCTAAGCATAAACCCGGCAGCAATTATGAACAAATCTATAAGAACTACGTGCTTCAGCCTGATGCTGTAAAGGAAATTAATAACGAGATACGACAGAAGAAGAAGATTAAATCCTGTGTTCATCCGGTAAGAAATCAGGTAAACAACGGCGAGAAGCAGCCCCGCATAAATCCAGGCGTTTTGCTTACTTATGGCGCCGGATGCAACAGGACGCATCTTTTTAGTCGGATGGTTTCTGTCAGACTCCACATCAAAAATATCGTTCACGATGTACACGATACTTGAGACGATGCTGAATGCAATAAAACTCTGCACTGCAATCCAGGTAAATGTGTAATCAAACAGATGCTGTGAAAATACCAAAGGCACAAGAACAAAAAAATTCTTGATCCACTGTTTGGGCCTGAGAATTTTAATATAAGGGGACATCAGAATACAGCGCTCTCTTCATAAGTTCCGAAAACTTCCCTTAACTCTCCCACCATCTCTCCGAGTGTTACATAAGATTGAGCGGCTTTAATAAGCGGAGGCATAAGGTTTTTACCGTCGATTGCAGCTTGTTTTAATTCAACAAGACATTCTTCAACTTCCGCCCGGCTCCTGTTATTTTTTAAATCTGCAAGCCTTTCTTTTTGCTTTTTCTCAACCTCAGGAGAAATATTCAGTAAAGGAATTTCAATTTTTTCACCCTTTTCAACAAATTCATTTACACCGACAATGTATTTTTCTTTGGCGTCAACTTCCTTCTGGTAACGGTATGCTGCATCAGCTATCTGCTTCTGGAAATACCCCGCTTCAATGGCATTAATTACTCCTCCGAGCGAATCAATTTCCCGGAAAATTTGTTCAGCCTGAGCTTCCATTTTGTCGGTCATAGCCTCAACAAAGTAACTGCCCCCGAGCGGATCGATCGTATTAATGACTCCGGTCTCGTAAGCAATTAGCTGTTGGGTGCGCAATGCGATCTTCACAGCTTTTTCACTCGGCAAAGCCAGAGTCTCATCCATTGAATTTGTATGTAGAGATTGTGTCCCGCCAAGTACTGCTGCTAAAGCCTGCATAGCTGTCCTGACAATATTGTTCTCGGGTTGTTGGGCTGTTAAAGTACAACCTGCGGTCTGAGTGTGGAAACGGAGCCACCAGGACCTCGGATTTTTCGCACCGTATTTTTCTTTCATACGCCTTGCGTAAATTCTTCTTGCCGCACGGAACTTCGCGATCTCTTCGAAGAAATCAAGATGAGAGTTGAAGAAATAAGATAATCTTGGGGCAAATTCATCCACATCCATTCCCCTTTCCATACAGGCTTCAACATAGGCAAAACCGTCTGCCAGTGTATATGCAAGTTCCTGAACTGCTGTTGATCCTGCCTCCCGGATATGATACCCGCTTACTGAGACGGGGTTCCACTGCGGAACTTCGTTCTTGCAGTACTCAATCATATCCACAATAATCCGCATTGACGGGTGTGGCGGATAAATATATTCTTTCTGAGCGATGTACTCTTTCAGAATATCGTTCTGAAGAGTACCCCTTAAAAGTTTGAAATCAATATTTTGTTTCTGCGCCACGGCAAGATAATAAGCAAATATCATCGCGGCAGGAGAATTGATTGTCATCGAAGTGGAGACTTTATCTAACGGAATTCCGTCAAAAAGAATTTCCATATCCTTTAATGAAGAGATCGCGACGCCGCAAATTCCAACTTCACCTGTACTTAATTCGGCATCCGCATCCCACCCCATAAGTGTCGGTAGATCAAAAGCCACTGAAAGGCCCGTTTGTCCGTGTTCAAGTAAATATTTGAATCTCTGATTTGTATCTTCGGGAGTTCCGAAACCGGCAAACTGCCGCATTGTCCAGACCTTACCTCTGTAACCTGTAGGATGGATCCCGCGTGTGAATGGATACTCACCCGGGAAGTTTATATCCCTAAAGAAATCGTTTGTGTCATTGTTGCCCGGCCCGTAAAGTATATCTACTGGCTCGCCGCTTACGGTGGTATACTTAAAACCCAGATCACCGGGTTTGTTTACTTTTTCCCGGTACTTTGAATTCAGTTCTTCATAACGCGCTCTATCCATATTACAATTCCTTTATTGAATGCTACAAATAGGATTATTTACTATACAATGAATTAAGTTCTGCCAAATCTTCGGTCAAATTCATCAACCGTAAGTTTCACAACAATAGGCCTGCCGTGGGGACAGACATAAGGCATCGAGGTCGCAAATAATCTGTCGATCAGATTGTGCATTTCATCCTCGGATAATTTGTCTCCGGTCCTTATAGCGGTCTTACAGGAGTAGGACTTGGCCAGGTTATCACGGTCTTCCAGAATATTTTTTTCACGCTGGTTTATGAGGTATTCCTCAACAATTTCAAGAATTATTTTTTCTTCGTCCCCCATTTTCACATCTGCGGGAATGCCGTCTATAACTATTGTGTGTTTGCTAAAAAATTTAATGGTGAATCCCAGTTTTTGCAGATGCGGGTACAATTCATTTACAAGTTTATACGTACCCGGATCCAACTGAACAGTTTTGCTGAAAAGAAGCGGCTGAGAAAACGGCAGATCATTATTCATCTTCTTCAGGGCTTCCTCATAAAGGATCCTTTCGTGGGCAGCGTGCTGATCAACTATCATCAGCCCGGAACTTATCTGGGTCAGGATGTATTTATTCTGAAGCTGAACAATAAAAGGAGAATAAACTTCATCATTGAACAACGGCTCCTTTTTCTCAGTGAGTTTGGGCTTAGCTGCCTCCACAGAACCGGGGACACTCGGTTCAAAAGGAAATACTACAGCATTTCTTTCGCCGGTATTTTCTACCTGCATACTGATCCGCCCGAAAAGTCTGTCCACCTCATCATCCTGCAGTGTCCGCTGAGGACGGACTGTTGTTTTGGTAACAGGCCTGTCGGTGAAATCGCCCCTTTCCATTCTCTGCCCGAATTTATCGATCGAAAGATGCTCTGAGTCCATCGAAGGCGGGCGGAAAGATATGTTCGAAATCAGGTCAAAGTCACCAAGGCTTTTCTTTATGACGGCAACTACGAAGGAATAGATATCTTTTTCATTATCGAATCTGATTTCAAGTTTCGACGGATGAATATTGATGTCAATTTTTGCCGGGTTCACATCGAGAAACAGTACAAAAAACGGATAATCGCCTTTTTCAAGTACATTTTCATAGGCGTTGAATATTGCGTGATTGATCTGCCTGCTGATGACAAATCTTTTATTTACAAAAAGATACTGGTCACCGCGGGTCTTCTTGATAAGTGACGGTTTCCCGGCGAATCCGTAAAGGGAAATGTAATCTGTCATCTCCTGAACGGGAATAATACCATTTACGAATTCAGGATAGAATACCTGCGAGATCCTGTCTGCGAGTTTCCCCGGAGAATAATCGAGAAGAATATCTCCGTCCAGATAGAATTTCAGATGCAGCTCAGGATAAGCTAATGAAATTTTGTTAAAGATATCTATGATATGTTTCAGTTCGGTGGCGTCAGTCTTTAAGAAATTCCTTCGTGCGGGAGTGTTGTAGAAAAGATTTTTGACTGAAATAGATGTTCCCTTCGGGAAGGAACCCTTTTCTATCGTTATGTTTTCACTGTCTTCAATCCTGACCTGTGTACCCACTTCGTCTTCCTGGCGTTCAGTTCTGATCTCCAGTTGTGAAACAGCCATAATGCTGCTCAGGGCTTCTCCGCGGAATCCCAGTGTTGCAATTTTTTCAAGGTCCTCAAGAAATTCAATTTTACTCGTGGCGTGTTTCTGTACGCAAATACGCACATCTTCCTCTGACATACCGCTGCCGTTATCAATAACCTGTATAAGGCTTTTCCCCGCGTGTTTGATATGAAGTTCTATCACAGTAGAACCTGCATCGATAGAATTTTCAAGAAGTTCTTTCACGACCGATTCTGGACGCTGTATCACTTCCCCCGCAGCTATCTTGTTGGCTAACTGGTCAGGCAGTATTTTTATTTTGGCCATTTATTCACTTCCCTCTTTACGGGAATAATAAACTACGGTGAATTGTTCATTCTCGACCTCATTGGTAATAATCCAGGAGCTTTTTTCAAAATCCGGGAACAGAACTTCGCCTTCCGCATCAAATTTCATATAGGATAAAATCATTTCATCAGCAATTCCGATCGACTGCCGGTAAACGGAACCTCCTCCGATGATAAAAATTTTCGGGTATTTTTCCTGCTCGCAATATTCAATGGCTGCTTCGAGAGAACTAAAATATAGCATCCCTTCAAATGGTATCTCTTTTGGAGAGACTGAGGACACCACAATGTTCAGACGCCCCTTAAGCGGTTTTCCTAAGGTATCAAAGGTCTTCCTTCCCATAATGACAGGAGAACCGGTCGTCGTTTCTTTAAAATGCCTGAATTCCTCTTTAACGTGCCAGGGCATTTCTCCGCTCGATTTTCCGATAACACCATTTCGCGCAATGGCAGCAATAATTATCTTATTCAAGATAAACCTGGTTTTTTAAGCAACATCAAACCGCAACCTCAAATTTTATTTTTGGGTGGGACTGATACCCGATAAGATTGAAGTCTTCGAATGTAAGTTCATCAATCGGCTTTTTGTTTATTTCCAGTTTTGGAAGCGGAAGAGGTTCTCTCTTCAGTTGTTCTTTTAATCCTTCAAGATGATCATATTTTTCAGTAGCGCTTCCTTTGTCCGCAACATAAATATGCGCATCAATTATTGTGTGTGAGAAATAACCGAGTTCGAGTCCTGTCTCCATCGCGATAATCTGAGTAAGAATAGAGTATGCCGCCAGATTAAACGGAATACCAAGCGCGATATCGCCTGACCTCTGGGTTAAATGGCAATTCAGACTGCCGTTGCTTACGTTGAAAGCAAATGTATAGTGGCAGGGCGGTAATTTGCTTTTTGTTGCATTGCCAGGTTCCCAGGCAACAACAACTAACCTCCTGCTGTTCGGGTTTCTTTTAATTTCGTCAATCACATACTTTATCTGATCAACTTCCTCAACAAACCAATTACCGTTTGCGTCCTTTTTTGCACTTGGAAATTTGCGCCAGAAATATCCGTAAGCGGTTTCAAGGTTACCCTCTTCATCAGCCCACGCGTCCCAGATTTTTGTATGTTTTCTGAGGTTCCGTATGTGGTTTTCACCGGAAAGATACCACAAGACCTCGTGTAAAAGGGATTTCCACTCCACTTTTTTTGTAGTCAAAAGGGGAAATCCTTTTTTAAGATCGACCCTGTAATGGGCAGAAAAATACGATAATGTATCAACGCCGGTTCGGGACTGTTTACGCACTCCGTTATCGATGACTAACCGGACTAAATCTAAATATTCCTTCATTCAATAATTGTAATAGAATTAAATAATCTTTTAATTTAAGAAATATCCTCTAAATTTTTGATTTAGAAATAATATCCTTTACAACACTTCTGAGACGCTCCGGAAACCGGAGTATGGCTGATTCGAGTGATTCCCCGGCTTCCCTCAATTCAACAAATTCACCATACAGGACGCTCTCACCTTTGAGTTCGTTTTCTCCGCATATCAGAATGAACTCTTTCCTGTGTTTACGGCAGAGTTCCATCAATATTCCCGGGCCTTTTTCCATTAAAGATTGCCGGTCAAACCGCCCTTCTCCGGTGATTATCAGATCATTTCCAACTATTTTATCTTCTATTCGAAGATCATCCAGCAAAAATTCGCGGGATGACCTGAAAGTTAAGCCGAACACCAGACTCAGTCCCAATGCCAGTCCTCCTGCTGCCCCGTTTAATTTGTAAAGATCAGGCATATTCAGTCTGTTTGACAATAATCGAATGACGTTCTGATTCCCGTGCTCCATCTGTAAAGCTTGCTCCGGTGTAGCTCCCTTCTGACGTGAGAAAGCGAGGCTCGGCCCGTCCGGGCCCAGAAGAGGAATATTTACATCGTGAATAACCTCTATTTTAACTTCACTCCTCTTTGCGGGCAAAACGACTGATTTAATCTTATCGAAATTATTCGGTATGACTTCAAGTTGATTCAGCTGATCGTCGTAAATCTTTAGTCCAAAAGCACTTGCGGCACCCAGCCCAAGATCATTGGTTCCGCTTCCTCCGAGACCGAAAACAATCCGGTCAAATGATAATTCACCGGAGTCTCTTTCAATAAACAGTTTTTGAATTAAATCACCAATGCTAAATGTATTATAATGCAATGGTTTAGGAAATTTATCTTGATTTTTTGCTAACCCAATTATCCTTGCGCTTTCGATAATAACCGTCTTCGATCTTTCATCGTAGCGGACTTCTGCCGAATCAACGGATCCATCGTAATATGCTGAAAAAGAATAAGTTAACGCTTTGCTTTCAGTTAAGCTGATTGCGGCAATATCTAAAAAACCGTCACCGCCGTCAGAGATGGGGCAGGCGGTTAGATGAATATTCCCGGGATGGGATAAATCGGTGAACGCGTCCCTAAGGAGTTGAATTACCTGAGAGGCGGTCGCAGATCCCTTAAAACTATTGGGAGCAAGGAGAATACGTACCAACTTAGTCAGGCTTTATTTGTGATAACCTCAAATACTTTTCCGGCATCTATACCTCCCTTCCCCTCAAACCGGCAGGAAGCGGGCTTTCCGCTGCAGACAGAGCCGCAGTATCCTTCATCAGGCATAATATATTCAGCCTTATCCCCCGGTGCCCCCCAGAGTGCGGGAGAACAGGCAGGTAAAGGGCAGAAGACCGAAGCGGTTCTGATCCCCAAGGCGCCTGCTAAATGCATTGGGCCGGTGCTGGATGAGACCATTATATCAGAAGCAGCGATCCCAAGAATCAATTCCCGCAAATCGTCTTTGTCTTCCAGAAAATGAACATTCTCGAATTTCCCAAATTCCGGATTGACGTCCCTGTCCGTCACCAGAACTTTATAGTTCCCCTTTTTGCTCAGCAGAGAAGCAAGATTGACATACTCTGAAACCGGCATATTCGGAGCCGAATTTCCGCTTGAACTATTCAAAGATATTAGTTTTTCACCGTTGGGGCAAAGTTTGTTCCTGAGTTGTCTGACTTTCTCCTTCTCATCCTCAGATAAATGAATTTCTCCGTACCGGATGCTTGTTTCCAAAGCTAGTTTTCTTACAGGATCGAGGCAATAATCACTTTCGTGTCTGTTCTGAATATACTTCCTGCGGTAGGTGCTTTTGGTGTTTGTGAGGAATTGATAAGGTTTATGTCCGTTGCTGATTCTAACCCTGATTCCGGCGAGAAATACCGCAAGATTCAATGGGCTGCCTGGAAGAGGCATTATTGAATGGGTGAAATTATGTTTTCTGAGTTCCGCAGCCAATTTAATAATTCCGGTGAGATTTAAATCATAGTTATCATAGCTGATTATTCGGTCAATATAAGGGCTGTGTTCATAAACACCCCGTGCATAATTGCGTAAAAGTACAGTAATCTTGCAGCCGGGGAAATCACGCCTCAGATTCATTACAATCGGCAGGGAAAGGACCACGTCCCCTATTCTGTCCTGCCTTATAACTAAAAAATTGAACTCCATTTTGTATTATTGACTATGAAAAAAATTGCAATTGTCACCTCAGGACATTTTACAAAAGACGACCGGTTATATTACAAATTCGCCCGTTCATTACAAAAAAAGGGACACACAGCCGTATTAATCAGTTCCCTGGAGAATTTATTTTCACCGAACGGTGAGGTTATTCTCGACTCGTTTGATTCTTCCGGTTTCGGCAGAAAGAAAAAGTCAGAAGAGTTCTTTTTAAAGCTCCAAAAATATTCCCCCGATGCTGTTATCTGTTCGGAACCCTTCACTGTCTTCCCTGCTTATCGGTATAAGCGTGACGAAAACCGAAACGCCAGAATTATTATGGATGTCACCGAATGGTACCCGGAAAACATCACGATGAAACTGAAGGGCCTTAAAAAGATTTTTGGTTACCTTGCCCTTTCACTTGTTAACTTCGCCGCAACATACCGTGCCGATGTATTGACGATTGGAGAATCTTCAAAAGCAGTAAGATATAAATTTTTCCGGCCGGGAATTAAGTATAAAATCTTTGGTTATTACCCGCCTCTCGAACTGCTCACTGATCCGGGTAAGAATGAAACCGGAACTATAACTGTGCTCTATAGCGGCCACTTCGCAGAGGCAAGGGGATTCTTCAGATACCTTGAAGTTATCAAAGAGTATAAATACCGTTTTGGCGAAGATGTTAAATTCAAAGCGATCGGCAAATTCCTGAATGCGGCAGATGAGCGAAAGTATAATCATTTTATCTCCCAAAACACTGAAGCAGTCCCGGATATAATTCCCTGGAGTGATTATGAAGGTTATTTTAATGCACTCAAGAATTCAGACATCTGCATCGACTTGCGGGACAAAAACAATTTCTTTAACCGTTCTGTCCCGATAAAGATTTTCGATTATATCGGTTCCGGAAACCCGTTCATCTTCTCCGATTTAAAGGCAGTAACTGAGATCAGTGAATTGAGCGGATGCGGTATTTATTGCGAACCTGAAAACAGAGATAAGATAATCGGTCATTTACACAACCTTGTGACGGACAAAAGATTATTTTCACAATACAGGAATCATAATCTTGAGATGGCAAGAACGAAATTTAATTGGAATAATGTTGAGGAAGAGTTCGTAAGCTTTGTGCTGGAGGATTAACCGGATATAATCTTCTTTTCCGACAGGAGAGTTTTTAGTTTCTGACTGACTGCATTATATCCGTGATATTTCCCGGCCCAGGTTTGACCCATTTCCCCTATTTTCTCCCGATAACCTTTATCCTCAATTAATTTAATCAGATCATTGTATAACTCCTGGCCGTTATTGCAAACGACGAATGGATTTTCAGGAAGCCAGTTCTTGTATTCATCGGTCATATTCGTAATAGTCGGAATACCCATCGCGAGCGATTCAAGGCCGGCTTTTCCGTAACCTGTCCCTCCCATAGTTCCGCCAACCTGATCGATGCTGATATCAGCGGTCGCTTTTATCTGAAGTACTTCGTCACGGGTCATCTTTTCTAGAAGCAAAAATTCAACATCCTTTTCTGATTTGATTTTTTCGATCACGGAAATGATCAAATCCGTACCCTTATATTTTCTGTTTGTCGGGGAATGCACAATCCTGATTTTTCCCGACTCATTCTTTACTCTCTGCGGTAACTCTGATGAATCGTAAGGATAAAAAAGAAATTCCAGTCCATTTTTGATTTTAAGAAGATCAAACTCTGAAGTCAGGTTCAGATCAGATATTTGGTCTAAGGCTTTAATATAGCCGCGTATTCGCAAATCGCTGCCGTGGTAAAAACACACGATTTTTTTCCCCATCTCTTTTTTCCATCTTATCGCCTGCTTCGGGAAGCGATAAAAATCAAGCCCTGCGTGATAGAAAATAACATCGAATGAGTTCAGGCCGTACAGGTTGATAACCCTGTTTATCTTAGGGGTACGGAGGACATCACGCGCGAGGAAGAATATCGATTCGGCGATATTTTTGGGTTTAAATTCTTTAGCTGAAGATGATTGGGTTATCTGCTCTTCCCTGTCCCTGACTTTTTTCCTTCTCCATCCTGATGCAATATTATTCCTGGGGAGTTTCAGATTAAGGCAGATATCTTCTTTGAAGTTAAGAGGATTTGAATGCATTGTAACAAGCCGGGAAAAATCCCCGGTCTTGTTATGCATATCATAAAAACTATACGGAACACCCGCAATGTTTTCCGGAGCGATGTGTAGAATCCGGAGCAATGGCTTCTACTTAAGATATTTAATAAATGTGTCGCGGAAAATTCCTCTTGCCCCGAAATTTTCCTTAAAACGCGCCAGTCCCCAGTTGGGCTCCATATTCACGGTGAAGATACCAAAGTCGAGGAACTTTAATCCTTCATCGCGTGACTTATGCATTATGTCGTAAAAAAGCAGATTAACCGGCCGGTAATTCTGGTACTGTTCAAGATTGCTGATATAGAATGCGAGCACGACATTATTATTGGCGTTGAAATTACAAACGCCTGCGATCATTTTACTGTCAAGGAAAGCTCCCCATAATCTTATTTTTGTCGGGAACAGGGACTTAAGTTTAACCAACTCATCAAGCGTATGCGCCGGAGAGACATTATGCCGTAACTGCAGGCCTCGTTTCAGTATTTCATAATACTCTTCGAACCTCTCAGTCTCAACTATTTCAACATTGCTCGCAATAGCCTTTTTGGTTGCGGTCCTGGCTTCAGGGCGGAATGTCGAAAGCAGATGTTCCTTCTCTACATCGAGTTGCACTACACTCGACACTTCACGCTTTAAGTATGTGAAACCATTTCTTACTAATGCGAAATCCAGGTAATCAGAATATTTCTTCTGGTAGATCATCGGGGGCATAGTTAGTTGGACCGCGTCAACCTTAAGATCGTTTGCATACTTCAGAAGCGATTCCACAATTTCGTGAGCTTCCTTAAATGAGAGTTCAGATTTGTAGGCAAATCCGCCATAGGAAGATCCCGGATGAGAAGAGAGAATTGTTTTCCCGTCGCGTTTAATAAGCGCCCCGGTCATTACACTAAGGATATTGCTGTCCTTGAGCACGACAAATGAGGCATCAGTGAACTTATCTTTTGCGTGATAGGAGAGGAATTTCCTTTTATGGAAAATAGTGCCATTGTCAGTCTCATCAACAAAACTGTCCCAGTCAGCGTCTGTTATTCGGCTTGACTTAAAACTTTTATATTCAATCATAATAAATTTTACAAACTAGAATGAGTAAATCAGTCCAATCATATTACCGCTCCCGAGTTCGTCGGAAAGAGGAATGAAGGCGTATTCAAATGTAATCGAATTCCAATTAACCCCCACACCCGCCGTTAATCCGTCCGATTCTATACCCGTTTTATAGCCCAATCTGCACAAGATCAGATTATCATATCCTGCTTCGCAAGCCAGGCTGAAATTTGTATCATCATACTGAAAATATTTTTGCGCTTCACCGGTTAAAAGAACTGAATACTTTTCGGTATTCAGATCAATCTTGTAAGACCCGCCAAATCTCACCTCACCGGGTAATTCAGTTTCAAGATTTTTGAGTTTATCCATACTGCCCAAATTCCGGACAGCAATTCCTAATATTAGTCCGGGCAGAGCATTATGATAATTAACACCCATATCAAAAGCATATCCGCTCGCCTCTTCCGAAAATAACCCTTCATACAAATACTTAAAAGAGACGCCGGCTGAAATGTCATCAGTTATCCCGTAACCTGTCGAAAGAGTTCCCGCAAAATATTGTGCCTTAAATGTTCCGATCGCAGCACCCGGTTTTTCTCTTATCTCAATACCCGGAACTGAAAAAGTGTTTATTAAAAGTCCGAAAGGTACATCCATAAAATCGCTCTTAAGCGAGAATACCGAATAGCTTGCATCCTGTATCCATTTATTATGTGTAATCCCGATCCTTGTGCCGGAGAGTGAGGTTATGAGTGCCGGATTGTAAAAAACAGAATTCAAGTCATTCGCAATCGCTAATCCGTTATCGGACATTGCGGCATTCCTGGCGCCGGTACTTAATTTCAAAAATGAAAGTCCCGTTTTCCCGCCATCCTGGGCAAATGAATATGCAGAGATGCATATTATCAGAAGTATAAAAAACTTGTAATTGAACATAATCAGAATAATATTTTTATGTTTATTAAATGTCTTGCAGAGAGAGAATAGTTCTCGTATGTGAAAGCATAATCAAATCCCGCATAAAAGCCGCCCAGATCGTAAAGATAGGCGAATCCAAATGCAGGTGACGGATATTCATCCCTGTTGTACAGGTGGATCTTATCAATCCCCGCGCGCAGTGCGAGATTTTCATACAGCATATATTCCGCGCCGATCCTGAATAACTTCCTGCCGATATTGTTCCATTCAAACTCAGCCGCTAAAAGCAGGTTGTTCTGTCGCAGGTTATAAGAGGCCCCGATTTTTTTTGCAGTCGGGAATTTATCGTTAGATATCGTTCCTTCCTGATTATAGATCGGAGATGTGTCCCACCTGTATGCTGCGTTCAAGTCGGCCAGGACGAATGAGAACGCAATGTCCGGATTGAAACTGTACAAAACGCCTAAATCAAAACCCAGCGCAGTTGAAGTCACATCCTCGTAAAGGTTGTAGTAGTAAAGTTTGGCATTCAAACCGAGCGCAACTTTTTCGGAGAACCTGTTACTCAACGAGACATAAACCAGGTTTTCGCTTGCGGATAATGATCCGGTCTTAAATCCCTGGTTATCCCGGCCGTCTATATTATTAACACCGGAATTAATAAGTCCCACTGCGAATCCCGCTATTGCCCTCGGTTTTCTTTTTTCAGGTATTGTGTCCTTTGCAGAATAGAATTCAAACTTCCTTCCGAAACTCAGATAATTTACATACCTGTCAAGAGTAAGTACTGTATAACCTGCAGTAAATAAATTCCCTGTCTGAAATCCGGCGAGGGAAGGATTGTAAAATGGTACAGGTAAATTATCTTTGACCGCTCCCATTGCATTACCCATCGCGATCCCGCGGGCACCAAAACCAAAACGGCTGAATTCGCCAACCGCAGAATTGGTTGCCTCAAATTTCGGCTGCGCGAAAGACAGAACCGAGAAACAAACGCCGATCAGGCAAATTTTATTTATGATGTTCACGGCGATCATCTTATCACCATAATTTTCCCGAATATCGGATCATTATCGTCAATGTCGATTCTGTAAAAATATACTCCGTTCGGAACTATGTTTCCGCTGTCATCCCTTCCGTCCCATTCATCAATTATTCCTGCAGGCGCGCCGTCATTTCCGGAACTTACATTATGAATGCCGCTCCCTCTCTCAACAGACTGCACGACAGTGCGGATATAATTCATACCGAAAGAGAAAATCCGTATCGTCACGTTTCCCGAACCATTACGTATCGAATAAACAATCCGGCACGTTTCCGTTTTCGGATTAAAGGGGTTACTGTATGCATATGAATCGCCGGATCCTGAAAGTCTTTGCGAAGCAAAATATATTTTCCAGTTCGAACTCCAGAAATCCGATACTCCCTCATTTCTTACGAGACCGTCTGATGTACCAAGCCAAAGATTTGAACCCGACAGACTGAATGCCCCTGAGTAAAATACCCGGGTCTGGAGGGATAACTTTGTATTCACATCGGTTATGGAACCGGGAAGCACCCAGCTATAACCATTATCGTAGCTTCTGAAGGCGCCGTTATCAGAAGGACCAATTGTCTTGTTAGAATAAAAGGTGAAATTATGCACTTTTTCATCTCTCAGCGCAGTCCGCCAAGTCTGGCCAAGATCCATACTGAAGCTCACACCGCTAAACTCATTGAGATCCTCCGCTTTCCAGGTGGCTCCCCAAATTGACCTGTTATTCGGATTGTATCCTAATGCAACCACGAAATTGCCGCTTATCCCGTCCGCCTGGTTCTGATGGTTAAATTTGGTCCAGGACAAATCATTTGACGTATCAGCGACTTTGGCGTCGGAGGATATATTAATGCCATTTGCGCTGCCGGCAAGAATCATCGTATCACCGACTGATGCCACGCTGAATAACCGGTAATTCAAATTATTGTCACTGCAGAATTTCCCAGACACAGGCGATAAACAAAAATTCAGACTATCTGACGGCTTAATACTTGCCCTGTTATCAGGAGGCAAAACCACCCTATCCCATTTGGGATTATTATTCGCCAGTATCTGATCAATCCTGATCTTCCTCAAGCCTCCCGCGAATGTAGCCGCCCACAAAGTGCGGTTGGTAACTGCAAGATCATAAATAATGTTTTGAATCTTCGTAGTAACCGGAAGGGCATTTAAAATATTCGAACCGTAAATTTCCACTGTGTCGGTGTTATCATCGAGCGGTTGTTCAATCGTTTTCCAGGTCGCACCGTTATCAGCCGAATATCTGACGCCGCTCCCTTCCGGGAGGTTTGAGCCGGACACTTCGGTTGAATGTGCGGTAGCCGCCCAGATAGTAGAAGTTTTGTTATCATAAACTAAGGCCGAGATACTCTCAGAACCGAATTCCGCCGATAAATAAAAATTCTTCCACGAGAGCCCGTTATCCGTAGAACGGCTCAGTCCTCTTGAAGTACCAAGCCATATAGTATCGCCGACGATCAGTATGTCGTTAATTGAGTTTGAAGCCGGCGTTTCATCTAAAGCTACTTTCGGTAAATTGCCTTCAGAGATCAGGCGGTAATCTTTCCTGAACTGCGCATAATTTATTGCTGACAGGAAAACACAAAGGTATAGGATATAGTTTTTCAAAGCAGTGTTATCCTGTGAATTATGATATTGCTGGTTTTCTTACCTCTGTCAATTGCCTGGAACTCGAAGCGGTATGTGCCCTTCTGATTGGAAGGATAGACAGAAATTATCCCCGAATAAATGCCGTCACCTGCAGCGGCATCGCCGTCGCGTCCATTGTCATATAGAGGAAATGCGACTCCGCTTGTGGTTCCGTCCGGACGATAACTCTTGAAAAATACCCTCTCAATATCCGCCAAACCGTTGCTGTCAGCCGCCTCAATTGTAAGGAGAATGATCGTAGTATCATTTACTGTCAGGGTATCCGGAGCAGTAAGATTTGAGATTACAGGGGCAACATTGCTCTGACCATTGTTGAAACTGAATGTCTGCGAAGCTGCTTTGCTCGTTGATCCATTTTTAATGGAAAGATTGTAATCCAGTGAATAATTACCGCTGACATAATTTTTACTCATAACGATCAGATTAGTAAAAATTCCGTCACCGGAAGCCGCATCACCGTTACTTTCTTTACCGTTATCCAATAAAGAAACCGGGAATCCTGCGACTTTATCATTATCAGGATCAAGCAGTATAATGCTAACACCGTTAATTACTGTTGGATCATCGATCGTGAGATGGATCGCAAGCACAGAATCAGTTTCGGTGCGTGTAAATGAATTTAACTGTGTCAGGCCGGTGATCTTATACGAGGCTGTCTGAGGAGAAACGATATTCGTATATTCTTTCTCACATCCCGTGAAGGTCCACAAACCGGCAACGGCCACAATTAATAAGGATAGATTTATTAGTTTATTTTTCATAATTAAAAATTCGCGGTGATAAAAAACGGCACCGGAGTAAAACTCAGAATAAAAATAAGAATGCCGAAATAACCGACCGCCATTCTTTTGCGGTCAAGTTTTTCATAATCATAAATCGGGGGGTGTTCCCTTTTGATAATAAAATACAGAATCCCGGCCCAGAATAACCATCCTGTCCAGCCATACGCAGTTTTAAGCCCAAGATAGGTCTCAATGATACCCGTTATTCCGGCAATGATAAGAATGATCAGCGCGATTGACGCTACTGCTTTATGGATTTTATCTCCGAACATCGAATATATTATATGCCCGCCGTCCAGCTGTCCGACCGGTATCAGATTCATTGCCGTTACAAATAATCCGAACCATCCTACGCAGAGATAAGGGTAATGATAAATTTCACTCATCGGCGGGAAATATCCCTGGGTCGGGAGGAAGATATATTTCAATAATGTGAAAAGCAGGTTGTCCCCGAATATCAGCGCCAGTGAATTCTTCCCGTAGTCAGGGGAATAGTAATCCGGATGGATCTGAAGCAGGTAGTTAATGTCCGGTACGTGAAGGAAGCCGTAAATGAGTAAAAGCAATGAAGCGAAAAATCCTGCGATGGGCCCTGCTATCCCGATATCAAATAATGCCTTTTTTGACCGG
>CAIMOS010000079.1 GCA_903843135.1 uncultured Ignavibacteriales bacterium | reverse complement strand
GCCCTGTCCGACTGCGCGGTTGAACAGGACTGCACAGTTCAGTTCGTGACTTGTAAAAATTTATCGATTGAACTAAGCCGCGGGAGGGGCAAGCCCCTCCACTACAATTCTTCTCTTCGCGTCTGAAGCCGTGCAGTGTTCCTGCCGCAAGATTATAACTGAAGACCGTTATATTTCATAACATATAATTCCACTTATCTTTTAGCCTTTTTGATCGTCACTCGTCGACATCAATTAGCGTTTACAGATAATTATTTTGCAGAATATGTGTTTTTTGATATCTTCTGTATTATTCTTACTATGGCCTTCAGTTGATCAGCGCCGGATCATCTGCGGGAAGAATAATCTTCCTTTTCTCTGTCAATGTACGATTCACTTTTTGGCGCTCGCACAAAACTGTTTTTATCGGATTACTTTTTAGATAATAGCCTTTTATGGAAAAAACAAATAATAAAATATCAGTTTCCAAAGCCACTTCAATCGGATCAAAGGAAGAAGTGAAGGAAAAGAAAAAATTGCCGGATAAGCAGGCAGTGCTTATTCAAAAGTTTTCTTCTGAATTGAAAGAGAGAACTAAGCAACTGACTTTCCATAATCAGCTGACCGAACTTCTTGATAGTCCTTCGCTCCCGGCGGAAAAAATTTTTCAGGAAATCGTGAATATACTCCCTGAAGCCTTTCAGTTTCCGGAAATGGCATTCGCTTATCTTCGCGTCCGCGAAACTGTTTTTACTACTAAAGGATTCAGGGACTCCGGCCCGTTTATTTCTGTGCAATTAAATGACAAAGCGTTAGTTTTCGGCGAACTGAAAGTTTGTTATGTTCAGGATAAAGGCGAAGATCCTGCCGTCAAATTTCTCAGGGAGGAAATTGATTTGATCCGCGCGGCCGCCCAGCGGCTGAGCAATTACTGCAGACAGGCAGAAGGGCTGAAAGCGTTGGCTGAAAGCAGAGACACCTACCTGAAACTTATTGAATCGGTCAGGGATGTGATCTATGAAGTATCAGCCGACGGTACAATCACCTACATCAGCCCTGCTGTAAGTAATTTTTCCGGATACCCCGCCACCCATTTCATCGGGAAGAAATTAACTGATTTTTTTAATAAAAAAGATAATACTTTATTTTCAGGTACAATGCGTAAGCTGTACCGGGGCGAAAGTATTGTAATTGAACATCCTTTTTACAATAAGAACGGGAGCACCCTCTGGACCAGATTGTCGGCCTTCCCTCAGATGATAAACGGTGTACTGAATTCCTTCTCAGGTACCATATCCGACCTTAGCGAAAGAAGAGAAGCCGACCGCCGGATCCAAAGGCAAAATCTTTTTCAGGAAATGCTGATTAAGCTTTCGAGTGAATTTAACAATCTCACAGCGGACCGTATCGATACAGCTATTAATAACTCCCTGCGCGAATTAGGAGAATTTATCGGAGCTGACCGCAGCTATCTTTTCTCTTATGATTTTACGAAGCAAACACACACTAATACCTATGAGTGGTGTGCCGAAGGTGTTTCCCCTCAGATGCAGAATCTGATCGATGTGCCCTTAGATTTAATTTCGGAACAGGTTGATCTTCATCTGCGCGGGGAATCAAATTATATCGCTGATGTTATGGCTATGAATCCGGGAAGTAAATTCCGGGAAGTCCTGTCGGCCCAGGATATCAAGAGCACGTTAAGCGTTCCGGTTATGACCGGCCCGCATTGCACGGGATTTTTAGGCCTCGATTTTGTTAAGGATTACTACCATTACTCCAATGCAGAAAACATACTGCTGAAAGTATTTGCCCAGTTGATTGAAAGTGTTACACACAGGTTAAAATATGAGGCCGATCTTTCTTTAAGTGAATCACGCCTGATGAGCATCATCGAGCACAGCCGGACCGTGATCTGGGAAGTCGGCCTTGATGGACTGTACACATACGTTAGCCCTGTATGCGAATCAGTCTGGGGATATACATCTGAAGAGCTGGTCGGCAAGGTGTATTTCTACGACCTTCATCCTGAAAATATCAGGGAACTGTTCAAAGAGACCGGAATGCAGATGATCCGGAACCGGGAGAGCATAACCGCATTCGTGAATCCTATCGTAAGAAAAGACGGTGTGGTTATCTGGGTTTCGACAAACGGCGTACCGGTGTATAACAGTAAAAACGAATTTATCGGTTACCGCGGGTCCGATAACGATATCACAGAACGAAGGGTTGCCGAAGAGGCCCTCAGGCGCAGCGAAGAGAAATTGAACTACGCCCAGAAAATTGCCCGTATGGGAAGCTGGGAATACGATGCGCGCACAGGTTCAACGAACTGGTCAAAAAATTATTACAACCTTCTCGGCATTGACCCCTTAACGGCGCCTCTGTCGTTTACCGAATTTAAAAAAATGATTCACACTGATGATGCGGATTTATTCGAGATGAACCTCGCGTTGATGTATGAATCAAAAAATTTAAAGACCTTCACCTTCAGGCTGCTTATGAAAAGCGGATCAGTTAAATGGATCCAGGCTAATATGGTTCCGGTTTATGAAGTTGACAGGCTTGTTTCAATCAGCGGCGTCAGCATTGATATTACCGACAAAAAAGAAGCAGAAGAGGAGATCCGGAACCAGAGGGAACGCCTGAAAGCAATTATGGAAGCGATGCCTGATCTGATTTTCGTAATAAGTAGTTCAGGCGTGATCAGCGAATATTATACTTCATCATACAATAAACTTGTAATTCCCGCAGAACTTATAATCGGCTCTGACGTCAGAAATATTTTTGATGAAAAAGTCAGCGAACTCCAGATTCAGAAGATCAGCGAATGCCTTAAAACAAAATCGCTGACTACCTTTGAATATTCGGCCACGATCCGGGATGTCCCTAATCTCTTCGAAGCACGAATGGTCCCCATAGGCGAGAGTGATGTTCTTGCTTTCGTTACCGATATTACTGACAGAAAATACGCGGAGAACCAGGTCAGAAGGCTGACGCTTGCGATGGAACGCAGCCCTGTCGCCATTATTACCACTGATCTCGCAGGTAATATTGATTATGTTAGCCCCGCGTTCACCACAATATACGGATACACGCGCGGGGAGATACTTGGCAAGAGCACAAGGATGCTGAAGTCGGGGCTGACAGATCCCGGATTATATAAAAA
This sequence comes from uncultured Ignavibacteriales bacterium, assembly GCA_903843135.1. Classification (GTDB taxonomy): domain Bacteria; phylum Bacteroidota; class Ignavibacteria; order Ignavibacteriales; family Ignavibacteriaceae; genus JABWCL01. Next base: position 2,923 of record CAIMOS010000079.1, on the reverse strand, counting down.
TTTGTGGGACACTGTTTCTGCGGGAAAAATCTTCGAAACCGAATGGATCAACAAACGGAAAAATGGAGAGACTTTCTGGGAAGCCACAGCGGTCTCCCCGATACGGGACGATTCAGGCGAAATCACCGGCTACCTCTCTATCAAACAGGATATTTGCCGGAGGAAGAAAGCTGAACAGGAAGTTGCTGACCTTAACACTAATCTTGAAATAAAAATCACGGAGAGGACAAAAGAACTTGCAAGGGCAAGAGTTGAAGCCGAAGAAGCCAATATGGCTAAGAGCGAGTTCCTCTCCCGCATCAGTCACGAACTCAGGACCCCGCTCCATTCTATCCTCGGCTTTGCTCAGCTTCTGGATATGGGCACGCTTACGCCGGGGCAGAAAAAACAGGTTTCAAAAATAAAGCACAGCGGAACAGACCTCCTTGAACTGATTGACCAGGTACTGAAAATAACCCGGATTGATACCGGTGAGGTTACACTATCGCCCGAATCAATTGAAGTCTACCCTCTTATCACGGAATCAATCAATTCTGTAACACCGCAGGCGAACGCAAAAAAGATCACGATAGAACAGCAGGATGCGGATGAAAATATCAGGACGCTGGTGATCACATCGGACAGGAAAAATTTAAGGCAGATACTCCAGCACCTGCTGACCAACGCAATCAGATACAATAAGGAAGAAGGTTCCGTAATTTTAAAATCCGCAATATTCGCCGCTGACGAAAACGCCGGCCCGCGCCTCCGCATTTCTATAACGGACACAGGCATAGGCATCTCCGAAAAGGACTTGCCAAAACTCTTCACTCCTTTTGAACGCCTCGGGGCCGATAAACGCGATTCAGACGGAATTGGCCTCGGGCTCTCAGTGGTAAAAAAACTGATTGCGCTGATGGACGGACAAATCGGCGTTGAGAGCAAATTGGGCGAAGGAAGTACATTTTGGTTCCAACTTCCGCTGAAAACTGCCGCGGTGAAGGATTAAAATTCTTTTACAGGTGTTCTGCTAATTTGGCTGCGGTAATGCAATTTTTTTTTACATCAAACCGCACAACCCGAAATAATACTCCTGATACTGCGGGAACCCGCCTTCTTAAAAATTTTAAGAACCCGCTTCCCGGCGGGTTTTTTATTGCTGATATTTACAGGCCGATGTTATATTTTAGGTGTGATGATTAACCATAAATATTCAGCTCAATGAAATCATATAAATACCAGTTCCTTATTCTCTTCTTCGCTCTGCTTATTAATTCCTGTAAAGAGCAGGATAATCCTGCCGATCAGGGCAATTCAACCAGCTACGGAACCCCTTTTGCTAACGTGCCCTCCACCGGGGATATTGTAATGTACGAAGTAAACCAGCGGGCGTTCAGCGCTTCAGGAAATTTCCAGGGAGTTATAAACCGCCTCGATTCAATAAAGGCGCTCGGCGTGAATGTAATCTGGTTGATGCCAATCCACCCAATCGGAATATTAAAAACCGTTAACTCCCCCTACTGCGTACGAAATTATACGGGAGTGAATTCTGAGTTCGGAACTCTTGCTGATCTGAGAAAACTGGCGGACGGCGCCCACAGCAGAAATATGGCAGTAATAATTGACTGGGTCGCGAACCATACCGCGTGGGACAACCCCTGGATTGACAGCACGAACTGGTACACTAAAGATGCTTTTGGAAACATCATCAGTCCTGCCGGAACCAACTGGGCCGATGTTGCCGACTTAAATTACAATAACCTGAATATGCGCGCTGCTATGATAGACGCGATGAAGTACTGGATACTCGCCGCCAATATCGACGGCTTCAGATGCGACGCGGCTGATATGGTCCCTTATGATTTCTGGCAGCAGGCAATAACCACCCTGAATGTTCTGACGGGCAGGAAATTAATATTCCTTGCCGAAGGAAGCCGCGCGGACCATTTTACTGCCGGGTTTCAGATGAATTTCGGATGGGATTTTTACGGCAACCTCAAAAATATTTTCAGATACAATTATAATGCATCCACTGTGTTTACCGTAAACACAAATGAGAATAATAGTGTCCCGGCCGGCAGGAGGAAGCTCAGGTTTACAAGTAATCACGATGAGTCTGCCTGGGATGCAACTCCCATAACATTGTTCAATGGTAAGTCCGGCGCGCTGGCGGCTTCTGTGATAACCGCGTATCTTGGCGGTGTGCCTCTGATCTATGGCAGCCAGGAAGTGGGAACGCCTAACCAGGTCCCGTTTTTCACAAGGCAGGCGGTCAACTGGCTGCAGAATCCTGATATGATGATTGCATATAAAAAAATATTTAATTTTTACGGTTCTTCTGACGCGCTGAAAAAAGGAACGCTTGAAACCTTCCCGGATAATGCCGTTGTTTGCTTCCGGAAAACATATCAGAATAAGGAAGTTGCGGTGATCGTTAATACGCGGAACAGCACAATAAATTTCAGCGTTCCGGCGCTGTTAAGAAGCGCCGCGTGGGATGATGCGTTCACCGGATACCCGGTAATCGTTTCATCATTGATGACGCTGGCGCCGTATGAATATGTTGTTCTGCAAAAATAGAACCGCCTGATTTCATTGCAGGCCGTCCGCCCGTAGGGACAACTCGCGAGTTGTCCTCGTGACGATGCGGGCTAATACAACGCCGTTTATTTCGAATCTGAGATTTCCAAGGCACCACGATATTTCGGCAGGGGCGGCTCGCGAGCCGCCGCTACACAACCAATTGTTATAAAATAATTTGACGAGTTCACGTTGGGACAACTCGCGTGTTGTCCTCGTGACGATGCGGGCTAATACAACGCGGTTTATTTCGAATCTGTGCTTTCCACGGCACCACGATATTTCGGCAGGGGCGGCTCGCGAGCCGCCGCTACACGGCCAATTGATCAATTAAATAAAACAATTTGATGTAATGGCGTGACGG
>CAIMOS010000078.1 GCA_903843135.1 uncultured Ignavibacteriales bacterium | reverse complement strand
TATTGCAGACTGATATTCCCGCATTTCTTCTAAACAGATTCCCCTGTTAAAAAAAGATTTATCAATCAGGGGATTGGATTTTTTATTTGCGATCGATTCGTCATACCACTTAACAGCCTCCGGGTACTCTTTTTCGAGGCGATAATTCTCGGCAATATAAAATTGAACCTGGCCAAGCAAAAAGTACTCAGGGTATTGTTCGATCAGAGAAATAAATACTTCCCTCGAATTTTCGTATTCGCCCATATAGAAATGTGACATCGCAAGTTTATATAGAGATTCGGGACGGTAAACAGAAAATGCAGTATTGTATAAAAAGAGTTGAAAATATCTTTTTGCGAACGAATAATTATTCTGATAGAAATAAGTTACCGCGAGAGAAAAGAGATAATTTTCACTCTCTGCTGAGGAAGCAGGGCTGACATTCTTTACTTTAGTCAGATCCGTGATGAAGCCGGCATCCGGAGAAGATATTTTTGATGGTGAAGGCAAAATTTGAGCCTTCACCTGTAGAGTTATTAAATTTAAAAAGATTAAAACAATTATGTATTTCAATTTATATGTTGGAATCATAATGGTCATTAAAAAGCCCTCTTAAACTGAGGGCTTTTTACTTATTTAATCTTTTGCAACTCAGCCTCAGCCGACTTCTTATATTTCTCGTCGGTCTGCGCTATAATTAGATATTTTTTCGCTTTTGCTTTATCACCTTTAGCCCTGTAGGAGATACCAAGATACAAATTAGGGCCGCCGATAGAAATGTTTGATTTCAGGCTAAGCGCTTTCTCGGAATTAGCGATCGCTGCGTCCCAATTTTCAGTCTTTGTGTTTAATTTAGCCAGATAAAGGTAGGCAATATCCAACTGGTTCAGGGCGAGTGCTTTTTCGATCACCTTATTCGCGCTGTCATAAGAGTTCCGGTTAATAAGTTCGGAGGCTATCTGACAATATGATTTGGCATAATAGATTGAGTCAGATTTATTGTACTCAACAGCTTTATCAAGGGCATAAGTAGCGCTATCCATAGAATTACGACTAATGAGATCAGTGGCTATCAAAGTATAAGCTTTGGCATAGTACGAACTTATATCATCAATTTTATTGTAATTTTTAGCCTCATCAAGATTTGCGATACTCAAAGTCGGATTGCGTTTGCCGAGATTTTCTATGGCGATTTTAGTATACGCTTTGCCGATATATTCCCTGACTTTTTCAACTCTGGCAGTGTCAGTCGTGATTTCAATAAACTTCTTGAAATTTGCTATTGCCAAATCCATATTGTTTGTAACATAGTAAGCGCTGCCAAGTGCGTTATAAGTCTGGTCGTAATTCGGATTAACTTTTATGCACTCATTAAAAACAGCGATTGCGTCATTATTGCGCTCAAGCATTCTTAATGCAATGCCTTTATAATAAAAAATCCGGTGATCCTGAGATGTTAGGAGAGCGGAATCGTAGTATGCAACGGCGTTCTGAAAGTCTTTGGCCTTTATTTTTTCACTGCCTAATCTGTAATAAGTATTGGCAGCAGGATCCATTGTCTGGGAAAACAACTGCAGCGAAAAAATAACGAACAAAGACAACACTTTTGAATTCATTGAATAAATCCGTTTGTAAGTGAATAGGATGGTGCGGAAGATGGGACTTGAACCCACACGAGTTGCCTCACACGCCCCTCAAACGTGCGCGTCTACCAATTTCGCCACTTCCGCAACTATAAACAACAAATTTAGCTTATATTATATTTAAAAGCAATAGAGAATATTTAACACCGGTAAGAAATTTTTATTCAGTCTGTAACGATCTGAGTGTGCAACCCAATCTCCTGAAGAACCGATGAAACTTCGAGGCACTCCTTTATGTCGCCTGAATGGACTATCGCCTTCCCCTTTACGTGCACTTCAAATGTAAGCGTACGGGCCTGCTCAAAAGGACATTTCGTGGCTTTAATTATCTGATTAATGACTTCATCAAAGGTGTGCCAGTCGTCATTGTACAATACGACCCTGCAGGCAAGGGATATGCCTAATTCTTCTTCAAATTCCGGCTTAATATTTGTTTTTTGCTGGTCCAAATCGTAAAACTCTTAATATCAAAATATAGTAAAAAATCGGTTTCCTGTTTACTTTGATTTTTCTGCCTTGTATATTATTAATCAAATTATTTTATTCTAACGATAGGAGAATTAATGAATATCGGCGTTTGTATAAGCCACGTACCTGATACGGCCTCTAAAATAAAACTTTCTGAAGATCACTCCGGAATTGATTATACCGGGGTACCTTTCATTATCAATCCATATGATGAATTTGCTATGGAAGAAGCGCTGAAGACAAAGGAAAAATCAGGCGGAACCACTTACGCTCTGTCGTTAGGTAAAGATACTGTCAAGGAGTCCCTCCGTAAAGCGCTCGCGACGGGTATTGATGAGGCGGTCCACATAAAAACGGAACTTGAACTTGATTCCTTTTCCGTAGCCAAAAACCTTGCTGAAGAGATTAAAGCGCTGAATTTAGAATTATTGTTCCTCGGAAAACAGTCAGTTGACTTTGACAGCGGATCGGTCGGACAAATGTTGTCCGAGCTGCTGGGGATGAACTGTATAACCAACTGTGTAAGTCTGGAAATCAACGGTACTGAGATTAAAGCTGAACGTGAAATTGAAGGCGGACGTGAAGTGGTCGTTACTGCCCTACCTGCCATTATAACTGCACAGAAGGGGCTTAATGAGCCCCGTTATGCTTCCCTTAAAGGGATTATGGCAGCTAAAAAGAAAACAATCGCAGAGAAGGAAGCTGTTTTTACTGATTCCCGCATAAATGTTTTAAAGTATCTGAGTCCGCAAGGAAAAAGTTCAGGAAAGATTCTTGGTTCGGATGCCGGCGGAGTAAAAGAATTAGTCAGATTATTAAAAGAAGAGGCGAAGGTATTATAATGAGCACAGAAACAGTTATTGCATTCATCGAACAACGAGAAAATGAAATCAAGAAAGCATCTCTGGAGGCGCTTTCCGTCTGCGTGAAATTAGCTGATAAGTCTAATAAAAAATCCATAGCCGTACTTGTCGGAGGTACATTTGATTCTTATGATAAAATCTCCGCTACCGGTGTCAGGAAGATCATCCACGTTACATCACCTGAACTTAATCTTTATTCAGCCTCAGCCTATGCCGAGATTTTTGCGAATATTTGTAAAGAAGAAACGGCCACATTAGTATTTTTCGCGAACACTCTGTTAGGTAAGGATCTTGCCCCGAGAATTTCTGTACGGCTTGAAGCAGGTATTGGAATGGATTGCGTAGACCTTACTTCTGAAGGCCAGGAGTTCATTGCCACACGTCCGATTTTTGCTGGTAAGGCACTGCAACAGTTCCAGGTTTTAACGAAGATTAAAATATTCTCTCTTCGTCCAAATGTCTTCCCTGTTGTTACGCCGGGCTCATCCCCTGACCTGGAAACTGTCAGAAAAGATTCCGCGAACAATAATCTGGCAATAAAAGTATCAGAACTCAAAAAAGCTTCCGGGAAAATGGATGTTTCAGAGGCGGATATCATAGTTTCCGGCGGCCGCGGAATGAAGGGCCCTGAACACTTTCCGCTTATCGAAACTCTTGCTGACACACTGGGAGCCGCCGTTGGAGCCTCCCGCGCTGTGGTGGATGCAGGCTGGAGGCCGCACGGAGAGCAGGTTGGCCAAACGGGAAAAACTGTGTCACCTACTCTTTATTTCGCCTGCGGTATTTCCGGAGCTATTCAGCATTTGGCAGGGATGTCCTCATCCAAATTCATCGTAGCGATTAACAAAGACAAGGACGCCCCGATTTTTAGTGTGGCTGACTACGGTATTGTCGGAGACCTCTTCGAGATATTGCCTCTGCTGACCGAAGAAATAAAAAGAGTGAAATCTTAGAGGTAAAATTGCAAAAAGTTGAATGTGAAATATTAGGATTATCTTCAAGCGCCTCCACAGGGGGCGCTTACGCCCTTTTGCTGAAAGAAGTTTTGGGCAACCGGAGACTTCCGATCATCATCGGGCAATTCGAAGCCCAGGCAATTGCATTAGAACTTGAGGGTATGAAGCCCCCCAGACCCCTCACGCACGATCTGCTTAAGTCTCTGATCGAAAACCTTAACGCTAGTGTATTGGAGGTGATAATCAGCGAGTTGAGGGATAATACTTTCTATGCGAAGATAATTATTGAAGTATCCTCACTTACGAATGAGATCGACGCCAGGCCAAGCGACGCGATCGCGCTGGCGCTTCGCGCAAGTGTTCCGATTTACGTTGCTGAATCAGTGCTCGAAGCCGCAGGATTTGTAACTTCTGCCGAAGATGGAGATACCGGCAGTGATTCGATGCCCTTTCAGGAATCCAAAGGTGAGCAGACATCATCTACAAAAGAGGCGAAAATCTCCGCACTTCAGACAAAACTGCGGGAGGCTTTGGAACAGGAAGATTATGAACGGGCCGCCAAATTAAGGGATGAAATTAAAAATTTATCTTCCAGCAATTAATTCGATTCATTAAATACAAAATCGCCGATTTTGCAATCTGTGCATTTCTCTTTCGAACAATAATTGCGGAACAATTCTATCATTCCCTGATAAATAATGCTTTTCTTGCTTCTTAAATCTATCTGAAGGGAATCCGAGATTTCCTTTACCAGGCTGTTATCCGTGTCGAGGGAGATTTCAGAATAAACTTTAAGAACTTTCTGCGCATTCTTCTTCTTATCGAATATCTCAAAATAGACATACACATACGGAAGGATAACATTCACAAGAATTTCATCGACACGGTTGCTGCCCACGAAATATTTAATATCATCCTCGCTCTTCTTTTCAAACACATAATGCTTTGCCCAGTAGCCGTCCGCGTGAATAATAAGAAGTGATTTGATGGAGTTGGTCAGTACGCTATAATTAAATATTTCTTCAAATTTCTTTATAATCTGTCCGATGAGATTTTGACGCAATATTTTGAATATAATTCTTGCGCCGCCTGCCAGCCTTATTGTTGGGAAGTTTTGGGGCCGCAACTTGAAGAAATGCCAGTCCTCCGGGCTGAAAGTCCTGCCGTTATAAATTTTCCTGAGATTCAGCCACTTTTCGTGCAGATTTCTGACATAATCGGATATCTCGGATTTGTTCTCATAATTAAATTGAGGCAGAAGTCCGGAAGCGTTGAACAGAAGACTTTCGATTGTATGAATCAGATTGTCATCTTCTTTAATCAGATAGAAGAAGTGCATATCCACAGATTCAGCTAGCTTCCGCATAATCGCTTTATTCTGGGAATATCCGAGGGCTTCAAAAATTCCCTCATAGAAAAGCTGCTCCCACGCCTTCCTGTTATTCAGTTCTGTGTATGTAAAACTTTTATTCAGATACTCTTCAGGCACTTCATATCTGATTACAGGTTCTTTCAATTTAAGGGAATCGAGATAAAGTAATTCCTTCAGACGCGCAATCATCTTATCGCTTTTATGCTTAAACCTGTTCAAACCAAGCTCAAATAAAAATTCGTACTTGGCAGTATCATCCATTATCTGAGCCAAATGATTACAGTGAATTTTATGCGTTTTTGTATCTTCTTCGTGACTTTCCCGGCCTTTGAGTTGTTCGATCAACTGCGCGTCTATAAACCTGGAGATACTGAAGGATGGGATTCTTCGGCCGTCCTGAGAATAAACGGCCTGATGATTTGGTTCGTTTGTATAAGTTGCGTGGAGAATTACTTTATTGAATCGCTTATTTACGTTATGGCCGTGGGCTTTCCAGTCTGAGTGCCGGGTATCGATTTCGATATCACCGACATAAGTGACATTACCGATTTTAATGCGTGCGTTCCGGAAATCCGGGCCCCCGACTTCAACATTTTCATCTCCCACAAAAATAACATTAATCACATCCCCTTCTTCTGTAACGATTTCCTTTACAAATCTTTGTTCTTTCCAGATCTCAGCGAGATATTTTTCAGGAATCTCTCCGGAGATTTTCATACTTACCTCAAATTTGTTCTATCAATAATGATGATGATCTTCTAAACCCACTTACATAAAAAAGTTCAATTATTTTCCAGCGACTTTTTTCCGGTCCCTTAAATACGTACTCACCAGGCTTTACATTGTAATACAAATCGTATTTACGGCCATTAGCGTACAAATAAAGATTTACAGGATGGTTTAACTCAGGGACCGAAACTGCAAGGGTAAGTTCCTGTGAATCAGTGGTTATATTTTTTAGTAAAGGACAAGCTAACTCTGCATCCACACGTAAACCTTTCGGATCGCGGTGGTACACTGCTATCGGCTGAATGTTATCATAATTCAACCATTCAGAAGAGCGATTTACTTGTTTTTTCTTCATATCTGCGAAATAACCATATAAAGTTACCACTTTTTTCACAATTAGAAAATTCCAATTTGGCAACACAATATTTTTATATACTAACTAAATTGAAGGAGGTAGAATCAGGGCTGCAGGATTAGATGCTTTTCTAAAGTAAAATAATTCTGTAAGATCTAAGATAACTATTGTCAGGTCTCAAAGTCCCGCCATTAGTTCGGCTTCGGTTGTTTGGATTATATGCTGCAAAAACTAAGAAATAAATCCCATTAGTTATTGTAGAATTCTTCAACCTCAGAATTAACTTTTAACAGCACCTTATTCGAATGATCTGCAAAGTCTTCCCCTGAATCAGCATAAATAATATTACGGCTCATATTGATAATAAAATTGCGATTATCTGTTTGTTTGAATACACCCAGAACAGATTTCAGATCGCCTCCCTGCGCCCCGACACCCGGGACCAGGGTATATAAATTTTTGAGCATACCGGCGCATTCTTTAAGTTCCTCTATCTGAGTTGCTCCGAACACTGATCCGCAATTCGCGTTGCTGTTCCAAAGATTGATTTTTTCTAAGACGGTTTGATACATAGGTTTTCCGTTACTCAAAATAAGTTTCTCAAAATCAGATGCACCGGGATTTGAGGTCAAAGTCAGAATAAAACTGATCTTATCTTTGTAATCTAAAAACGGCATCACGGAATCCGAACCCATATAGGGGTTTACAGTGGCACAATCGAACTCATATTGATCATAAAGGGAGATAACATATTGGGCCGCGGTGTTTCCTATATCATTGCGCTTCCCGTCACCAATCACTATGATATGATTCGGAATTGCTTCAATTGTTTTCAACATACTCTCAATACCGGAAATTCCGTATCGTTCGTAAAAGGCAAGATTAATTTTATATGCCGCCGCTAATTCAGAAGTAGCTTCAATGATGGCGGCATTAAACTCAAATATCGGATCGGAACATTTATGCAGGTATGAAGGGATCTTCGTAATATCGGTGTCTAACCCTACGCATATATGCTTGCCCGAATTTACTGCGGATGAAAATTTTTCCTGTGCTGACATAAATTAAATCTTTAAATTTTTATAAATGTTCATTACCAGCCCCAACATAATCATATTCGACAAAAGTGAACTGCCCCCGTAACTTAAAAACGGTAAAGGGATACCGATTACCGGCAGAAGGCCTAATACCATCCCGATATTAATAAAAAAGTGAGTGAAAATAACGATGAGTATGCCTATCAGAAGCATACTTGAGAACTCATCCTTTGAAATTCGGGCAATTTTCATCAGCCGGAAAAAGATAATTGTGTAAAGTGAAATCACAATCAGACTTCCGATAAATCCCTTCTCCTCTCCGATTACGCAAAAAATAAAATCCGTCCATTGTTCTGGAATAAACTGCAACTGTGTCTGGTTCCCGGAGAGAAATCCCTGTCCTAAAAATCCCCCGCTTCCTACTGCGATGATCGCCTGTAGAGAATTATAGCCGCTGCCAAGAGGATCCGCTCCGGGATCTATAAATGACATAATCCTTTTTTGCTGGTGCGGACTTAGTATCGAGTACAATTCGTCAACAAAATACGCTGCGGATAAATTTAATGCAAAAATGGACCCGCTGAAGAAAATATCTTTGCGGACAATCAGGAGTACAAAAACTATTAACCCAAGGACAGCAAGAAGGAATGGTGTACCGAATAAAGCTGCAAGCGCTGTTACTGCGGGACTTAATACTACAAAAAGCCCGAATAGGGATATCCCCTTCCAAAAAATGAGCAACAACACCAGGTTTATAAATACGAGCGCGCTTCCCAGATCGGGCTCCAAAAGAATAAGCAAAACCGGCGCCATCCCGATCGCAATGGCATACCCCAGGTCTTTGAATGAATCGATATCGGTAGTCGGTTTACTTAAGTATGATGCAAGCGCAAGAAGAGTTGATATCTTCGCAAATTCTGAAGGTTGCAGAGAAAAGGGGCCGATCGGAATCCAGCTCTTTGCTCCCCCTGCAACTCTTCCCAGAAAAAGTACAATGATCAGAAGCAAAATTGTTGTCAGGTATAACGGAATCGTGAACGACCGGATTGTCTGCAGGGGAATTGAGTATACAAACGAAAAAGCGAAAAGTGAAACCAGCCAAAAAGCTAATTGTTTATAAATAGAATTTTGTTCGTTTACAGTATTCTGTGTGGAAGAATAGATCGCCGCCAGTCCGATCACGATCAATATCGAAACAGCAGTGAATAACACGAAATCAAATTTATCTCTGTAATCGTATTGAGCGCGCATTAATATCTGCCGGAAGTGAATTCAGTCGTTTTGGGTAAGGTCTTAACCGAATCGGTCTCAAGATACGTTTCAATCATTTTCCTGGCAATCGGAGCCGCATAAGTTGCCCCATAACCAGCATTCTCTACTATAACACACACTGCGATTTTAGGTTTCTCGAAAGGGGCAAAGCCAACGAACCACGAATGGTCCTTACCGTGCGGATTCTGTGCCGTTCCGGTCTTACCGGCTACTTTGATGTTCGGCAACCTGACATTTGAAGCTGTCCCTGCTCCGTTCACAACAAGATACATTCCCTCTTTAACAATTTTAAATATATCTTCTTTGATATTGATATTTAACGGAGCAGAATTATTTACGTGCAGTTTCTTGTGCTCGTCCAGGAATCCTTTGACAATATGCGGAAGATGGGACTTACCGTTATTCGCTACTAAAGCAGTAAAAAAAGCTAATTGAAGCGGAGTTGTGCTTATCTCACCCTGCCCGATTCCCAAACTCACCAGAATTCCCCGTGGCCAGTCGGGTCCGTAAATTTTTTCGTAATATCTGGAATTCGGAATTAACCCCGCAACTTCTTCCTTGAAATCGCTCTGGAATTTTTTACCCAGATAAAACTGCGTTGCGTATTCCTTTAAACGGTCCAGCTTTATTTTAAAGATCAATTGATAAAAAAAAGAATTGCACGATTTCTCTATCGCTTGAACTACATTTATTGATCCGTGTGCACCGTGACACTTGAAAAATCTTCCGAAAGTATATCCCCCGCCGCAATACAAGGTTGTATTCTCATCAATCACTCCGAGATCTAGCGCGGCCAGAGCACATAAAATTTTGAATGTAGATCCGGGAGGATGCGCGGACATAGTAGCGCGGTTGTATTGAGGTTTTAATTTATCTTTTGCCAGCTGTTCAAGGTATTCCCTGGGAGTGCGGTAGGAAAACATATTTAAGTCGTAAGAAGGCGCACTTGCCAGGGCGAGTATTTCACCGGTTTCAGGTTCAACGGCAACAACCGCACCGCTTTTACCGGCTAGTTCGGTTTCAGCAATTTTCTGAATTTTCGCATCGATCCCAAGCACAAGGTCCTTGCCTTTTACAGATGTGACATCATTTTTACCCTCCTTATATCTTCCGACCTCTCTCCTTTTCGAGTCAACAAGTATATAAGTGTAACCCTTTATTCCCCTGAGAACTTTTTCGTAAGTCTTTTCTATTCCGGTATATCCCGTCAGATCCCCCGGAACATAAAAGGAATCTTTTTTCAGCTGTGAAGGAGTAATCTCTTTTGAGAATCCAAAAAGGTGAGCGCCATTTACTCCGCCGGGATAGGTCCGCTGCATTTCTATTATATAATCGACGCCATTGAGATTTTCAAAATTCTCCTCTATCCAGGATATGGCCTCTATGTCCACTCCCCTTTTTATTCTGATGGGAATGTGCCTGCTATAAATCCTGTTCTTCTTAAGTATATTTTTAATCGTACCTCTGTCAAGGTCCAGGGCTGCCTCGAGTATAGAATTATCACTCGTGTCATATTCTGAAGGCGTAATTCTGATTGAATAAGTCGGTGAATTCTGAGCCAAAAGCTCCATATTACGGTCATAGAAAACACCGCGTAACGGGATTTGCTCAATGGCCTTAATACTGTTCCCGGAAGACCTCTCAACATTCTCGTCATAATTAATTATCTGCAATTGAAACAGCCTGATTACAAAAACAGCTATTACTATTGAGATTCCGAAGATAAAAATTCGCTGGCGCGAGAGCGCGGCAAAATTAACCAATTCTTTTACGCACTCCCAAACCATCAAAGATCAGTGCTGCGACTGCCCCAAGAAAAGCAGTATATAGCGCCGGTAAAAAAGCACTGAAAAGTATTATTGCAGAGAACGAGAGATTTACATTAAAATTTGCGATAAGATTAAAAATGGCTGAGTTAATGAAGCAGCCCAAGAGAACGAACAGAGGAAAAAACGGATTACGGATGTAACTGTCGGCTTTATTCTCATTATAAAAAAATCCCAGGGAAAAAGCCGCAATTACTCCCGAAAGCATTGATGCGCCTATGATACTTCCTGTCGAAAGATCAAAAATAAACCCGACAAAAAATGCAAAAACCATACCAAAAAGCTGTCCCTCCTGAAGAGTATAGTAAGCAATGAGTATTATCAGGAGATTCGGTACAATTCCTGATATTTCAATGATAGGAATAAAATAGATCTGTGCGATCATAATAGGTATAAAAATAAACGGAGGAAGCAATAATCGCAGTATCATCTGTTCCTGTAAAAATTCAATTCAATATCACGTTTAATTTTTGAAGGGACGTGTTTGACTATGAATACATAATCGATCTTATCAACATCAACCGATGGCTGAATCAGTATGTCGTTAAAAATTCCCTCTTCAGGATTCAGGATCTTTTTTACCCTACCGATACTAAGCGGAAGATCAATTATTGAGCTGATAGAGCTTGTAGTGAAAACATCGCCGATATTTACGATAGCGGTTTTGGGAAGATTTGTGACCAGTAAATCGCTCCCGCTCCATCTCAGTATTCCCTGGGAACCGTCTCCGGAGTTTCTTATTACCAGACGCAAATTAGAATTTTTAATTGTACGGATCACTGAGTAATCTTCACTTGTCTCCTTCACTATCCCCACTAATCCATTATGAGTAATAGCGGGCATTCCAGGTTCGATACCTTCGTTTCGTCCATTACGTATATTGAGATTTAATTGTGTCCCCATATAAACTTTGTAGGTAATCTTAGACAGAATAAGTTCGTGGGAGGATGTATCAGCAACTTTTTTTAATCCTGCAATATCACCGGCAATCCTTTTGTATTCCCTCAATTTGTTCAATTCAATCATTAACCGGGCATTCTTTTCTCTAAGCTCCCGGTTTTCAGCGTCCCTGGATTCAGTAAAGAAAAATGAAGACAAAAAACTTGTAGAAACAGAAAAGATTCCGAAAGAAAAGGATCTGAAGTTTTTTACACGGGGTGATTCATTTAACGTAAGTAAACTTACACTGACCGCAATGAAAAAAACGAGTACAAAATAATTCTTATAATTATACCAGAGATAGCGTAATAAGCTAAGCATTAATATCTGCGATTACGGATCAGCACTCTTGAATAGTGATTCATGTTTTCTAAAACTTTGCCTGCGCCGCGGACTACTGCAGTTAACGGATCTTCCGATACGTGTACCGGCAGGTTGGTTTCCATTTTAATACGTTCATCCAGACCCTTAAGCAATGCACCGCCGCCTGAAAGCATTACGCCGTGGTCAAGTATATCAGCCGACAATTCCGGTGGTGTCCTTTCAAGAGACTGCCGGACTGCATCAATTATCTGAGTAACAGCTTCGTTGAGCGCTTCGCGGATCTCAACAGAAGATACTTCTGTCGTTTTGGGAACTCCGGCAACAAGGTCTCTGCCCTTTACCTGGATTGTCAATTCTTCTCTGAGCGGCATCGCTGAACCAACCTCACACTTGATGGCTTCGGCAGTTTTCTCACCAATAAGAATATTATGATTATTCTTAAAGAACTTCATAATTGCATAGTTCATCTCATCCCCCGCAATTCTTATAGACTCTTCGGTAACAATGCCGGAAAGTGCAATTACCGCAATTTCCGTCGTACCGCCGCCAATATCAATGATCATATTTCCCAGCGGCGCATCAACATCAAGACCAATTCCTATAGCGGCGGACATCGGCTCCGCGATCAGATGCACTTCTTTCGCTCCTGCGTGTTCGGCGCTGTCACGTACCGCCCGCTTTTCTACTTCCGTAATTCCGCTTGGAACTGCCACAATCACTCTCTTTGAAGTAAACGTATTGGAGCTAGCCTGTTTTATAAAGGCCCTCATCATACCTTCGGCAATTTCGAAATCGGCAATTACTCCGTCCCTCATCGGGCGTGTAACTTTAATCTCACGGTGCTCTTTTCCGAGCATTTCCTTTGCCTTGTTGCCAAGAGCAATAATTTTTTTTGTGTTTTTATCAAAAGCTACAATAGAAGGTTCGTTCAGCACTATTCCTTTCCCTTTTACATAAATAAGGGTGTTGGCAGTGCCAAGGTCCATTGCGATATCAGAAGATAATAAATCGAAAAATCCCATCTGTCCTCTTAGTGTTTAAAGTGTCTTTTACCGGTGAATACCATACTAACTTTCAGTTTATCAGCAGCATTGATAACCTCTTCATCTCTGACAGAACCTCCCGGTTGAATAAACGCGCAGGCTCCTCCTCTTGCGCACTCTTCCAGTCCGTCGGGAAACGGGAAGAAGGCATCGGAGGCAACAATCGAATTTTCCAGAGTTAATCCGAACTGTTTTGCTTTCATTACAGCAACTTTAACCGCGTCCACTCTTGAAACCTGTCCGGCACCGATTCCTACTGTCCGCCGGTCTTTTACAAATACTATAGAATTTGACTTTGCGTAACGCGCGATTATCCAGGCAAATTTCAAATCTTTAACCTGATCTTCAGTAGGAGCTTTTTTGGTGACAACCTTAAGATTTTCAAAATCATCACTTAAATAATCGTCATCTTGAACAAGAAAACCGCCCGCGACACTTCTCACATTCGAGGATTCTTTGTGCTGTATGTCTTTTATCAGTACAAGCCTGCGGTCTTTCTTTTTTCTTAAAACGGCAAGCGCTTCCTCAGAAAACGAAGGGGCGCAAATTACTTCCAGAAATATCTCATTCAATGTCCCTGCTAATTGACCGTCAATTTCACGGTTTACAGCAACAATACCTCCAAACGCAGCGACAGGATCACACTCAAGCGCTGATTTATACGCTGCCATTAATGAACTATGTACTGCTGCACCTGAGGGATTGTTGTGCTTGATGATCGCACAACCGGGTTCATCAAACTCCCTCACGATCTCAAAAGCAGAATTGATATCAAGAATGTTGTTATACGAAAGTTCTTTACCGTGGAATTTTTCGAATAACGAATTAAAGCCGCCCGAAAGAAAAGCCTGCTGGTGAGGATTCTCTCCATATCTCAGAGTATCAGCTATCGGTTGACTAAAACTGAAGTAACTTTTCTTGCTACTGAATTTATCCGCAAGTGTATTACTGATCGCAACATCATAATTCGCAGTAACTTCATAGGCCCTGACAGCCAGCATTCTCCTGTATTCAGAAGTAACCGTATCGTTTTTACTCCGTTCAATAAATTCTGCGTATTGAGAGGGAGAAGTTAATACAGAGACTGAGGCGTTATTTTTGGCTGCAGCCCTGATGAGGCTGGGTCCGCCAATATCAATATTTTCGATAAGTTCATCAACATCTGCATCCGGATTTGCTGCCACCTTTTGAAACGGATATAAATTCACGCAAACAACGTCAATATCGTCAATCTTGTGCCCGGCTGCCTGCTTCAAATCTCCTTCATTATCGCGGCGGAATAAGATACCGCCAAGTATTAAAGGGTTCAGTGTTTTCACGCGCCCGCCGAATATTTCTGGAAATCCCGTATAAGATGAAACCTCACTCACGGGAATACCGGCAGATTCCAGCACGGAAAATGTTTTACCTGTGGCAAGCACCTGATAGCCGGACTGTGCAAGATGTCCGGCGAGTAACTCAATTCCGGTCTTATCGGAAACACTAAGTAAAGCGATTTTATTCAAATCTTCAATTAGAATTTTTAATTATATAAACTCGGTTATTTACTATTTGTACTCTGTTGTCGGCCATTGAATGGATAACTTCAGGCAATAATGTATGTTCAATTTTCAGAACTTTTTCTGCAATTTCTTCCGGTGAAGCAGCGTCGGAAATATCCGCGGCTTTCTGGGCAATTATCATTCCCCGGTCATATTCAGTATTAACAAAATGTACGGTTGCCCCGGAAATTTTCATCCCGGAATTAAACACTGCCGTATGAACATTCATACCGTACATTCCCTGTCCGCCAAAAAAAGGGAGTAAAGCAGGATGAATATTGATGATCTTACCTTCATACCTTTTAGACATTTGTTCCGGAATTTTTTTCAGGAATCCTGCCAATATAATAAGATCTATTTCTTCCTTCTCAAGGCGTGCCCGTAGCTGATCATAAGTCACGAAACCAGATTTTTCAATTTCGCGAACGGAAACATAGTTTATTTTATGTTTTTGAGCAATTTCAAAAGCTTTACATTCCGGTTTATCGCTGACAACTAATTCCACGCGCACCTTCCCCTTCAGGAGCTCACTCTCCAGAATCGCCTGCAGATTAGAACCGCGGCCCGAAACGAAAACGCATAACCGCATCAATTTATTGCTCAACTCTGTTCAGAGAATTTATTCCGAAGATGCGCCAGTAAAGGCTTGAGCCTGGAGATAAAATCATACTCCCTGATGTCCTCAGCCTTCTCAAGAAATTCGTATGCTCTGACTTTATTCCCTGACTGATATAAGGCTTTTGCTGCATAATAATTGCCATAAGGAACAATCCAGCTTTCGGATTCACTGTTGCTCTGTACCGCGGATAACGCGTAATCAAATGCTTCTTTATAGTTACCCGAGTTAAAAGCTGCATCACTTAAAACAAGCGCCGCAGTTCCTCTGACATACCCGGAAGGAATTTTTTCGATAATTCCGGGAAGGGAATCTATTATAACTGAATATCTGCCGGCCTCCAGCATATTTTGGAACTTCAATACTTCGAGTTCGCTCTGTGACGGCCTCCTTTTCAAATATTGAATAGATTTCCTTTTAGCATAAAGATCCTCTTCATTTGACCAGTTTGATTTAACAATTTTCTCGTAGTATCTTTTTGCTGCGAATGAATCCCCCGTCATCTCATAGCTCAATGCAATCCTCAGTGATGCTATCCCGGAATATTCCCTGGACGTGGTTGAAGCTAAAAAACTGTTATAATTCCGAATTGCCTGATCATAATCATTCCTGAAATAATTAACATCGCCAAGCAGGAAATAAGAAAACGAACCAATCTGGCTGAAACTTTTATCTTTGTTCTCAACAATGCTTTTCAGATTTTTTTCCGCGGGTTTAAGATCCCGTTTCTTAATATTGATGACAGCATAGGAATATTGAAAAAGCAGATTCCCGGGATATTTATTCGTGAGATCCTTCAATAATGCGGTGCTCTCCGTATAAGACTGATAATAGTCAGTCAAAATCTGAGCCAGATAAAACTGCGCCTCAACTTTCGCCAGTTTCCCTTTGACTGCCGTTTTCCTGATCATCGCCAATCCCTGGTTCATATCCCCCTCAAATCCAATCATATTAAGTGCCCACTTGAAGGAAGACGGAACCTGACTAAGTGCAAACTTAAATAAGCCCAGGCCGAGGTATGCATCAAAATAGTTTGGATTTATTTTTAAGACATCATTCAGATCGGAAGTGCAGTTCTTGCTTGCCCAGATCATCTCGAGATATTTTTCAGCCTTGCCATAGGCAATTGATTTATATCCGTACATACTCCCCCTGAAATATAATGCATCAGCTAAAGTATTCTCCTCTGAAATAAGCTTGTCACATTTTGCGATTGATCTGTCGGCAAGTTCTATGAACTGTTCCAAATCGGAAGAATTCGAATTCCCAAGATATTTCCAAAGATGCAGCGAGGCAAGGAAATAGTATCCACGCGGATCGGAAGGATTAGAATTGATGAAGGCACTGAAAAAGGCATTCGCCTCCTTCATCCGGAAGGAATAGATATCTTTAATTCCGTTGTTAAGTGTGCGGTTGTTATCCTGGGCAAAGCTTCCTGATTCAAAAGATAGGATTATGAGGATGACGGGAATTGTAATAATAAAACGAAATTTCATCTTCCGGTTACTTTGAATTTTCCTTTTCTGCTTTGTGTATCAGGGCGTGCCTGACAAATTCCCTGAACAGCGGATGGGCCTTGGTTGCTCTTGATTTCAATTCCGGATGAAACTGACAGCCAACAAACCAGGGATGATCCTCCAGCTCTATCATCTCAACAAGTTCATTATCGGGTGATAATCCGCTGAAAATCAATCCGTTCTTCGCGAGAACAGGCCTGAAATGATTATTAACCTCGAATCTGTGTCTGTGCCTTTCGGCAATAAATTCACTTTTGTATGCTTTGTATGCCTTGGTACCTTGAGAGATCACACAGGGATACGACCCTAAGCGCATCGTTCCCCCTTTTTGAGTAATGTTCTTCTGGTCCGGCATAAAATCAATTACGCTGTATTTCCCTTTCTTGAATTCCGAACTGTTGGCTTTCGAAAGGCCGCATACATTCCGTGCAAATTCAATTACGGCACATTGCAGTCCGAGGCATATTCCGAAAAAAGGAATTTTATTTTCACGGGCATATCTTATCGTATTTATCTTACCCTCAATTCCCCTCTCGCCAAATCCGCCGGGAACGAGAATCGCGTGAATATTATGAAATATTTTTGGGAGATTATCAGATTCACACTCCTCCGCATCGATAAAGCGTATATTCACTTTAGCATTATTTTCCGCGCCGGAGTGAACAAAAGCCTCCATAATACTCTTATACGCATCGTGAAGGTTTACATATTTGCCGCAGATGGCTATGTTCACGCTTTTTTCAGGATTTTTGATTTTATCAACAAAATTTTCCCAGTCATCCAGTTTAAGCTTCTTCTCCGGGAGTTTCAATGATTTGAGTATGATTAAATCAAGTTTCTCACGTGAAAAGACGAGTGGTATTTCATAAATCGTTGAGCAATCGTGCGCGGAAATAACAGCCCGGTCATCTACGTTGCAGAACAAAGCTATTTTTTCTCTTATTGAACGCGACAGCTTTGTCTCGCTCCTGCATACAAGAATATCCGGCTGGATTCCGAGTTCAAGTAATTTTTTAACGCTGTGCTGGGTCGGTTTTGTTTTAACTTCACCGGCGGAGGCTATATAAGGAACAAGTGTTACGTGAATAGTAATTGTGTTCTTTTTGCCCAACTCAAGCATTAACTGTCGCATAGCTTCGATGAAGGGTAAACTTTCAATATCTCCGACAGTACCGCCGATCTCAGTGATCACTATATCATAATCAGATATCTCCGCGAGACGGCTCATACGATATTTAATCTCGTCAGTTATATGAGGTATAACCTGAACTGTCGCGCCCAGGTAATCTCCTCTCCGTTCCTTATTGATCACATCATAATAAATTCTGCCGGTGGTCACGTTGTTTCCCTGTGTCATATTCGCATCAAGGAACCTCTCATAGTGTCCCAGATCCAGATCAGTTTCAGCGCCATCGTCGGTAACATAGACTTCCCCGTGCTGTGTGGGATTCATAGTACCGGGATCGACATTTATATAGGGATCGAATTTTTGAATAGTAACTTTATAACCGCGCTGTTTAAGCAGATAACCGAGTGATGAGGCAGTGATTCCTTTTCCGAGAGAAGATACTACTCCCCCGGTAACAAAAATGTATTTGGTTTTACTTCTCAGGCTCATTTTGGCAGCAATTATGAAAGAAATTGTAAAATATAAAGTTAAATAAAAGGGCGATATTCAGGAAGAAAAAATATCAAAATAGTAAAAAAAGAGGGAGCTTTCGGCTCCCTCCAAAGTTGAAATCCCTTTCCGGGATTATTTGAGTACCATCATCTTTTTCACAGATACGAAATCACCGGATTCCATTCTGTAGAAATAGATTCCGCTTCCGAGTTTGGAGGCGTTGAATTCAACATTGAATGATCCTGCCTCGTGCATACCATTTATGATTGTCGCAACCTTTTCTCCGAGGGCATTAAATACAGAGATATTAACGATGCCGGCTTTTGGCACAGAATATTTAATCACGGATGAAGGATTAAAAGGATTTGGATAATTCTGCTCTAAAGCATAAACCATAGGCAATGAAACTTCAACATTTACTTCCGGTGAGAACTTGGAAGTTCCGTCAAGATCAACCTGTTTCAGCCTGTAAGTATATGCACCGGCTTTCAGATCTGCGTCTTTATAACCGTATTCTACAGGGAAAAGTGAATTTCCGGCGCCTTTAACAAATCCAACCTTGGCAAATGATCCGTTGCCTGATTTACGCTGAATTTCAAAACCAGAGTTATTGATTTCAGTTGCTGTCGCCCAGGCAAGATCAACACTATTGTTAGTTGAAGTGGCAGTAAACGCAGTCAATTCAACGGGGATATATCCGCCTTCACCGACGAGATAGTTGAAACTGTTTTCAATAAACTTCTTTGCAATTTCCTGATTCGATAAATTCGAGAGAGAGAAATGCAGGGTCAGATTTCTGATAACTGCGGGATCGTTTGTTGGAGAATATGCCAAAATACCGGCGGTATCCGGATAGGTTGGGTACCATCCGCTCAATTTGAATATTCCGGACTGGTTCGGAACGATCCTCATAGCATCCCTGGCTCCGTAAGTAGAAATGTTAAACGCTAAAGAATCCGGAATGTAGTTAGGAACATTAAAAATAGGGTGCCCGGGTATTCTCTTCCTCAAAATGGAAGTGGAAACATCGCTTACCCACGAACTGTCGTGTAATACGTTTCTTCTGAAGTTCGGGTCTTTATCAGAAGTGGCTGACGAATATCGGTATATCCATCCAACTTCACCGCCTTCGACATAGGTCTTACCGCCTGCCAAAGTATAATTTACAATCGCGGTACGTGTTGCCAGATTATCGAACATCGCGGCAGTTTTTGGGCCTGAAGCTAAAGTAACAACATCATAACCCGGGAATGCATTGGAATCAGCCGATGCGAACGGAACCACATCAACAACATAACCGGCTGCCGTTAACGTAGTAGCAATTAAAGTTGCGGAAGCGCCGAGCGGAATTTCAGAAACCGTAGTGCCTCCCTTTGTTGGTGAAATTCTGTTCGCTAATACATCATCATCGTTAAGCACCAGTACAAGTCCCAGAGTATTAATAATAGTGAACTTGTGATAGCCTGTCGCTGGGCTATAAACCGTATTTCCTGCATTCGAAATGTCTTTCACAATCACCCTGTATGCAACTGTATCACCAACTACGATCTGAGAGGTGTCAACATTGAATGAACCCTGATAAACATTGCTTCCGGCCGGTGAGAGGTTGAAACTTCCTGTTATAGCTCCATTCCTTATATCATATTCGACCTTAACAAACTGAATTCCTATGTTATCAGTAGCGGTTGCTTTAACAACTGCCGGCCAGCGGATCTCAGGCTGATTACGAAGAGCTGTATGAGCAAGTGTGGGCATTTCGTTATCACTGACAAAAACGAATGAATAGTAACCGTTTGCCGGGAGATAAGCTGTATTGTGGAGTGTGCCCGCATCTACTGCTTTAATCCGGTAATACATTGTATCACCCACAGCGATAAGGCTCGTATCCATACCAAAAGTTCCGGAATAATTTCCTGCTGATGATAAAGATAAACCTAAAGAATTAATTTGCCCGTTAAACTTGAGTTTATATTCAAGTCCTACGGACTGAACTCCGATGTTATCATTTACATTCGCGCTTACTGCAGCAGGCCAGGTTTCGCGGTACTGGTTACCCAGCGCAGTATGAGCAATCACCGGAAGAACAGAATCGACGTTTGCAGTGAATGAAAATTTCGTGGAAGGAGCGCCTGCCGGATAAGTGCTGTACCCACCGGTATTATCTTCAGCATAGAGATAATAATAATAAGTTCCGGGTTGTCCGTTACCGGGGATATTAGCTACAAAACTGTCTGCAGTTACTGAAGTCATAATAACAGAATCGGTAACGCTACCACCGGTATTCCTACCCCAGTATAAAAAGATTTTGCTTGGTACGAGAGGTAAACTTGAACTTATATTTGCACCAACCTGATAAGGTCCGGCCATATTCTCCGTATTACCTAACGCAGTATGAGTGATTACCGGCCCAAAGGTAACTTTCGTCATCCAACCTTGATAAAGGCCGGTTCTGTCTTCCATCCAGTACGGATATACTGCATTTGCCTGAGCAGCGACGCCAATGTAATCGCCCTGGTATCCGGTTGCAAGTCCTGAGATAGTTTTTGGTTTGAAGTTTCTGTCGCTAACCTGAATATTTTCAAATGTGTTGCCGGCGTCCATTGACCTTGCAAGATAAACTCCGGTACTGTCATTAGTTGTATTACGGCTATCATAGAAAGCAACATATACGTGTCCTGTGGTCTGATCTACTGTCATCCACGGAAAATACTGGTCCTTAGCATTGTTAATCGGATCATCGTTAACTCTCTTAGGGGTGCTCCAAGTGACTCCGCCGTCTGTTGATTTCATCATCACGATGTCAGGGTCTGTCCCTGCAGGGGCAACACCTTTTTGCGGCCAAGTTATATAGATGGTTCCGTTGTTAACTCCGCCGCTGCGGTCAACGGCCATAGACGGGAATGAAGCAACTCTGATGCTGGCTTTACTTGTAAGGTTTCCTCTGATACCGAAGTTTGCC
>CAIMOS010000077.1 GCA_903843135.1 uncultured Ignavibacteriales bacterium | reverse complement strand
TACATAGCAATTCATTTCCTGAACCGGTATTATAAACATTTTGCAGCACTTAGGATTAAGAACCTCGGCTATGCTGGTTCAGAGAAGTTCCGCGGAGTTTCGCGAAGAAGGCGCGAAGTTACGCAAAGAGTTTTGAGAAGTATGTTAAGGGGAGAATCAGGGGACTATTGTTTGAATTTTTTCTTAAGAGGCTGTAATAACAATTTCTGATAGCCGTATCTAAATTTTGATTTCAGGCTCATCAGTCCGTAGTAATTTACAGGGAAGGCAAATGACGGTTCGAAGTAACAGTTTATTGTACAGCCCTGGCAGAAATCGAATCTGCCTTCCATCTTTCGGAAATACTTTATCTTTTCGGTTTTTCGAAGTTCTTTTATCGGGCGGTCAATTTTGACCCGTTCAGTGCCGAGATGGTAACAGGGGAGAATCAGTTCATTGTATGGCGATATGACTACGACCCTTGAAACTGCCTTGCAGGACGGTTTATTGATATCGTTTCCTCCGTGCAGGCGCAGTTTAAGATACGAATCATTGAGGTAAATTTCCTTCTTTCCCTTTACATAATTTTGCAGGTATGAAATCGCGTCATCATTCAGTCCCGGATTTCCAAAATATGAAAATACAGGATTAACAATCAGGACCAGGCCTTTTTCTTTTGCGATCTCATACATCTGCGGCAGTTTTTGGTATGTTTCATTTGTTACAGTGAAAAGAATATCAGGGTATTCACCGAGTGACTTTGCCAGATCTATACCGGACATCACAGCGTCAAAACATTTTAATCCGCGAATTTTATCGTGCTCATCTCTGTCGGGGGAGTCGAGTGAAAAATGAAGAAGATCCACATTGCCCCGGAGGGATTCCGCGAACTTTGGATAGAGGAGTCCGTTCGAAGTGATGCTAGTCTGCATCCCAAGCTGACGGGCGAACTTTGTAAGCGATGCGATGTCCTTATGCAGAAGCGGCTCTCCCCCCGTAAGGTCAATAAATCTGACTCCCATAGATCGCAATTCCTTCACGTTCCTGAAAAAATCCTCAGGGTCCGCAAAAGGAGTGTCCTTAAACTGTGAGTGGTCGCCAAAGTGGCAAAATTCACAATAAGCGTTGCACCGGTAAGTCAGGTAGTAATTACAAAGTAAGAGCAAATTATCTCGTTGAAGAATTTATTTAAGAATTTGAGTTTACTAATATTAAAAGTCAGACTCATAAAGCAATTTAGCTAATTTGGTGCTGAATCAGAAATGACAGTGAAATTTATACATTCTCCCATACAGGCGCTGCAAATACCGGAGTGATGAAATGTTATTTGTTGGGAATTTATTTCCCATCCCGCGAATTTTTCGTAAATATGGAATGTAAAATAATTAGTGAAAGAAGACAACTCAGTGTTACGATGGAAAATTGCTCAGTTTTTTGAGATCCTGTGGTGGAAAAGATTCTTAAAGCGCCGGGATAAATCAGAGTATTTACTGCAAAAAAAAGCATATTGGAAAAGATTTCTCAGTAAATCGGGGATTGATGATATCCCATCAGATAAAAATATTCTTGATGCAGGAGGGGGGCCTGCCGGAATATTTCTTATTTTCCCCGGCCACAATGTCACTATGTGCGACCCTCTTTTGATGCAATATCAGCAGAAACTGACTCACTTCAGCAAGGACGATTATCCGTATGTGGAGTTCCATCAGTCAACTATCGAAGATTTTTCCCCGGGATGCACATACGGGTATGTATTTTGTCTCAATGTAATTAATCACGTTAAAGATCTGGGGGCGGCCATCCGGAAACTTATTAAACTTACATCTTCAGACGGATATCTTTTGGTCTCCTCTGATTTGTCAACAACCACGATATTCCCCAGGTAAAAACGTAAAAAAACCAGATTAATCCCCAGTTAGAGGATCAGATGATTCCCCAGATACAGGATCAGATGATTCCCCAGATACAGGATCACTTTA
>CAIMOS010000076.1 GCA_903843135.1 uncultured Ignavibacteriales bacterium | reverse complement strand
TTACGGGCATTTGCATATCCATAAGGATAAGATCGAATTTTTGGTGGTTCACCCTTTCAACCGCCTCCGCTCCATTTTCCACTACAACAACTGACGAGAAATTATTCTTCTTCAGGAGGCGTGTAACAATAATTTGTGAGTGTTTATAGTCCTCAACTAATAAAATTTTCACCTGATCATCTGATTGCTTTGCTGCAACGTCAGGCGGGGTTGGTTCTTCATATTTGTTGATCATAGCATTTATTGTATCCGCAAGGTCCTCGATTTTTGTACTGCGTTTGTCCAGAAGGTCCGTAAAAAGACCATCAATTTTTTTCAAGTCCTCTGCATAATCTTCCTTGCCGGTATAAATCACAATCGGCAGATTGGCGAATTTGGGGAGGGACTTGATTTGTTTAATAAGTTCAAAGCCGTTCACCTCGGGCATATCAAGGTCAACAATTGCGAGATCAAGCTGAATATCCTTAATCAGATCCATTACTCTTACGGAATAAGACTCAGCAATTGCATTATAACCGACTGATTCAATGGCGCTCTTCACAAGATTAAGAGTGGGGATATCGTCATCCACGCAAAGAACATTAGAATCCTTTTTTAATTTATAGCTGGTGAGGACTTCTACCAGGTCCTTGTATTTGATCGGTTTAACGAAATACTCTACCGCACCCATCATAAATGCTTTTTGTTGTTCAGCTTCAACGGAACAAACTATGACCGGCATATTCTTACAATTCTCCATCTCACGAATTTTCTTCAGCAGTTCGAGGCCATTTACATCCGGCAGCACAATATCCATAATAACAGCCAGATATTTTTCTTTTTGCAGGATCTGCATTGCCTTTTCGCCTGAATTCACGATAGCAGGTTCATAACCCCATTTGTTAAGGTAGTTTGAGAGCAGCTTGGAAGTCGCGTAGTCATCTTCAATGACCAGCACCCGGTTACGTTGTTCAGTTTTCGGGAGTGAATGGATAGTGGCCTCAATCGGATTAAGGCTCTCAGCCTTGATCTTAAAATTCAAGGTTGTGCCTCTTACGGAAGAGGTGTTTACATCCAGGCTTCCATTCAAAAGTTCAATATATTTTTTCGCCAGTGTGAGTCCGAGAACAGTGTTGTTTGAAAATTTATTTCTTATATCGTCGCCGGAATAGGGCTGAGTGAAAAGATGTTTGGGTGAATGAAGCGGTTTGAAATCGCCCGCATTGCTGATTTTAAAATTGATTTTATCCTTGCCGGCAGGGGTAATGCTGAGGTGAATTTTACCGTTAATTGTTGAATACGAAAAGTAGGCCAGGAAATTCATCAGTGCAGACTTGAGTTTAACTGAATCAACTCTAATGTTATTGCTGACGCCTTTATCGATCACATAATCAAGTATAACATTTTCTCCGAGTTTATCTGTGAAAGCGGTCTTAATTTCTTCAAGAAATTCATCCAGTTTGATCAGCAGATTGTTCACGATTACAGAGCCCGAATCGCATTTGGCGATATCAACGAGATCGTTGATAAGAAAAGCAAGTTTCTGGGCGTTATCTTTAGTTGAGGAGACATATTCGGTTTGTCCGGGTGTAAGCCTTTCTTCCAGGAGGAGGGAGGAAAAACCGAGAATGCTGTTTGTAGGATTTCTGAATTCCGGCGACAGCTCTGCGAGGATTTTCCCTAATGTCAGATCTCCATTTTCGGACTTCCCTCCCCAGTTAGAGAGAAGATGAATTATAAAATTTCCCATTGTCGCCATATTTTCTTTATCTGACATAGTAAAGGAAGTTTTTTGCGACACCTTGAGAAAATAGCTCTCACCATTGCTGCTTTTTAATAGCTGGCAGGCTTCATAGAGAATATGGTCGATGGAAGGGAGCTGGCAAGAGTCATCAGTATGGAACTGAAGATTTTCGCCGCTTCCGTGCAGCAATTTACAGTTTGAACAGTCATATAAAGTATTCGGCAGATATGATTTCTTTGAACCGGATGACTTGCCAAGAATCAGCAGCTTTGAATCTTCGGTGACCCGGAAGAGAATTGCTGATTGAAATTTGAATTCCTCTACGAGGAATTCGCAAATCTCATCAACGAAACCAGATTTGTTCTGCAAACCCGAATTCATTAATGTATTTACCTGGGAGAATAGCTTAATATTGCTGATTTGCATCTGTGACTTAATTTTAACGTATAATAAATTTTAAATATACAAAATTTTCTGTCTCTCATAAAAATATATAAAGGCCCGGCCTGAAATCGGATTCTTAAGGGGTGAATTCGGCAGGGGGGGAACCTTTATTTTTTGAGAAATCGGGGAAATAATTTCTTGTTTTTTATTCAATAAACGAATATATTGGGCATATGAAAAAGATTGTAACATTCGGGCTCTTTCTTTTGATAACTTCTGCAGTATTTGCCGGCGCATACCTTGAGTATTTCTCCGC
The DNA here is from genome assembly GCA_903843135.1 of uncultured Ignavibacteriales bacterium. Lineage (GTDB taxonomy): Bacteria > Bacteroidota > Ignavibacteria > Ignavibacteriales > Ignavibacteriaceae > JABWCL01. Next base: position 44,156 of record CAIMOS010000076.1, on the reverse strand, counting down.
CCGAAGCGAATACGGCAATGTTAAGCTGGAGTGGAAAACAGCCGATGAAACCAATGTAAGGGAATTTGTTGTTGAAAGAAAAACTCTGCACGGCAATTATATAAGTCTTGGGACTATCACTCCTAAAGGTGACAATTCCCTCTACTCATTCATCGACGAAAATGTCTTTAAAACAACCGACTATCTTTTCGTTTACCGGATTAAAATCGTAGACAGGGATTCCAAATACACTTTCTCCAAAGAAGTCACCGTTACCCATAATATATCTGATGTAAAAAGGACCTGGGGGAGTATTAAAGCTATGTTCAGATAGGTCCGGTTACAAACTCCGGCCCCTTCCTCTCCCTCAAATAACTCTCAATCAATTACCGCCTAAAACTTGTATCCAGCTAAACACAATATTATCCTTGCCTCTCAATCACCCCGAAGAAGGAAACTAATTAAGTTAATTGCTGAAACAGCCGACTTCATTTCTGTTGATTCAGAAGAAAAAATCTTAGATCGGGAATCACCGTTAAAGGCAGTTAAACGCATCGCCAGGGAAAAAATGGCTTTGGCCTTGACCGAATTTAATGACGGGATTGTAATTACGGCAGACACTATTGTGACATTGGACGGGAAAATTCTCGGGAAACCGAAGAACGAGAAGGATGCCGTCAGAATGCTCAGGACTCTCAGTAACAGGACACACATAGTTTATACCGGATTTGCCGTCACAAACGCCAGGAACCTGAATACAGTTTGCGGCTATGAAAAAACCCGGGTGACTTTTCGTAAACTCGGCGAAGAGGAAATCCGCAAATATGTGTCCACAGGCTCTCCGATGGATAAAGCAGGAGCTTACGGAATCCAGGATGACTACGGCGCGGTGTTCGTCAAAAAGATTTCAGGCTGCTACTATAATGTGGTCGGCCTCCCCTTGACAAAAATTTACCAGGCAATAGGGGAGGTAATAAACAAATGAAAGGCCTCTCGCAAAAGATTCTGCTCTCAGTCGGATTAGCCGGCTTGATCTACATTGTTTTCTCCTTCTATGCTGATTTTGACCTTGTTATTGCCGCTTTTGGAAAATTCAACTGGCTTTTCTTGCTGCCCGTGTTAGCGCTCTCATATTTCAACTATTATGTCCGTTTTCTTAAGTGGCATTATTATATCAAGCTGCTCGGAGTTCAATTGAAGTACTCCGACTCTCTTTCAATCTTTATGTCCGGACTCGTGATGAGCGTAACCCCGGGTAAGATGGGTGAACTTCTGAAAGTCTACCTGGTCAGGCAGATCACAAATGATCCGATCAGTAAAACGGCGCCGATAATTCTGGCCGAAAGGATCACGGATTTCCTGTCTCTGATCCTGATTGCTTCTCTCGGAGCATATACTTATAATTATGGCGGTGTTGTCGTTTTAGGTACCGCGGTTTTCTTTGTACTGCTGATATTTCTCCTCTCGAACCATAATCTGTCCGTGCGCCTGATGAAATTCCTCGAAAGGTTCAAGTCTACAGGTAAATTTGTATCGGGGTTTGAGAAAGCTTATGAGAGTTCGTACCGGATGTTAAAAATCGAACCATTGATTCTGATGGTTGCTCTAAGCCTGTTTTCCTGGTTTTTTGAATGTTTGGGATATTACATTATTCTCGTTAATTTTAATATCGAAGTTTCACTTTTTTGGGCTTCGTTCAGTTACGGTTTATCAACCATTGTTGGTGCAATCGCAATGCTGCCCGGCGGACTCGGACTAACAGACGGATCTCTTACGTTCCTCGTAATAGGGCAGGGCGCTTCTCCTGAAGTGGGAGTTGCTTCAACATTTATAATACGTATCGCAACCCTCTGGTTCGCGGTTCTCGTTGGGGTGGTAAGTGTATTCTTCTATCAAAGAAAATTTGGCAAATTAAATAACGAATTAATTAACATAAACAATCTCAATTAATATGAAAAAATTCAAAAAAATCAACATCCCAACCTCCGGCACCCCAATTAAAATCGAATCCGGAAAATTAGTCGTACCTGATGATCCAATCATTCTTTTTATTGAAGGGGACGGTACCGGACCGGATATCTGGAATGCTTCCAAAATGGTGTTTGACGCAGCTGTCGAAAAAGCATATAAGGGCAAAAAGAGAATCGCCTGGGCAGAGATTTATGCAGGTGAAAAGTCATTAACCGTATACGGTAAAAATAAATGGTTACCCGAAGAAACCGTGGAAGCAATACGGGAATACAAAGTTGCAATCAAGGGGCCGTTGACTACCCCTGTCGGTGGCGGTATCAGGAGCCTCAACGTTGCATTGAGGCAGTTGCTTGATTTATTTGCCTGCGTGCGTCCGGTTAAATATTATACCGGTGTTCCCAGCCCGATGAAACGCCCCGAAGAACTTGATATCGTGATCTTCAGAGAAAACACCGAGGACGTTTATGCCGGAATCGAATTCAAATCCGGTACAAAAGATTCTGATGATCTTATAAAGTATATCAACAAGAAATTTGATAAAAATATCCGTATACCCTCAGGAATCGGTATCAAACCAATAAGCGAATTCGGCGCGAAGAGACTTGTTAAAAAAGCAATTGAATTTGCAATTAATAATAAACGCGAAAGCGTTACCCTTGTCCACAAAGGGAACATAATGAAATTCACAGAAGGCGCATTTAAGGAATGGGGTTATGAAGTCGCAAAGAAAGAATTCAGCAACTTTATTGTCACCGAAGATGATCTCTGGAAAAAATATGACGGTAAAATGCCTGATGGCAAGATATTGGTTAAAGACCGTATAGCTGACAGCATGTTCCAGCAACTGCTGCTAAGGCCTTCGGAATATGATGTTTTAGCTACACCAAACTTAAACGGCGACTACCTCAGTGATGCTGCGGCAGCACAGGTCGGCGGTCTCGGTATTGCTCCGGGAGCGAATATGAGCTACGACACGGCAATATTTGAAGCTACGCACGGTACTGCTCCTAAGTATGCAGGACTTGATAAGGTCAATCCAGGATCAGTCATTTTGTCCGGCGTGATGATGTTTGAACATCTCGGCTGGACCAATGTAGCAAATCTCATTGAAAAAGCTATGCAGAAAACAATTAAAAAGAAAACTGTAACCTATGACTTCGCACGCCTGATGAAAGGCGCAACAGAAGTTAAGGCCAGTGAGTTTGCAAAAGCAATAATAAGTAATATGTAAATTTCTCAATTAAAAAAGGAGTTCTTATGTCAAAGGAATCGAATTTAAGTAAAGGTTTGTTGATCGGCTTCCTTACCGGTGGAATTGTGGGCGCAGCTATCGCATTGCTTTATGCTCCGAAAGCCGGAAAAGAATTAAGGAAAGACATTAAGGAAAAGGCGGACGAATGGATGGATGATACAGAGAAATTCATTGAGAACGCCAGAGAGAAAGCTGAAAAGGCTATGAACGAAGGCAAAAAAAAAGGCGAGCAGTTAATAGCTGACGCTAAAGTAAAGGCCGACGTAATCCTTAAAGACGCAGAGAAAATGTTCTCAGAGGCAAAGGATAAAGCCAGCGAAGCAGTATTACACGGGAAAGAGACACTGAACGCAGAAACCGGCCGCCTGAAAGGCGCTGTTAAAGCCGGTGTGGATGCTTATAAAGAATCTAAAAATTCATAATAAAACGGCATTGAAATGATTACCGACGTAATGGAGATAATTTTACTTATCTCCGCCTCCGCACTTTGTTTATTCGCGATCTATTTTCTGTATCAGATGGTACAGTCCGTCAAGAGTATTCAGAAGGAAGTGCAGGAAATTACTGCACAGGTAGGGCCCCTGGTAGAATCAATAAAGTCTCTGTCGAGTTCAATTCACGATCTGACAATGGATATTAGGCAACAGATTTCCAAAATAAACTGGATTGTTGACGAGGTCAAATCTAAGGTTGAATTTTTGCAGGATATTGAATCCAGGGTGAAACGGGGAGTCGAGATGCCTGTAAATACGCTTATGTCGAACTTGAATGCAATCAAGATAGGTATTGCAACATTTTTTAACCGAATGAAACATTAAAATAATAGGAGATCTTTAGTGAAAGAAATAACTCCCGAAAATATCAGAAATATTACATTAATAGGACATGGGGGTAGTGGGAAGACAACATTTTCGGAGCTGGCGTTATTCACCGCCGGCGAAATCAACAGAATAGGTACTATCGCGGAAGGAAACACTGCGTCTGATTACAATGCCAATGAAATTGAAAGACAGTTCTCTATTTCGCTCGCATTGCTTCATCTTTACTGGAAGGCAGTAAAAGTTAATATCGTTGATACTCCCGGATACTCGGACTTCATTGGTGAAGTAAAATGCGGAATCAGGGTTTGCGATACAGCTGTAATGCTCCTGAAGGCTTTTGAAGGTGTGGAGGTCGGTTCCGAAATCACCGGGCATTTTGTCAATGAATTCAAATTACCTTCAGCAATTGTAATTAATAAATGCGATAATGAAAGATCGCGTTTTGATGAAGTTGTTAAGATAGCTAACGACAGGCTCCATAGCGGGGCAATCCCGGTGGTATTTCCGGCGAATGAAGGTTTATCGTTTAATACCGTAATTGACGTCCTGAAAATGAAAGCATACACTTACGGAGCTCCGGGTTCAAAGCAGGTTTCGGAGAGCGAAATCCCGGCGAACCTCGTTGCCAAAGCTGAGGAAATCAGGACGCAACTGATTGAAAAAGTTGCGGAATCAGATGAAGCCCTTATGAACAAGTATTTTGAGGAAGGCACACTTACCCTGGAAGAAATTGAAAAAGGAATAAAAGATGCAGTGCTCAACCGCAGCTTTACTCCTGTTTTTGCCGTCAGCTCCACGAAGGCAGTCGGTATGAACAATTTCCTTGATTTCGTTGACAAGTATTTCCCTTCACCGCTTGAAAAAGAAATTGAACACGCCCGATTTAAAGGTTCGGACCAAAAGATTGATATTAAATGCGATCCTAAGGCTGAGCCGGTTATGTTCATCTTCAAGACTATTTCTGAACAGCACGTCGGAGAGCTTTCACTTTTCCGTGTCATTTCCGGTACTATCCACCCCGGAATGGATATGATCAACGAAGCTAATTCCAAGACTGAGAGGTTAAGCCAGCTATCAATAATGAACGGCAAGAACCGCCAGGATGTTACCACATTAGATGCCGGTGACCTTGGCGCTGTGGTAAAATTAAAAGATACGCATACTAACAACACTCTTGCGTCCAAGAATTTTGCGGTAACACTTAACGAAATAGTATTCCCTGAACCGATAATTGAAGGAGCTATCATTCCTAAAGCTAAGGGCGATGAGGATAAAATTTCTGACGGCCTCCACACGATTCACGAAGAAGATCCATCGTTTTACGGTGCATTTAATCCTGAACTTGGACAAACAATTATTTCCGGACAAGGTGAGCTGCATTTAGCGTTGGCAGTAAAAAGGCTCAAGGAAAGATACGGCGTAGAAGTTGACCTGGTCGAACCGCGTATACCAATGCGCGAAACGATAAAAGGGAAGTGTCTGAACGCTGAATATAAACATAAGAAACAATCAGGCGGGCGCGGACAGTATGGCCACGTATTCCTGAAACTTGAACCAAGACAGCGCGGATCCGGGTTTGAATTCAGTGACGAGATCGTTGGCGGTGTTGTTCCGGGCAGATTTGTGCCTGCAATCGAAAAAGGCGTTGTAGAGGCTATGGAAAAAGGCGTTTTGGCCGGTTACAAAGTAGTGGATGTTAAAGTTACACTCTTTGACGGTTCACATCACTCTGTTGACTCTGATGAAATGTCCTTCAAGTTAGCGGGCTCTATGGGCTTCAAAAAAGCCTTTATGGAAGCAAAGCCGATATTACTCGAGCCGATTTATGAGATTGAAGTTACCATACCTGAAGAATGTATGGGTGACGTTATGGGTGATATCTCTTCACGCCGCGGTAAAATCCTTGGTATGGATTCAAACGGCCACTTCCAGATAATCAAGGCTTTAGTGCCGCTCTCTGAACTTCATAAATATTCTTCAACTCTCCGCAGTCTTACAGGCGGCAGGGGAGGATACAAGAGGAAGTTCTCAACATACGAGGAAGTTCCTAAGGATGTTGAAACTAAGATTGTGGAGGAATATAAGAAGTCCCGGGAAGAAGGCCACTAATATCCTAAACTAAATTTCGACTGCAGCAGTGGCCGGTTTACTAAACCGTTCCTGTTGCAGTTTTTTTTATTCATAAAATCGTAAATCGTAATGGAAAAACTTTGGTCGCCCTGGCGCTCGCTTTATATTCAGTCATTCAAGGAAGGTAAAAAGGACGATAATTGCATTTTTTGCAATGCCGTGGAAGAGGATTTAAACTCTGAATCGAGCCTTGTTGTCAGGAAGTCAAAGCTTACCATAACTGTGCTGAATCTGTACCCGTATAACAACGGCCACCTGATGGTTGTGCCCAAGAGGCATCTGTCTGATTTTTTAGAACTGAACCCGGAGGAGAATGCTGAAGTGATGAGCGAATTACAGTTGGCATTGAAATGCCTGAAAATGATAAGCAAACCGGACGGATTTAATGTCGGTGCGAACATCGGGAAGTCGAGCGGAGCGGGGATAGACGACCACCTGCATTTTCATATTGTCCCGAGATGGAACGGGGACACAAATTTTATGCCTGTACTGGGGGAAGTAAAAGTGCTTTCGCAGGATTTGCTGCAAACAAAAAAAGAACTGATCCGCGCTTACGAATCAGTTCTTTCTTAAAAGAGACCGGTTATTTAAGGGGACTAAGCGCTTTTAGCTATCCATCTTTCCAACGCTGAAAGGAAATGCGTCATAGCATTTATCAGGGGCTGGTGCTGAACATTCGCAATATCATTTAGAATTTCAGCATGAATATTCAGATATGCTTCGTCAAGCATACACACAAATTCAGTTCCCTTTTCTGATAAAGATACACGCATATTCCTTCTGTCATTCGGTTCAATTTCCCTTACAACATAGCCTTTTGCGACTAAGCCATCGATGATCCGGGTCAGCCTGCTGGCGCTCAGGTTCATCCTTTCGGCAATCTCCTTGTTGTTGGTGTTCTCATCAGCGTGAAGGTGCCTGAGGCATCTGAACTCTGCCTGAGTTAGTCTGTACTGCCTCGCGAGGCGTTCTTCTTTTTCGTGGCAGCTTGCCAACAGCTTAAAAGTAAGGTCGGCAAGCTGAGCCGCTGTATGGTCTATTTCTGTTTTATTCATATTATGATCTGTTTGCCCAAACCTGAAATTACCAATTAGAGTACTCGTTCCCGAAAACTGATAACTTACCGTTAATATGTTTGGATGCCTGAGTTGAATCTATTACATATGTAGTATCTGTTCCTGTGACAACCATTTTGCCAACGTTAGAATGGCAGCCTCCGCAGCTTTGCATAGTAACGTGATTACCACCCGGACGGGGATTACCGACCCTGATACCGTGGCAAGTGCCGCAGGCAGCCTGGGATGAACCGCCGGTCCAACTGACTGTATTAGTTTTGTTGCCGTTTTTGAAGTAACCGTGGCAATAAACATTTGAACAGCTTCCGGCGGCGTAAGCTGGGACGGGTACAACAGGTGTGCCCGAAGCGCTGAACCCACCTGGTTTGTTTGTGCTGTCATCTGCAATATCGCCCCAGACAAGTTCTGCACCTGCAGTGTTGTCAAGGTGGCCCGCAGCATCGAAAGTAGCCGGTACCGTATGGCAGGCTATACACTGAACCTGTTTAGCTGATAAATTCGCAAAAAGATGTACGGAGTGCGCACCTACGCCTTTATAAGTGGTTACTGTATCATCATTAAGCGCCTGAGGAGGAGCGATAAGAGTTGAATCTGTAAACGAACCGTGACAGGTATTGCAGGCTTTAGGACCTGCAGTCTGGGTATGACAGCTTAAACAGGATGTTCCTGTCGTGCCGCCGGTAAAATTGGCAGCGTGGCATGTAGTGCAGGTAGTCATATCCCACTTGACGGTTTTGAGGTACTTGCTGTGGAAATTCATAGAAGTTTTCGCAGCAAAACCGTCCGGGTGTGTTCCGACTGTCTGCGGATCTGTTACTGTGCTCTGCACTTCACTGCATCCGACAATGAAAACGGGCAGAAGGACAAACGCGATAAAATAAGTAATAACTACTTGTTTTTTCATATTATCCTCTCTATTTCACTCCGTGGCAGTAACCACAGAAATTCGTTCCGGCAAGACCATCAGGCCTGGCGTTTGCGTCTGTATGGCAGGTATAGCAGACGGAGCCATTGTCCGAATGCCAGTCACCGCCGTCAAAATCTTTTAAGAAATTTTTGGCGTGTGTTTTTGGATTGCTGCCTTTTACTCCGTCAGGATCTGAGTGGCATAAGATACAGGTAGGATCTCCGCCTTCAATGTCGTGGCAGGACTGACAGCTCTCGATGTCACGTTTCGCCAGGGTCGCGTGTAATCCTCCGCCTGTTCCGACTCCAATTGTTTTGAAATCAGCTTTAAGATGTGATGCAGGAACAACACCTGAGAGCGCATAATCCTGATTGCTTCCGGCGTGGCACTGTACGCAGAAGTTTTCTGTCTGATGGCAGGTGACACATTCTTTGGCTTTTGATTTTGCGTCTATGCCGTGCATAAATCTATAGTTGGGTTCGTGCACCTGGGTTATCTTCTGAAGTTTGGCTTTATTCGCGCTGTTCGCGGTACCATAGGGGAGATAAAAGTCAGTCTTGGTATTTTTTTCCGTGATGGCGCTTGTACCTGTGTGGCAGTTTTCGCAGGTCTGGTCATCGTGACACATCATACAATTTGCATTTTTTGCTGATGCAAGGGATTTATGATTAGACGCGAAATTCACATTCCTGTGATTCATCGGCACCAGGTTGTCTGTTGTCTTGTGGCACGATTCGCAGCTCTGAGCAAGCCCCTTATCGCTGTTGTGGCAAGTATAGCAAGTTTCCATCGAAGGTGAATTTGAACTTGCTTCATATTTGTAACCTGAAGAAGCGATAGTGCTGTGGCAGGTTTCGCATTTAGCGCCCTTAGCAATGTGTGCCTTGTGGCTGAAAATAAGATCTGAAGCCGGCTGAACAAGCTTAACCATAACATCTGTATAATGACATTTCTCGCAGAAATCACCGTCCTCAAGCCAATCCGAGTGACAGCTTTCGCACTGCGGTTTTCCGGGGAGTAAACTTTCATTAAGTGATGTTGCTTCAGCAACTGCTGTATGGCAGTCAGAGCACTCGACTGCGGAAGTATGGACTTCGTGGGAGAATTTGATGCGGTCCTTGTTGGATTTCTGGTCCTCAACCGCGTTCAGAGAAATCACTCCCGCGAGAATAATAATTATAAATAGGCCTGAATAAATTCTGAATATATTTTTAGAATACATTTTGCAAATCCGCATTAAACCAGTGATTGAGTTTTAACAGGAACCTTAGGTCATTTGAATAAATTTTATTATTCAAATACTGAACCTGCAGATCCGCTGAAAATTTATTAAATGGCCTGTAGTTTACGCCCCCGAGAAGGGAGGTCATTGACTGGCTCTCTTCATCCTTGGAAAGTTTATAGTTAACATAACTGACCGCGATTGAAGGTGTAATTAATCCGTCGAAGAAGGATTTTGAAGTGCCGGCAGTGATTGAGTTCAATTCGCCTGCATACCCGAAACCGTTCCTGTAATTTAGTGAGCCATATGGTGTTGCGAGGCCGAGTGATACTCTGCCCGCGGATTCATCGGTGTATTCAGTCATACCAAAGCGGCCTGAAACTGTATATTCCGGTATAATTTTGTAGCCTGCGCCAAATTCGATTTCACTCGTGTTGCCGAAATCGAACACTGAGAAAATTGAATTATAGCGGATCCTTGGTTCCCGTACGTTGAAATAACCCTGAAGATCAAGGTCCTTTGTTACATAGTAGGACAGGTCGGCTTCAAAGAGGGATGTTTCCATATAATTAAGGTCATACTCATAATTCGCTGTAACATCCAGCAAGTTTTCAAGAGAATAGTTAAGACCGCCTGAGATGAATTGAAAATTCATCGAGTTTTTACGGATCAGTTTTGTGATCGGATTCAGCAGTTCATCGAGCCTTGTTGCATAATACTCTTTCGCGGCTGAATTTTTATTATAATAATCGACTTTAACAGTGAAATTGTAAAATTCGGGGGATGTCAAACCGGCGCCGTAGACAAAATCAGTGCCGAAGTCTTTTGTGAGTTCGAGTTTTTGATAGGCAGGAACATTTCCGCCGTAGAAAGCGTTAAGTGTAAAATCAAAATAATCAATTTTGGCTGACAAGCCGTCGAAATTTCCTCCGCCTATTTTTGCGGTGACAGGTTGCCTTCCAAGTTTAATAGTTGCAATACCGAAGAGATTGCGCGCATCGAGATAGAGAGAGTAGAACCTCAAACGGGGATCCTGATCGAGAGTATTACTGTAGCTGTTCTCGAAATTGAGACTGGTACGAAGGAAAAAATTATCCTTTCCTACCGATAAATTTAGAGCCTGATAGCCTCTGACATACATACTGGATGATGTCTTTGAATCAAACCTTTCAAAAGTATAAACGGAAGAGGAGACTCTTCCGTTTATTATCTGAGAAAAAGTTGAGACTGTCAGTAATAGGATTACTGCTAAAACTTTTTTCACTGTGCTGTTATTTTACTTTGTTTGGATTTGGGTGTTTAATTTTGTTCCAGTTTTCGTTTACGTCAACTGCGATATAAGTCGGGCTTTCCGGATTGTGGCATGTAACACAGAATTTTTCGAGTTCTGAGTAGATTACCAAACCGTTTTTCACTGCTTCTTCGCGGTTTTTCATAACCTTCATATCCTTGTAGTCAGCGCCGGCTCCGTGGCAGGTTTCGCACTGTACGCCGTCTTCAACTTTGAACTTTTTGCCGATTAAAACCTGATCAACATCTGATCCTGAGGTGTGGCATTTTAAGCATTTTGGTGTTTTTGCTGCAGGGGTTTCAAAACCTAGGTCTTTTGCGATTTTGTTGGCCTCTTCTGTAAGTAAGGTTTCATACGCTTTGGCGTGCTTTGAAGCTTTCCAAATATCGTATTGTTTACCTTGTTTTTCAGTTTTGTGACACATACCACAAGCTTCGGCTCCAATAAAACCGTGTTTCTTGGGTTCATCTTGTGCAAACAGACAAACTGCTGTTGTAAGAAGAAGAATCAAAAAAAGTTGCATTTTTTTCATAGGACTTTCCTTTTTTGTATTGCTGGAATTTAGTTAATTAATAGCAATTATTATTCCATACAAATATTGCTGAAAATCCGGTTGACCCTCAAAATAAGGGGTATTTTACAGCGGAATTCAAATCAAAGTGAAGGTAAAGCTGGGAGTAGTTTGGAATTTCTAAGAATCGAGAATTTTTGATTGCCGTTTCTTAGAAAAGAAAATAATGAAGCCCGGAAATATTTATAACATTCCGGGCTTCCTGAAAATCAGTCCTTTTTTTCCGTTTTACAGGTGGAAATACCAAAGGGGAGGTAAGCCGGACAAGTTCCGAGGAAAGCGGTCAAAATCGGGATAAGACCCAATAGCGCCAGCCAGGAACTATTGAAGTAGCCAACAACCAAAATTCCGATGCCGATAATAAAGCGAACAATTTTGTCCATAGAACCTACATTTTTTTTCATCAGTTAAACCTATAAAATTAATATACTTACATAAGATGCAGTAAAGTCGAATCAGATTCAAATTAAAACACGGTTGGAGTAAAAGAAAATACCTCTCTGTTCAACGGGAAATTTTTGTGAACAAATTCGTTAGTGTGGTTTGAATATAAATAATCTTCTTTCCAGGAATCCGAATTCTGCACGATCTCTTTAAGGGCTGTGATTAGCAGATTGAGTTCGTCATCCGTCATGGTGGGGTGAAGAGAAATCCGGACCCAACCCGGCTTTTCCGAAAGATCTCCGGTGTCAATCAAATCGGTTATGTGCTTGCTCCGGTTTGGATCGACGTGAAGCAGGAAGTGTCCGTAGGTTCCGGCACAGGAGCAGCCGCCCCGCGCCTGAATTCCGTAACGGTCGTTCAGCAGCCTGACAGCAAGATTATAATGAATATCTTCGAGATAAAATGAGATTGCCCCGATCCTGTGAGAGAGATTAGCTGCGAGCAGGTGCAACTTTGGGATGGAAGGAAATTTGTCGAAAACTCTGTCTACCAGTTCTTCTTCACGTTTTAGAATATTATCTACACCCATCTGTTCTTTAAGTTTTATCGCACAAGCAGCTTTGATGGTTTGGAGGAACGGGGGAGTGCCGCCGTCTTCGCGCAGTTCGATATTGCTGACGAACCGGTGCTGTCCCCAGGGGTTGGTCCAATCTACGGTTCCTCCGCCGGGTTGGTCCGGTACCTTGAGATGATAGAGATTGGAATTGAAGATCATAACCCCGGGAGTGCCCGGACCGCCAAGAAATTTATGCGGGGAGAAGAAAATGGCATCGAGGCTTTCCTCAGCATTATCAGGATGCATATTGATTTTCATATACGGAGCGGAACAGGCAAAGTCAACGAAACAATAGCCGCCGTTACGGTGCATTATGGCGGCGAGCTGATGGTAGGGCGAGTGGATCCCCGTCACGTTAGAACAGGCCGAGAATGCTCCGATTTTTAATTTACGGTCCTTGTACTTTTGAAGTTCCAGTTCAAGATTTCCGGGGGATACATTTCCGTCATCATCAGGCGGAACAATAACAACATCTGCGAGGGTTTCAAGCCAGGTTGTCTGGTTTGAATGATGCTCGATATGTGAAATTAACACAACAGGTTTTAGATCTTCAGTGAAATTTAAAAAGGGTTTTAACTGTTCGGGGACGCGTATCCCAAGCATCCTTATCAGCTTGTTGACAACACCGGTCATCCCCGAGCCGGCTGAGATCAGTACATCGTGCTCATCAGCGTTAACGTGCTGCTTAATTATCTTTTGAGCATTTTTATATGAGTGAGTCATCGCCATACCGGTGGTACTCGATTCGGAATGCGTGTTACCTACGAAAGGCCCGAATTCATTTAATAATTTTTCTTCAATCGGACGGTATAATCTTCCGCTTGCGATCCAGTCAGCATATATGATCCTCTGCCGGCCGTAAGGCGATTCGAATGTCTGATCGATCCCAACAATATTTTCACGGAATTTCCGGAAATAATTTTCCGTACTGCTCATATATTATAAATTTTAAATACTGAAATAATTTTTCAAAATATATGAAAATAAGATTAAAAACGGGTTAAATAAGGGAAAAATATTTAATATATTCATATTACAAATTTTATTAACAGGAAGGTTTTTGAATGGCTGGTGCTGGAAAAAATTTCCCTGGGAAAAAAAATTGGGATATTCACGACGGTGATTATCAGCGTAACCGTAATATCTCAAACAGGGACATATATAAAAAACGGAAGAGCAGAATACTTAAATCAATTATCTATTTATTGATATTTTTAGTAATAGTTTCGCTTGTCAGTTTTTTTGTGGTAAAAACGTTTTTACCTCATCACTGACGGCGTTCGAATTATAAAAGGCTTAAAATGAAGTACTATATTGGATTAGACGGAGGAGGAACCAAAACACATTGCGTCCTTGCAAATGACAAAAAAGAAAAAGTGTATGAGTGTTACGGCGGCCCGGCTAATTTTTTGATACTCGGCACAGAGACCGTGACGCAAACTCTGTATGATCTTGTGAAAGAGAGTATGCAGAAAAATAATGTGCGCTACGGAGAAATTGAAGCAATAACAATTGGCGCGACAGGCGCCGGGCGAAAATCAGATGCTGACCGACTCGAATCAGAATTCCGGAAATTTTGCCAATCAAAAGATTTTAAACCAAAAAATGTTTTTGTAGACAGTGACGCCAGAATTGCATTGGAAGGCGCGTTTTCGGGCAGGCCCGGCTGTATTATGATTGCTGGTACGGGATCTATTTTATACGGGAAGGATATCAAAGGCAGGCTGTACCGTGTCGGGGGATTTGGCCGTTTCCTCGGCGATGAAGGAAGCGGGTATATGATCGGGAAGAAAGGACTTATTGCTGTTGCAAAGGCTTTTGACGGCAGGGGAGAAACTACGATTATGCAGAACCTGCTATTCAACGCCAGTAATATCAATACTCCCGAAGAACTTATTACGGAAATATATAAAAACAATTATGACATCGCCTCATTTGCCCCATTGGTTTTACAAGCGGCGAACCAGGGCGATGTTATAGCAAGAAAAATCCTGGATGAGGAGGTCGAAGAACTGTTACTTCACCTGGTTGCCATCAAGAGAAAACTTCTATTAAATGTTATAGAAGTCTCCTTGGTCGGAAGCCTTATTAGCAACCCGAACTTTTTCAGTAATCTTTTGCTTGAAAAAGTTAAAACCAAAATGCCCGAAATCAGAATCACTTCACCCGAAAACAATCCTGCAATGGGCGCAGTGCTTTACTCCGTTAATAAACTCGCAGGACTGATTTAACTTAAAGAGAACCACGTTATGACTGAAACGCACGCCACCAAATCGAGGCCGTGGGCCTGGATTCCGACATTATATTTTGCCCAGGGGATACCCTATGTTGTTGTAATGACCATCTCGGTAATTATGTATAAACGGTTAGGGATTTCAAATGCCGACATAGCATTATACACCAGCTGGCTTTATCTGCCTTGGGTAATCAAACCGCTCTGGAGCCCGCTGGTAGATTTATTCAAAACCAAGCGGCTCTGGATACTGGTTATGCAGGCGCTGATCGGTGCCGGACTGGCTTGCGTGGGACTTACCTTACCTTTACCGGATTTCTTCAGGTATTCATTAATTGTTCTTTGGTTACTGGCATTTGCATCTGCTACTCACGACATAGCAGCCGATGGATTCTATATGCTTGGACTTAACCAAAAAGAACAGACGATGTTCGTGGGGATCAGGAGTACATTCTACCGTATAGCGATGATTACCGGCCAGGGATTACTTGTTATCTTCGCGGGATATCTGGAATCACATACGGGTTTTACGCCGGTAAATTTTGAGGTAACATCCGTAAAGGGAATTAATAACACATACCTTTTACCCGAAGGCGCAATTAGTTTTAATTCCGGATCGCAGAGAGAATTTGTTCTTGCCTCGGAGTCCGTAAAAGTGGGCCTCAGTAAACTTCCCGCCGCCACGGTTGATTCCTTGAAGACTGCCGCGGTTTTGCAAAATACCGGAAACGGTTTCTATCAGAGTGAGGCGCAAGCTCTAAAACAGAAATCGGAACCTGGCTGGTTTGACTCATATATCAAGTTGCCGCTCGAAGGATTCCTGAAGAGTAATTTTGCGCCAGAAAAGAAGGCCCCGAGTAAAACTGCCGGAAACATCGGAGTGATGTATCTTAAACTCAGTAAAGATCCGGGTAAAGAGACGGTTGTCACTGTGCAGAAAGAATCCGGCGATGCCAGCATACAGGTTTTGGAAGGGCAGAGATTAGTTTTTAACAGTAATAACTGGGATAAACCTGCTGTCATTCTTGTACAGCTTGATCAAAAACTTACATACTCCACTGCCACAACGTTCCAGGTGCGCTCAGGGAATATTCCTTTGGCCTGGTCAATTACTTTCTTCCTGCTTTCCGCGTTATTTATCGGAATATCCCTTTATCATAAATTCGTATTGCCTAAACCTGCTTCGGACAAATCAAGCCTGACTGAAGGATATAAAAACATTCTCGGTGAGTTCTTCCGGACGTTCGCACTGTTCTTCAAAAAGGAGAGGATAGGTGTGATACTGACTTTCCTTTTGATGTACCGCTTTGCTGAAGCACAATTAGTAAAATTGGCTACACCATTCCTGCTTGATGCAAGGGAAATAGGAGGGCTTGGACTTACAACGGGTGAACTGGGATTTGTATATGGAACTGTCGGAGTCATTGCCCTGACCCTGGGCGGAATTCTCGGCGGCCTATTCGCATCAAAATACGGACTAAAAAAAGTAATCTGGATATTCGTACTCGCGATACACCTTCCTGACCTTAACTTTGTTTATCTGGCATACGCTCAACCGGATAATTTCCTGATAATTAATTCTATGATCGCTCTCGAGCAGTTTGGATACGGATTCGGATTTACGGCCTATATGCTGTTTATGATTTATGTTTCACAAGGTGAATTTAAAACTGCCCATTATGCAATCTGTACCGGCTTTATGGCCCTGGGAATGATGCTGCCGGGGATGTTCAGCGGATGGCTGCAGGAAATCATCGGATATCAGCATTTCTTTGTCTGGGTTATACTCTCAACAATACCGGGTTTTCTTATAGTGCTCTTCCTTAAGATCGATCCGGAATTTGGAAAGAAAACCGAATGATGCGGTAAAAATGAAAGTTAACAGTTTCTATATTTTTTTAGTTGTCCTTTTATTGTCCGGATTTTTTTCGGGGCACAGGCATTTTGAAAATCGGGCTGAAAGTGGTTTCACAGGATTCAGTTTTAGCGATTCTTTATCTGCCGCAGTGAATGAAGAAGTTGAAAATACTCTGAAGTCCCTGACACTTGAAGAGAAAGTCGGTCAGGTTATACTTACACACTTCAACGGAAGGAATTTTGCTGATGATGATCCGCGTTTTCAGCGGCTTGTTCATCTGATAAATGATCTGAAGATTGGGGGAGGCATCTGTTATAAGGGTGAAGTCAGCGAACAGGTCAAACTCCTGAACCGTTTGCAGGGTCTGAGTAAAATCCCGCTTCTGTTCTCTGCTGATTATGAAAGAGCGATTTCATCAGATAACAGAGAGTATTTTTCATTGCCGTACAATATGGCAATCGGCGCCGCAAATGATTCAGCGCTGACATATTATGCAGGACGAGAATTAGCGAGGCAGTCACGTCTGGTTGGCATACATCAGATCTATGCTCCCGTTGTTGATGTGAACAATGAGCCGGCGAATCCTGTTATCAATATGAGATCCTATGGAGAAAATCCAGGGCTTGTTGCGAAACTTGGAGCCGCTTTCATAAAGGGTATTCAGGACGGCGGCTGTATAGCAACCGCAAAACATTTCCCCGGGCACGGAAATACTTCGGTAGATTCTCATCTGGATCTTCCGGTTATTAACGCGGATATGGACAATCTGGAAAAAACAGAATTTATACCATTCCGGGCAGCGGTTGCCACAGGCGTCGGATCAATAATGACCGGACACCTCGCCTTGCCCAGACTCGATTCGTCAAACACTCCGGCGAGCATTTCTCCTATTCTTACATACGACCTGCTGAGAAATAAATTAAATTTTTCCGGCCTCATTGTAACAGATGCACTGACGATGAAGGCAATATCAAAAAAATATAACGCCGGAGAAGCCGCCCTGATGGCTTTCTTAGCGGGCAATGATCTTCTGCTTATGCCGGAAGATGAAGATTCGGCATACATTGCACTTCTCGATGCGTGCCGGTCTGGCGTCATTTCCGAAAGCCGTCTAAATACTTCAGTCAGGAAAATCATTGAAGCAAAATACCGGCTCGGACTTTTTGAAAAACGTACTGTTGATGATATACCGGATTCCGGGATCGAAAGTTACAGATCCATAACAGGCCTTGCGCTCGCACGGGGATCAGTTACACTTTTAAGCAACAAAGATAAATTTATTCCTCTCAAAAATCCGTTAACTAAACCGGTCATCCACATTTCTTTGAAATCAGATTTAAATGACGAAAGGGCTTCGATTTTTTCCTCGGAACTGCTCCGGAGGGACTCTTCGTTAAACACTCTGTTTATATCGGATATTAGTAATAAGAAACAAATCAGAACCATATTGGATTCAGCGCGGAAGCATAATAAAGTTATTCTGTCGCTGTACAGTAAAGCTGGCCTGCTGAATTCAAATGACAAGTACCTAAAACAGAGGAAAGATTTTGTAAATAAAATTCTTGCCGCAAACCGTAATACACTGGTCGCGGTTCACGGAACTCCTTACGAACTTAAGCAGATTGGTAAGTTAAGAAACTGCATTCTGAATTACGGGGATACGGAAGTGAGTGAAATTGCCTTAGCCGAAGCAATTTTCGGTGAGCAAAATATCTCAGGGAAACTGCCCGTATCTGTTCCTAAGACAGAGTATCGTTACGGGAGCGGGCTTATCATTCCTAAGGCAGCGCTTACAAATGAATCCCGGTTCATCGGAAAACCTGATGTGGGGTCCATAGAAAAAGTTATCGAAACGGCAATAGCAGATTCAGCATTTCCCGGCGCGAGCCTTATGATTATTAAAGACGGTAAGATTTTGCTACAGAGAGGTTTTGGCAGGTTTACCTATGAAGAGAATTCTTCTGAAGTGGACGTCAATACCATATTTGATATGGCTTCCGTTTCGAAGGTGCTAGCCACAACAACTGCCGCAATGATATGCATCGACAGGAAACTGTTCTCCTTAAACGATCCCGTAAAAAAATATATACCTTCGTTCGGCGTGAATGGTAAAGCGAAAATACTCATCAAGAATCTGCTTGTTCATAACAGTGGTTTACCGGCTTTTAAGCGTTACTATACATTCGTCAAAACAGGTGAGGAGGTTCTAAAAGATATTTATTCATCAAAATTAGATTATACTACCGGAAGCAAGACTGTGTATTCAGATCTCGGTATGATCACGTTAGGGAAAATTATTGAAAAGGTAACCAAAAAATCTCTCGACAGGTTTTGCTCAGATGAGATTTTTACACCTCTGGGGATGCATAGTACTTTTTACAATCCCGCGAAGGAATTGTATTACAGAATTGCTCCTACTGAAAATGATACCTATTGGAGAAACCGTCTGCTTATTGGTACAGTACACGATGAAACTGCGGATTTGCTCGGAGGGGTTGCAGGGCACGCCGGATTGTTCTCAACAACAGGGGACATAGCGAAATTGCTGCAGATGATCCTGCAGGGGGGAGAGTACGGGGGAAGGTCTTACATCAAACCTGAAACAGTTAAATTATTTACAACGAGAGTTTCAAGCCAGAGCAGCAGAGCGATCGGATGGGACACCAATTTTGAGTTCAGCACCTCAGCAGGTAAAGCTTTTTCTGAAACCTCATACGGACATACGGGCTATACCGGAACTTCCGTATGGACTGATCCAGAAAAGAAAATTATTGTTATACTGCTTACAAACCGCGTATACCCGACCCGAGAAAATCTGCGTATCCAAAAATACAGGACAGTTCTGCACGAAGCTGTGATTAAATATTATTCCGGGATGAAGAATAATTGATATGGCAAGGGCAATGAGTAAACCGGCAGAATATAATTTGAAATTCCCCTCAGTTTTTCCGCTTACTGCAAAAGACCGTTCGCGGATAGAAAAAGAGATCGCCTCGATGAGTGTTGAAGAACTCGCCGGGCAGATGATAATGCAGGGTTTCAACCCCGCATTTGCTAATGAGACTGATCCTGCCTTTAAGAGACTGGAAAATTTAGTCCGCCGGAATAAAGTGGGGGGATTTGTAGCTTTCGTCGGTTCGATTAATAACTACTCGTGGGTCACTAACCGACTTCAGCAAATCTCTGACAGGCCATTACTTTTCGGCGCTGATTTCGAACGCGGACTGGCAATGCGCATTGAAGGTATGACACAATTTCCACACAATATGGCTCTTGGCGTGGCCAACAATAAAAGAGCCGTTTATGATTTCGCGAAAACTGTCGGACTCGAATCGAGGGCCATTGGCATTCATCAGAATTATGCTCCGGTTCTTGATCTGCAGGAAGTCAGCGATAATCCTATAGTTAACATAAGAGCATTTTCCCGCGATCCCAAAGTTGTATCTGAACTCGGCGCTTCATTCGTCAGAGGATGCGGCAGTGCGCGGGTACTCTCAACGGCAAAACATTTCCCCGGTCACGGTTCCACCGATGTTGATTCGCATCAGGATGTTCCGGTAATAAGTAAACCATTAAAGAAATTTTACGAAGAGGATCTTCTGCCGTTCAAAAAGGCAATTAAGGCGGGAGTTCACTCAGTGATGGTGGGGCATCTGATTGTCCCGGCTCTTGACGAAAGTAATCTGCCCGCAGTAATTTCCAAGAAAATGATAACGGGATTACTCCGGGAGAAATTAAAATTTGACGGACTTATTGTCACGGATGCAATGTGTATGCAGGCAATTTGTAATTATTACACCGTCAGGGATGCAACGGTAAGAAGCATTGAAGCGGGTTCAGATATACTTCTTGTTAACGGCGATGATGAAGTTTCCTGTGATGCAATACTTGAAGCCTGCAAAAGCGGACGCCTGACACGGGAAAGACTGGAGAGCAGTGTCCGGAGGATTCTTGCAGCAAAGATTTGGCTCGGACTATACAAAAACAGATTTACAGATCCGCAAAAAATACCTTCAATCGTGAATACTAAAAAATCTGAGAATCTTGCATTCAGAATCGGGAAAGACGCTTTAAGGATAAAAGTCAGAAAAGGGCAGACCGCTATAAAATTAGGCGGGAAAATTGGATGTATGGGGATCAGCGATAAAACTGAAGGCGCTCAGGAGATAAAATTCCACGAGATGATTAATGAGAATTTATCAACGGCATTTAATTTTATAATCAATCCGCGCTGGCGGGAAGAAGAATTCCGGAAAATTGTTGAGTCTGTCAAAGAAGTTGATTCGCTTATCGTACCTGTATTCGTGAGGATCAGGGCCTACCAGGGGAAAGTCAAACTTGCCCCGTTGCAGGAAAAACTTATCAAATGGTTACCGAAGTCAGGAAAGAAGTATATTATTATCTCATTCGGCGATCCCTATTACTTTGAGAATTACCCCGGATTGACGAATTTAATTTTTACATACTCGGACAGCCAGTATTCACAGAAAGCTGTGATCAGCGCATTAATGGGAAATTATAAAATCCGAAAAGTCTGAAAATAGACTGCTATTTAGAAGTTTCTTCCTTAAATTCGCTGTCGCTTATTCCTTTGTTCACCTTATAATTTGAGTAATACAGATTCACAGTACCCTTAGTCATTCTGTTCTTCTTCTTAAGTTCTCTTTCGCTGGTAATTTCACCTGATAATCCTTTTGGAATTGTCATTTTACTTATATCGAAAGTAAACGTCATAGCTGAAGGGAGGGGATTTGAGCCAACAGTACTGTTATCGTATTTGAGATCGATGTTGAAGGTGCCTTCAAGTTTTGTTGTAGATTCAATTTTACGTATAACATATAAATTACGGTCAACCCAGATTGTTGATAGCACAATATCAGGTGACTCACCAAGAGGGATCACCTTAATTACGGCCGTATTATTTCCGTTAAGATTTTCATCCCGTTCATAAAAACTTGTATAACTCTTACTTAAAAGGCTAAGGGGGGAGAAATTCATTCCTTTTTTTGGTAGCAGGGCAAAACCTTCAGATTTTATTCTGATTTTGTCGGGCTGCTTAAACAAGATCTTCGCGTTGTTTTCCGGTACCTTAAGAAAGTCCACGTCAATTTTAATTTTTACATCAACTTCATAATCCTGTACCTTTTCGAACCGCTCTTTAACGCGGTCAAGTATAGCTTTGGGGTCATTCGACTGGGCATTTGAATATGAGATGATAATAACAAAAAAAATAAAAAACTTCTTCATTGTCATCCTACGATAAAATATCCTTTTTCTTAAAAATGAATAACGCTGCAGAGAAAAACGCAATAATATGTCCGAGCAGGATTAATCCCGATTTAATGATTACGCCCGTATCAAGCGGATCCTGAAAGAAATCCCTCCACCGTTGCATATATGTTGTAAATAAGTAAGGTTTTAAATTTTCAAAGAAGGTCACATTTATTGATGAAATAATTATAAACACGATAATGATCGCCATAGTGGATATTATGGGCCCGATCGAATTTTCTACCAGGGAAGAAAACATAAACGAAAGGGACGCAACCACGGACATACTTAACGCACCGTAGCCATACGCAAGCGCGAAACGCCAGATGATATCATCCTTCGCGAAAATAGTTATATTATCAGCGATTAGGATTAGCTCTCCCGTTCCAAAAATAATTACTCCCAGTCCCATACTGAAAACCGCGAGCCATAAAACAATAGCGTGAGTATAAAGATTTCCGGCGATAAATTTTGCGGTTATGATTTTCGTCCTTGATACGGGCCTTGTTAAAAGCATCCTGTAGGTTCCTGCGGTTGCTTCTCCGGCCAGCAGGTCACCCGTTACGAGAGTGATCAGAAAAGGTATATGTACCATAAGGCTTCCAAGTACTATAAAGGCAATCAGGTAGCCATTTAAGAAATTCCCGACAAAAAAGAAGTTCTGTTTCAGGTTTTGTGTAAGGAAATCAAGAATATGTTCTCCCTCTATATAAAGCGCGATCTGTATCACCGGTACCAGAATCGCGATAGCGATAAATCCAATGTAGCTTCTGACTTTTTTAAAGATTTTGAATAATTCGATTCTGATCAGTTGGTTCATTTTGCCACCTTATCCGTAAGCTGCAGAAAATATTCTTCAAGTGAACGCACCGGTACCAGGGAGGAGACATTCACACCGTTAATAATTAATGCTCTGTTGATAAGCGGGATGGTGTCTTTACCAGAATTAAAGAGAACTTTAGTTGCTGTAACAGATTCGATTTTTATAGAAGGAAATTCTTTCGTGATAATGGCGGCTGCGCGGGCAGCATCATCGGCTTCCAGAGTAACTTTAAGTTCTGCAGAATTCAGCAGGTCCTCAACTTTTCCTTCCACGACTGTAGTCCCTTTATCGATAATAATCATTCTGTTCGCAACAAGCTCGACTTCATATAGTATATGGGAGGAGAGAAATATAGTTTTTTTTCTGTCATTGCTCAGGTGGAAAATCAGTTCCCTGATGTCTTTCATTCCCTGCGGATCGAGGCCCGTTGTAGGTTCATCGAGAACAATCAGTTCGGGATCGTGAAGCAGTGCCTGAGCGATTCCCAGCCTTTGCTTCATACCGTGAGAAAAAGTCTTTACTTTACTCTTATATCGTTTCTGAAGCCCAACAAGCTCCAGAGTCTCCATTATTAATGATTTTGATGGATTGCACCCGGAAAGCCTTCCGAAAATTTCGAGGTTATCATAGGCGGAAAGATAACCGTAAAAATCGGGTTTCTCGACGATTGCTCCAATGCGGCGGAGGATATCATTTCTGTCAGTAAGTATGTTTTTGCCAAATATCTTTATTTCGCCGGAAGTTGGGGAGATAAGCGAAAGAAGCATCCTGATAGTTGTACTTTTACCTGCTCCGTTCGGTCCAAGAAATCCAAATACGTCGCCGCGGTAAACATTTAGATCCAGCTTATTCACCGCTGTGAGGTCTTTGAACTTCTTTGTAAGGTTTTTTACTTCAATTATTTTTTCTTGTTCCAATTAAGCAACCATTATAATATTCAATCAAGTAAACTGATAAAAATCGAAAATAGTTCAAATTAAAGTATGATGACCGGAAAGAACCAATGATCAGGGGAAATCAAAGTTGAATCCTACCCCGAAGCGTTCAATCCTGCGGCTGTAATATTCGCTGAACATATTGTTGCCTCTATAGTAACTAATAAAGAAAGAGATACCTTTGGAATCCCAATCACCAAACTTTACGCCAAACTGGGAACTGAAACTAAGTGTATACTCAGGGAGGCCTGCGGTGAAAAAATGAAAAGCGGTAAATAAATTTATTTCCTTATTCAGGAAGCGGTCGATCGGGGCAGAATCACGCATTTCAAAACCCGAAGCGGCAGAGAGCCTGCGCAGTTCTTCGGGGCGCCTTCTCAATGACTGCGACGCCATTATATACGGCCTTAAACTGACACTGTTAAGGCTGAACACAGGCGCGTAAGTCAACTCTGCAAAGTCCCTGGTGTAAGGTATTGGTGTTTCGCTGTCAATCCAGTTATCGGCGGAAAGATCGTAATGGCCGTCAACCAGATGTGCGCTGTTATGTATAAACCTGAATCTGATATAATGCGTCCCTGTACTGCCTGTTGTGATCCTTGAAGTAACGTTACCTCCGAAAAAACCGTCAATTGCGTCAATTTGTAAACGGTAACCTTTATAGCTCGTAACATAAGCATATGCCATAAATTCAGCGCCGACTGACAGGTACATTTTATCAATTTCAACGCCAAGAACATCAGTGCTGTTGCCGATATCAACTTTCATATGGGAATCTGAGGGAAAGAAATTAATTCCCATTCTGGCCTCCTGATTATTGCCCCGGATCGGCTGGAAATTTGTATGCAGCGGCAGAAACTCAAATTTTGCCTGGGCATTAACCGCGGTGGAAAAGAACAGTAATAATATTAAAACAGGAAACACAATTTTATTATTCGTTTTGCAAGTCAAATCGGTCATTCTTCAGAGTCGATATCTAATAGTTTTTGGGATTTTTCGGAAGGGAGTTCCTGTACATTCCGGAGTTTTCTTTCAATCTGGCGCGTGCGGGTTTTTGCCGTATCAAGCGTATTGCTCGCCTGCGTCAGTTTTTCCTGTGTTTTTTCGAGTACGTCTCCGAACTTGCCAAATTCCGTTTTAACTGCCGCAAGGAGGTCCCAAACTTCACCGGATCTTTTCTCGATTGCAAGCGTGCGGAACCCCATCTGCAGGCTGTTAAGTACTGCACTCAGAGTAGTCGGCCCGGTTATTACAACTTTATTATTTCGCTGGATATTTTCTACGAGTCCCGGAATGCGGAGAACCTCGGCAAAAAGCCCTTCGACAGGGAGGAACATAATTGCGAAATCGGTTGTATGCGGAGGTTCGATATATTTCTGCTGAATTTTCTCAGCCTCAAGTTTTATTGTTCTTTCAAGAGCTTTTTTATTTTCCGCCACCAGTTCCGCGTTAGCAAGATCCTGAGCATCAAGAAGGCGCTGATATTGCTCGATCGGGAACTTTGCGTCGACGGGCAATAATACGGGTTTTGTTTTGTCCTCTCTGCTGCCAGGTAATTTGATTGCAAATTCAACCCTTTCAGAGCTTCCGGGTTTCGTGGATGTGTTTCTTTCATACTGCTCGGGAGTCAGGATTTGCTCGATTAATGCTTCGAGCTGAATTTCACCCCAGTTACCGCGAGTTTTAATATTTGTTAGTACCTTTTTAAGATCACCGACACCGGTGGCGAGGTTCTGCATCTCCCCGAGGCCTTTATGGACCAATTCAAGCCGTTCACTTACAATCTTGAAAGAATCTCCGAGCCGCTTTTCAAGTGTGTCGTGCAGTTTTTCATCAACGGTCTTTCGCATCTCCTCAAGTTTTTTCTCATTGTTCTCCTGAATGGAAGAAAGTTTTGTATCAACTTTTTCTCTCAACTCCTCGAACTTCTGATCTATCGTTTGTACAACCATAGAAAGCTGGTCAGTTAACCTGGTAAGTTCATTCTTCTGGGTCATTGAGAAATCTTTTAATTGATTCATCAGAATGCCGGAGAAGGTTTCGTGCGTTTTAATAAATTCTGTCCTGAAGGCTGAATAATTTTTTGAACTGTCATTCTGAAAAGAGGTAAAACTGCTTTCCATTTTTGAAGTCAGGTTCTCAAGATTCGTGCTGAAATTCTGAAGCTGTTTGATCTGCATTTCCAGGAAGTTTTTCTGGGAACCGGAAATTTCCTCCCTGACTGATTTAAGGTTTAGGTTCAGTTCATCCCTGATCCTGCCGAAATCGTCTTTAATCCGTGTATCAATCCTGTCTGTCATATCTATTAAGGACTGAGTTACAGCAGGGGAGATATCCTGATCTTTCCGGAAACGGAGTTTAGCAGCAATATAGATTGTGATAAGCAATAACAATATGAGAAGCAGGATCGCAATTATTTCCATAGTTTTTTCGTGGGTATTAAGAAAGTAATTTATTCTCTATATTATAAGTTTATTTTACTTAATTTACGGAAATATGGCCATTAAAGAAAAGATATTAGTTACTGCCGCGCTTCCCTACGCAAACGGAAGAATACATCTCGGTCACCTTGCAGGCGCTTACCTGCCTGCGGATGTCTTTGTAAGATATAGCCGTCTGAAGGGGAACGATATAATATTTATCTGCGGATCGGATGAACACGGCGTTCCCATTACCATAACAGCCGACAAAGAAAAGATTAAGCCAAAAGACGTTATCGACAGATTTCACTTCCAAAATAAAGAAGCCTTTGAGCAGTTCGGGATGAGTTTTGATATTTATTCCAGAACGAGCAACCAGATACACCACGAAACCGCGAAAGAGTTTTTCCTTGAGTTTTACAAAAGGGGTATGCTGAATGAAAAGAAATCGTGGCAGTTTTATGACGAGAAAGCACAGATGTTCCTCCCCGACAGATATGTGGAGGGCACCTGTCCGAAATGCGGTTATGATCAGGCCCGGAGTGATGAATGCGAACAGTGCGGTTCGTTGTATGATCCCTCTGAACTTAAACAACCGGTAAGCAAGATATCAGGGCAGACGCCAATACTCAAAGAAACTTCACATTGGTATTTCCCGCTTGGGAATTATCAGGATAAACTTATGTCTTACATTGCTGAGATGAACGAAAAGTTCGGGTGGAAAGACAATGTTCTGCAGTATTGTAACGGCTGGTTTAAGGATGGACTTAAAGAACGGGCCGTGACCAGAGACCTTGACTGGGGAATACCCGTACCGCTGGATGATGCCTCCGGTAAAGTTTTATATGTATGGTTTGAAGCAGTTTTGGGTTACGTATCTGCAACAAAAGAACTTGGAATCGAAAAGAATAATCCGGAATTATGGAAAGAGTACTGGCAGGGTAAAGATACAAAGTATATCGCGTTTATCGGAAAAGATAATGTTGTTTTCCATTGTGTAGTTTTCCCGGCAATGTTGATGGCCTGGAACGAAGGTGAAAATAATAAATATATTCTGCCTCAGAATGTCCCTGCGAATGAGTTCCTGAATTTCGAAGGATTAAAATTTTCTAAAAGCAGGGGCTGGGGTATTGATCTGCACGATTTTCTGGCGAAGTTCAGCCCTGATTCCCTCCGTTACACACTTGCGCTAAATTTGCCTGAATTAAGGGACACCGATTTTTACTGGAAAGATTTTCAGGCAAGGCACAATAACGAACTTGCCCATATTCTCGGCAATTTTGTAAACCGGACTATGACATTCGTACATAAACATTTTGAAGGGAAGGTCCCGCCGATTTATCAGCTTGAAACCCGGGATACAGAAATGCTTGAGACGCTGGAACAATATCCGGCGAAAACAGGCGCGCTTATCGAAAAATACCGCGTCAAAGAGGCAACTCTTGAAACTATGAACCTTGCCCGCGCAGCGAATAAGTATTTTAACGATTCCGAACCGTGGAAATCAATAAAGGTTGATAAAGAACGCTGCGCGACAACACTCAATATTTGCGTTCAGACTATTTACACACTTGCGGAATTGTTCTATCCTCTGATCCCTTTTACCTCGGAGAAGATTTTTAAAATGCTGAATACATCCGTCACCGATTGGGATTCCTGCGGGAAATATACTCTTAATGAAGGGCATCGGCTTAATACACCGGAAATTTTATTCAGCACTATTGAGGATGGGGTGATCGAGGAACAGCTTCATTTAATTAAGGATGAAACTAAAAGGGGCGAAAAGGAGCCGGAAGAAGAGCAAATCAATATTGATGAATTTGACAAGATCCGATTACGCGTGGTTGAGGTGCTCTCGGCAGAAGCGATCAAGGGAAGCGATAAGTTATTAAAACTGAAAGTTAATGACGGATATAAGACTCGGCAGATCGTAGCCGGAGTTGCCAAATTTCACGATCCTGCGGAGCTGGTAGGTAAGAAAGTGATTATTGTATCAAACCTGAAGCCCGCAAAACTCAGAGGAGTGGAGTCGCAGGGTATGATACTGGCGGCTGAAACAGCTGATGGAAAACTAAAGGTTGTGCATCCGAGTGATGATGCGAAAACCGGATCAAGAGTAAAATAAGTTCAGGAAGAATCATTTGATGAAAAAATCATTTTTAATCGCAATTCTGGTTTTCACCGCAATGGGCTTTGCACAGCCGCAAATCAGAAAAGTATCCCCGCTGCTGAAGGATATTCTTTTTACGAGCGGAAGTTCCACTGAATATTTAATTTGGATTTCCTTTACTGACAAAGGGGAGGCGCTTAACAAAGTCAATCAAAATGAATTTCTCTCTGAAAAATCGATAAGAAGACGCGAAAAAGTTGCGGTCGATGGACAACTTTTTGATTTTACCGATTATCCCGTAAATGGAGCGTATATTAATGCGGTAGAAAATACAGGTGCCCGGATTAAAAATAAAAGTAAATGGCTAAATTCTGTCAGCGCGTATGCTTCAATCAACTCAATAGTAAAATTATCCAGACTTGATTGCGTTAAGGAAATGGACATCGTTGCTACTTTCAGGAGGCAACCCCTGCCTGAATTGAGCAACGAAAATCCGGGGATACCAGAGGAGATCAACACCTCGCTTGAACTTAATTACGGCAGTTCATTCTCACAGAATATGCAGTTAAATGTTCCTCCGGTGCACGACCAGGGTATAAACGGACAGAATGTTCTGATAGGAGTTTTCGATGCCGGTTTTAACCGCCTCTCGCACGAATCATTCGCTTCGATGAATATTATCGCCAGATGGGATTTTGTAAACCACGACCCCGGCGTTGGGGACAGCACGGATATGGGAAGCGGTACACACGGGACACAGACTCTTTCGGCTATCGGCGGATATAAATCCGGTCAATTGATAGGCCCGGCTTTCGGGGCAAAATACATTCTTGCAAAAACTGAAAATACCGTTAGTGAAACTCCTATCGAAGAAGATAACTGGATGGCGGCTATTGAGTGGGCCGACAGTATCGGAGTGGATGTTACTTCAACCTCGCTTGGTTATATTGACTTTGATCCGCCATATACAAGTTACACCTGGCAGAGTATGAATGGAAATACCTGCAGAATAACAATAGGGGCCGATCTCGCAGTGAAAAAAGGAATCGTTGTTCTGAACTCGGCAGGGAACGAAGGGTATAACGCAACCCGGAATACGCTTGGCGCGCCCTCAGACGGCGACAGCGTTATTGCAGTCGGCTCGGTGACTTCAACAAGCACTCGCAGCAGTTTCAGCAGTGTCGGGAATACTATTGACGGCAGAATCAAGCCTGACGTTATGGCAAGGGGCGAATCGACAACAGTTGCGAATCCCTACAGTAACACGCAATATACAACCGCAAGCGGAACATCATTCAGTTGCCCGCTTGCTGCAGGCGTTGCGGCTCTCGTTTTATGCGCGAGGCCTCACCTCACGCCAATGCAGGTACGGGAAGCTCTGAGAAATACAGCCTCAAACGCTGCTTCGCCTAACCGCGAATACGGATGGGGTATTCTCAATGCCCTCGCGGCCATAAATTACTTTGCGGTACCGGTTGAATTAACTTCTTTTACTGCCAATACTTCAGAAAATTCTGTTGTTCTTAGCTGGACAACTGCATCTGAAAGCAATAATTCGGGATTTGAGATTCAGCGCTCCACCGACAGGAATAACTGGATCCAGGCCGGATTTTTAGATGGTGCCGGGACAACCACAGAAAAGCACGCTTACAGTTTTATTGATCAAAACACTGTTCACGGGGTTAGTTATTACCGGCTGAAACAAATCGATTATTCCGGCGGGATTAATTACAGTAAAGTTATATCCGTTGAATTCAGCGGCCCCGAAAGATTTATTCTTGAGCAGAATTATCCGAATCCTTTTAATCCCGGTACTCAGATAGTTTTCGAGACCGGAATATCCGGCAGAACCTCGCTGAAGGTGTTCGATATACTTGGCAGGGAAGTTGCGGTACTGGTCGATAAGGAACTGGCTCCCGGGAAATATACTTTTCAATTTGACGTTTCAACAATTGAGGGCGGCCTCACAAGCGGAGTTTATTTTTACAAACTTACTTCCGGTGAATCAAGCCTTACCAGGAAAATGTTGGTAACGAAGTAGATCGCCGTTAAGCGGAAAACAAATTTAAGAAACGGTTTTTCATTCACCGGGATTTATCCGCGACTTTTAGGTTACGGTGAAAATTCACGGGGATGAAACCGCCGGCGTCCGGAAAAATCAGTATGCATATATTTTGGCGAAGGTGAAAAATATATTTTTTGTTGTACCAATGAATTGATGTTGATTTTCTCCCCCCCAATACTTAAACTTTAAGTTTGAAATTTTCAAATAACCCTACTTTCTATTAATATCTAAAGAATTTATTGGAGAAAAATTAATGAGACTTAGTCGAGTTTTATTGCCGCTTTTGATAATACCGGCAGTATTCTTTTCAGCGTGTACCACGCCTCATTCTGAAATCGTGTTGGTGAAATTCGGTAATGATAAAATTACCGTCGGAGAATTTGAACAGGCTTATGCGAAGAATGCAGGAGGAATTGACAAAGCTAAAAAAGACA
This sequence comes from uncultured Ignavibacteriales bacterium, assembly GCA_903843135.1. GTDB lineage: Bacteria > Bacteroidota > Ignavibacteria > Ignavibacteriales > Ignavibacteriaceae > JABWCL01. The sequence continues at coordinate 13,787 of CAIMOS010000076.1, read as the reverse complement.
GCCTTCAGAACTACGAGAATTTCCTGAAACTGTATACTAATTTCAGACTAAAACTTAAAGACGCACAGATCCGCGGGTATGAGAGAAATCAAGAATTGGTCGATGAACTTCTCGATTATAAGAAAAAGGTAGGCGTTACGTTTATCCTTGAGAAACAGCTAGTGGAGCCAGCGGTAAAAAAACTTTATGAAGAAAGAAAATGGGAGTTCAGAGTCAGCCACTTAATGATCCGGCCGGATTCGGGCGGAGAGGCATCGGCACAGGGAAAAGCTGAGGACTTATTAAAGAGAATTAAAAGCGGTGAAAATTTCGAAAAGTTAACCGCAGAATACTCTATGGATCATTTCTCCAAAACTACCGGCGGAGATATTTATTATATTACTGCCGGAATGCTGATTCCTGAATTTGAAGAAGCAGTTTATAAGACTCCTGTAGGGCAGATTTGTCCCGAAGTTGTTAAAACTAAGTACGGTTATCATATTATTAAAGTTACAGAAAAGCGTGAACGAATTCCGCAGGTACGCGCGAGCCACATAATGGTAGATTATTATTCCGAAGGCGGGGAAGTTGATTCGGCAGCCGCAAAAGCCAGGATTGATTCGGTTTATCAGATGCTTCAGAACGGCGTAGATTTTGCCAAATTGGCCGCAGATTACTCTGAAGACCAGGGTTCAAAGAAAAACGGAGGAGACCTTAACTTTTTTGAAAGAAGGATGATGGTTAAGGAATTTGACGAAACAGCTTTCAACCTTAATGTCGGTGAAACTTCAAGGGTTCTCAGCACCTCTTTTGGTTATCATATCATCAAAGTTACTGACAGGAAACCGTATCCTAAATTTGAAGAAGATAAAGAAAATTTAAAACGTATTTATAAACAAACCAGGTATAACCGCGATTATGATCTATTGGTAGACGGTTTGAAGAACAAATACGGATATAAACTCTATAATACTAACGTTGATAAACTTGTGTCTTTAGGTGACAGCCTCAAGATGTCTGGCGATTACTGGAAAGCCGAATGGCGGAAAGATGTTCAGGACAGTGTTCTTTTCTCCTTTGAAGGCGCGAAAGTGACATCTGATACTTTCTTCACAAAGATTGACGCGCTTCCAGAATTCCAGTCAAAATCGTTGAATAAAGCCGGGATGGAAGAAGGAGTAAGAAAAGTTGCCGGAGATCTTCTTCTTGATCACGAAGCATTGAATCTGGATAAATCCAACAGTGAATTTGCCGCTCTGATGAATGACTATCAAAACGGTATCTATATATTCAAACTTCAGGATGAAGAAGTTTGGGGCAAAATCACCCTGGACTCTGCAAGACTGGTCGAGCATTATGAAAAAACAAAAGAAAAATACCGTTGGGATGACCGTATCGAACTGAGTGAAATTCACTCAAAGAGCGATTCGTTAATTAAGGTCTATTATCAGATGCTGCAAAAAGGTGAGAACTTTGACACTCTGGCAGCGAAGTATACCGAACGTCCAGGATTTAAGGAGAAAGCCGGAAGATTCCAGCTTCTCAGCATTAACGCTTCTCAATTGTCTATGGAAGCAAACAAGCTGAAAAACCCCGGTGACCTCACTGAACCATTTAGTATGTCAGGCGGGTATTCAATCGTGAAACTTATCAGGAAAGAACCGGCAAGGATCAAAACTTTTGATGAAGCCCGTGCTGAAGTATCAGGTTCATTTCAGGAAGAGGAAAGCAAAAGACTTGAAAATAAATATGTTTCAGAACTTCAGGAGCGTTTTAAGCCTGAGACCAACAACAGTGAACTGACAAAAGTATTTAAAGGTGACAACTAACCGCATCGCGGTCCTACTGGTTCTTCTGATCCTGTTCCCCTCGTGTAAACGGGAGGAACAGAGGTCAGGTTTTATCGTGAGAGTTAACGACAGCTATCTCTCGAAAGAAGATTTTTATCAACTCTATGATTCCACAAAAGGTAACGGCGCTGATTCTGTTGAAGTTATTAATAACTGGATCAAAAAAGAACTGATCTGGCAAAAAGCTGTGAAAGAAGGGCTTACGGGTTCGACTGCAAATAAAATAAGATTAGACCAGATACAAAAGAATTTTGTTTATCAACAGATGATTGATAAACTTGCGTTTGACGCGAGTGAGGAAATTCCCCCGAATGAATTGGAGGCCTACTTTGACGCAAACAAGCATTTCTACCGGCTAACAGGCAGTGCGAGTATTGTCAATTATTTCCTCACGATGGAGGAAGAAACCGCTGTAAAATACAGGGCTGAGATGGTTAGCAGCGGGTGGGAGAGTGTACGAAACGTAATATCCGGAAATCCGAAAGTGACAATCAAAGAGGGTGAGTTCTGGCGCGATTATGAACTTCCGAACAAAGAAATGAGCTACCTCGTTGGCCAAATGATGCCGGGAGAGGTCAGTTTGATTATCAAAACTGCGGACAACCGTTATATGGTTTTTCTGCTTACATCCAAACTACAGGCCGGAAATGTTCCCGATCTAAAATTGATACGCAGTACTGTGATGAATGATTTGATTGTTCAGAAACGCCTTGTAATTGAAAAAGAAATTATTGAAAAATTAACATCAGAAAATACGATAGAGATAAAATGAAATTGAAAACCCTGCTGATCGCTGCTTTTGTTGCGGCAGCATTGTATCCGCAGCAGTCAATCGATAAAATAGTCGCGATTGTTGACAATGAGATTATCCTGAAAACTGAACTCGACTTTCAGATAAACCTGATGGCTGCACAGAGAAGATTGGATCCGCAAAATCCCGAAGTGAGGCAACAGATTCTGAATAATCTTATTGATGAAAAACTTGTCTATGCCCAGGCACAAATTGATTCCCTTTTCGCGACTGAAGAAGAAGTGACCCGCCAGATTGATTATCAGATCGAAATGTTTATCCAGCAATACGGTTCCAGGGAACGCCTTGAACAAACTTATGGTATGAGCATCGACCGCATTAAACGGGAACTTAGAGAGAACGTCCGGAAGGATATTATGGTTCAGAAACTGCAGGAAAAAAAGTTCGGGCAGGTTGAATCATCCAGAAGAGAAGTTGAAAGCTTCTTTGCCCAATATAAAGATAGTCTGGGGATCATACCTGAGAAATTGAAGATAAGTCACATTTTTAGAAATCCCCAGGCAGCCGCTGATGTGAAGGCGAAATTTAAGAAGACAGCAGGTGAATTACTTGATTCTATAAAAGCAGGCGCAGATTTCGCCGAACTCGCCAGGAAATATTCCGATCATTCTGAGAGCGCAAAAGACGGCGGGGATCTCGGATTTGTGAAGAGAGGATTTTTCTTTCCTGAATACGAAGCGGCAGCTTTTGCTTTAGATATAAATCAGATTTCCGGCGTGGTTGAATCTCCTGCCGGTTTTCATATCATTCAGATGCTCGAAAAAAGGGGAGATGCAGTTCGGACCCGGCAGATACTCATCAAAATAAAAACTGACGAAGAAGCCGATTTAAGAACAATCGAGTTCCTTACGGAACTTAGAGATACTATCAGCAGGGGATTGGCTACATTCTATGATTTCGCGAAAAAATACAGCGATGATAAAGAAACGGCCCCTTTCGGAGGTGTACTTGGATCTTTTTATATGGAACAACTTGATAAAAATCTGCTGGATATAACCTCAAAAATGAAGGAGGGGGAGATCAGTTTCCCTAAAAGAGTCAATGTGTCATCAACCTCTTACGGATATCATATAGTTTATCTGGAAAAACGAATTTCTCAGCACCGACCCGATCTGGATACTGATTTTACAGATCTGAAGAAACTGTCGGATGAGTATAAAAAGCAGAAATTATACACAGAGTGGATAAAAGAATTACGTTCGAAGATCTATTGGGAAATTAAACTTTAGGCCAATCTTGAATAAAGAAAATTCTACAAACGATGTCGAACTTGTTGAAAGATTAAGTTCTTCAATTAGTTCTGTTAAAAATGAAATCGGCAAGGTAATTGTCGGGCAGAACGATATAATCGAACAATTACTTATTTCGCTCCTCGCTAAGGGGCATTGCCTGCTTGTTGGCGTTCCCGGGCTTGCTAAAACTCTTTTGATAAAAACCCTGGCTGAAGTGCTTGATCTTAAGTTTAACCGGATCCAGTTCACGCCGGACCTGATGCCTAGTGATATAACGGGAACTGAGATTCTGGAGGAAGATCAAATAAGCAGAAAACGGGAATTTAAATTTATCCCCGGCCCCGTATTCTCGAATGTGATACTCGCGGATGAAATCAACAGGACCCCTCCAAAAACCCAGTCCGCTTTGCTGGAAGCGATGCAGGAGCACAGAGTGACGGTGGCAGGGAAAACATATTCGCTGGGTGATCCATTTTTCGTACTGGCAACGCAAAATCCAATCGAACAGGAGGGAACCTATCCTTTGCCTGAGGCGCAATTAGACAGGTTTATGTTCAATCTTTGGCTGGATTATCCCTCGACGAATGAAGAGAGACAAATAGTACAGCAGACCACCAGCCAGTACCAGCCTGACCTGAAAAAAGTTTTGACTGATAAAGAAATCGTAAGTTTTCAGGAACTGATCAAGCGTGTTCCTGTGGCGGAAAATGTAGTGAATTATGCTGTTGACCTGGTAGGGCGTACAAGATCACAAAATACTTCTACTCCTGATTTTGTGAAGGAATCGGTACGGTGGGGTGCCGGGCCGAGAGCTTCGCAATATTTAATTCTTGCTTCAAAAGTAAAGTGTGTGCTTGAGGGAAGGTTTACCCCAAATATCGATGACGTGAAATATGCATCAGTTCCGGTTCTCAGGCACAGGATAATAATGAATTTTAATGCCGAAGCTGAAGGCATTTCCTCCGCAGACATCGTTAAAAGAATTTTATAAAACTTTTGTAAAACAGCCTTTTCTCCCGAAAACTTGTTATATTTCGGGGCAATATTTACCGTGAAGGATTAGGTTATTTGACTGACATACTTAAGAAAAAGTCGGAATGGGTCTGGCCATTTCTGATACTGCTGCTGATCAGCGTCATTATGTTCGGGATGAACAGGATAATTGATATGATACTGATCAAAAGCGGGATGAATGTTTTTTCCGCATTATACAATGAGGAAGTTGGTAACCTCACGAATACGTTAGGCGGTCTGGGAGAATTGGTTTCATCAGTTCTGGGTATTGAGATTACTGTACTTGCGATTATTGTTCAATTGGCAGCGAACAAGTACTCCTCTAAAGTTATGGAACTCTTTATAGAGGACAGGGTAAATTTTATTGTAATTTCAATTTATGTTGTTACCGCAATAAATACTGTTCTTGTCAGTAATACTATTTCAAACCAGTCTGTTCCGTATTTCAGTATAACATTTTGTTTGGCCCTGATAGTAACAAGCCTTCTGATTGTCATCCCTCACTTCAATTATGTTTTCAACTTCCTCCGTCCTAATAATTTTCTCGGATATGTAAAAGATAAAGTCCTGAAGAATATTAAAAATCTCAGTGAGGGCAAGAAAAAATACAGTTACGCAGTAAAAGAGGACATCAGCGAATCCGTTAATTTTATCGGAGATATCGCGCTTAACTCGGTAATTCAGGGCGACAGGGCAACTACGCTTCAGTGTTTGGCGATTCTCCGTGAGATCACTGTAAAATATCTTGGATACAAAAAGGATTTGCCCGCAAACTGGTTTAAGATGTCAGGGCTCGAATATTTTGACCCGGATTTTTCAAGCTATTCCCGTTTTGTGATGACGGTAATCGAGAATAAAAAAATATTCCTGGAAAGAAAAGTCTTCAGGCTTTTCGAGATGCTCTTTTCTTATGCGCGCGTTAACCTTAGAGACGTGGCCTCGGGAGTACTGCTGAATTCTGAACTGATCGCTTCCGGCGCTGTAAAAGCTGACGATAAAGGAGCTCTTTATTGTGTGTTCCAATACTTCAATTCATACCTTCGGATATCTATAAGGGAAAAAGATCCCCGTTCGGCATTTAATACATTGGAACATTACAGGATACTTGCCGAAGAATTGCTCGATGAAGATCCTTACGAAGTAGAAAATATTTCTTACTATTTCAAATATTACGGCCAGGAAGCAAATAAGAACCAGGTTCTTTTCATTATTGAGACAGCCGCTCACGATCTTTGTGTTATCAATGAACTTGCATACGAAAAGAAAGTTCCGAATATAAAAAGCCTTCTTCAGATGTTCCTGACGGTTGATGAACCGTTGGAAGAGGGTGGCGAGAAAAATATATCTCAAAAAGAAAGCTCCCTCATCGGAGTTAGAATTGCGCAGGCAAAGCTTGCCGGATTTTACCTGTTAAAAGGGGATATTGAACTCGCAAGGGTTATCTTCGAAGATATGAAAATTGAACCGTATTCAAGAATCGCGAAAATTCAGGAAATTATTTTTAACACAAAAGAAGAAGAATTTTGGGAAATTACTCCGCGTGGAATTAATTTCAATTATGTTGCCCCTGAAAGGCGGGAGGCTCTGCAGGAGTTCTTTTCGTGGTTTGCTAAACCCTCAAGTTAAATTTGTATTTGATTTTTATCACAAATTTTACTTGTTTTTAGTATATTGTATAGAATAAATTAAACTTCATTTTGATTTTCTTTAGTCAATAATTAACTTCAATTTCAGAAGTTAATTTGTTTTGATTTTTGCTTCTTAGGGCTGGAGCAGACTAAGTAGTACTTTAAATTACTTTTATTTGTTGGAATTGATTATTTTTAGGTAATTTTAAATAGTCATTTAACTATCTTTTCATTAATTCTAGTAAGGAGATCTATCAGTGGCAACACAACAAAAGAACACATCCAGTGGTCCAAAAACCGGATTCGGACGTTATATGGTATACACATTCATCCCCAATTATGCGAATAACGTCCAGGGTTTAGTATATATGGGCGCGGCTCTTCTCATTATTATCGTAGGTTTAAGAGGACTCGGAACTGTAGCCTATGATATCCCTGTAGTGCCAAAATTCCTTTTTGATTCGGAAACTCATAAAGTCGCCCCAATGTGGGTTATGACTTCATTGTTCCTTGAATTCGCGCTTCTGATGGTATTGGCCATCGTAACTTTCTTTACACCTGAAGAGCCAATGGGCGGACACGATTCGCACGGTGCCGCGGCTCCTGTTATCGATGCAAAGATCAATGAAGCAGAAGTTCTTAAACTGAAGCAGGCTATGGCCGAAATTAAAGCAATGGCAGACGAAGATATGAAGCTTATGAACGCCTATGTTGATAATATCGGAAAAGTCAACCAGAAACTCGCAGCTGTTAAAGCTGACTTCTTCAAATCTATGTCCGAACTGAAGCAAGTCTTCAAAGGATAAATTAAAATTTATAGATAAGGAGAATCGATTATGGCTAAAGGCAGCGGCTCAAAGATGCTGTACTTCGTGCTTTACGTGGTACTGATTACTGAGCTTATGATTGTCATTACCGAGCGTGATGAGCTCGAGGAAAAAGAAATTGCAATACGCGACCAAATGCTCGCGAGTATTGCAACATCATATAAACAACCGGTTCTTGTGACTGCGACACCCAAAGCGCTCGATTTTGACATAACAAATAAAGACGCAGCTGCGGCACAGGTAACGCTAACTACAGTCGGATTAGTTTCTGATGAAGAGAAAGCCGCGGTTGATTTTAGTGTTAATGTTGCGAGAGGATCATCCGCCCCTCCGGGATGGCCCGCCGGCGGCATCAAATCAAGTGAACCCGGTAAAAGCTCCAATTACAAAGTGACAAATGTGAACGGTAACGCTAAAGTGGAATTTAAGTTATCTTCTGCGGGTGAATTTAATTTTGTCGCAAAATGCTCTGTCCAGAGAAAACTCCCCGGTTATTTGCCAAGCTACCTCTTAGAGGATCTTGAGAAAATGATCGGTGAACAAAAGACTGCTGTGAGCAATGAAGAGACCTTTAAGGTGAGTGCAAAAGCAGGTTCCGGCGTTCAGCGGAAATCTTTCGAAATTTTATAGTGCTTTCAGGGCGGAATAAAATTCCGCCCATTTTTTTATTTTTAATATTAGAGGATCAAGTAAAATGCAAGCGCGTTATTTCTTAGTGATATTTTTATTTTTATCGGTTGCAGTATCCGCACAGGTCGAAATCAAGCCGGGTGACACAATAAAAGTTGCAACATTGCAAGCTTTTAATGTGCCTTCTGTTGGTTCTGTAGTAGCTGCTAACCTTATTAAATTTGATCATACCGCAGAATTACTTGATGCCAATATGTCTAAAATCAGGGATGTCTCAGGCTATACGCAAACCCCAAGAAAAGAGGATTTTGCCAAAAAAGTCAGCGGCGGGCGCGGTATTACTGTTTCCTTAGTGTTGCACGATTATATTGAAAATCCCGGTACGTATTATATCAAACTTACTATGATTGCTACGGGTGAAACCGGAGCTTCCGGGAGGCCGGAACGGTATTTTATGATTATAGTTGATAATCCAACTATGGCGGCGGAGATTAGCTTGAGGCCCAGCTATTACTTTAATGAAAACGAAGCTTTTAGTTTTGCGACATTGGAATACAGCGATCCGAATGCTTATTCCTATAATATCACGGATCCGGCAGGCGCTTCCATTGAGACCGGTAAAGGACCGATCATTAAACTTGAAAAGATCCTTAAAGATATTAACAGTGTTGGGAAGAAGATTGTTGTTAAAGGTCTTTATCGCGGAAAAGAATTCAGTTATAAGGATGCGGTTACCAAAGATATAAAAAATTCCGCCTGGGAATTCTCTGTCGATAAACCAGCAATGCAGAAATTCAACGGATGGAACGCAAAAGAGCCTAAGGAAGGCGATGCACCCTGGTATATTAGTATAGACAACAGTTTTTCGAAACAGTTTTTATTTGTTTATATGGGGATGACCCCAAGTGGAATTGTAGTTGTTACTCCCGAAGTCAGGGGAGGTGTTAGGGTGACATCGGAGCCGGAAACTTTTGCAAATGGCGGTTCTGCCCGTAAGAGCGGCCTTTTCACATACGTGGATATTAATGTGAATCAGGAATTCATAGACCAGATGCAGGTTGGTGATGAGCAGGCAATTAAACTCACAATACAGTTCCGAACCCAGTTCGGCGAAACGATTAAAGAGACCTATTACGCGACTGTGATCAAATAGTAATCAGAATCACAATCGCGTATTGCAAATTATTGTATATTGAAAATGTTTTATAAGTAAACCTACTATATAGAGAAGGAAAATGATTAAGAAGATATTTTTGTTGGTTGTGTTAGTCGGTATAATCTTACCAGTATTACCACAGAGTCTCGACGAAGTAATAGATAAAGTAGATCTCAAACTTCGGAGAGATAAACGCTATTTAAATTTGAATTATGTCGAGTACCCGGCAGGCGGGCAGATTGCGGAGGAATTTTTATCAATTCCACGGACTGACGAAAAAGAGCCTTTTCAATTGCAGGCAAAAGACAACATTGTATACAATATAGTATTTGTCAGGGAAGGAATCCAGGTTGATTCTCCGATGGTATTATATGTCTCCCAGATAACCGATCTGGCAGCCGGTGGTGAAGGATTTTTCGGTGCTACTTCCGGTCCCAGCAAGGATACTCAGATAGTTATCAATTTCGCGGATATGTATAGTCTGAGACAAAATCAGCCTCAGGTATATTACAAATTCTATAAAATTATTGATAAGTATCTGAAAGATAATCCTGATTCAGATCCACCTTCATTATTGAAAATTACACCTGATAATGAAATCAAAACCAGTCTCGGTATTTCATCCCGGGATAATACTGATTATCTGAATTATATGAGGGCTAACAGCTATCACTGGTACCCTCGTCCAAAAATTGAGAAGAAGGGAGGTGGCAGGAAGAAAGTTGAACCTGTGGTCGCTTCTACCTTTAAAATTGATGCTACCGCATCGATGATGAGTTTCTCGCACGAGGTTATGAATTTTTCTCTTGGCGGCGCTGCGGTGGAATTGGGATTTGAGGATAAAGTCTTGAATGTTCTGCCATACCAGGGACAGATGATGACTGTCGGATTCAGAACTTTGGTCACACTCTCTGAGAAAAAAGAAGATATTGATCAGGCAGTTGTAATCGACGCAAGGCTGCTAGGCCGAATCGGATTTGATGTATGGTCGATAGCCAAGAATATTCCGTTTCTTGCAATAGCGGCACCTAAATTAAATACAGGAATCGGTGCGGGGGTTGACATCAATGTTACCAGGCCGTTCGGTATGCCATTTATGAATTTTTATTTAATGGCAGGATCTCCGGATTATTCAAGCCCTGCGATCAAGACTGCCATTGCCGGTGGTAAAAATGAAGCATATTACACCTGGAATGCAGCTGAAGCAAGTATGTCCTTCTACTGGAATACAAGTGATAATTTTGTAGCAAGATTCCGGATGGATGTCGGTGCCGGTTATTATGATGTGTATAGAGCTGAATATATTGGCAAAAACAGCAAGCCGAGTACGAAAAAAGAGGTTCAGGCCAATTTCTATCCTATGGTACAATTTCATTTTAATTTTGCCCCTGACGACAAAGAATTGTTCGGAACAAAAATTAAGATTTTTGACGGTCAGGCGAAGATGACTTCTTGGTTAAAGCTTCTCGAACTTGAGGGCGGACACTTATTCAGGTTTGAAGCTCAGTATCTGGCCACTCCATTCATTCGCAGCAAGAGAGCCTGGGATAATGAAGGCGGAGCCACTGTTCAATTAAGATACCGTTATGGTTTTTAACAGAATTTATTAAACTTAAACCTTTGAAATGAAAATGAAAAAGTTATTATTATTTGGAGTTTTTATCCTAATTGTCTTAGCAGTCAGAACCTCTGCGCAGGAAGTAGACGATCAGGCTAAAGTGAAAGATGTACAGAAGATATATGAAAGCCTTGAGTATAACACTCTTGCTTTCGATGATTTAAAAAATAAGTGGATCGTTAATGATCCCACCTTCATCCGCGAAATTTATAACCGTTTTGTGGTTCGTAATAAACTCAGAATCGATGGAAAGAAAGTTTCGCTCGATGTTGTAAAAACAAAATCTCAGGAAATTTATGACGGTGACATAGTAGTCGATATCCGTAAAAGATATTATGATGATGAAATTGAGCATTTTGCTTTTGTCCCGGAAAGTGAAGTCCACAAACAAGATCCGAAGTATGCATTTGATCCGGTAAAAGACGGATTTTTGCTCCGCGATATAGTTGGGGACAAAATATATGATAAGATCAGAACTCAGAGTTATTATTTCAATAATTTAACTAAAGAGGAATTTGATACTAAAAACGGATATTATTTCGATTTATATTTAAATACACTTGAACCAAGGGTTATGTACTGGAACACAACCTCCAATTTCAGGAATAAATATCTGTTGTCATTCTTTGGCAAATACGGTAACGATTATTTGTTTATGCCGGGCTGGATGCTGGGCGACTATGTATTTGGGAGCAGCCTGACTTATTACAAGAATATCAGCAGTAACCCTCAGAATTTCACTTACGACCTGAAGCTTGGTTTGGTTATGCCTGCAGGCACTCCTTATGTTAGTGCAATGCCTCCAATGCCTCTTCACGTCACCGGGCAGGGTGTTTATATGAAAATCACCGGAGATCCTCTCACATTTATGGATGTTAATCTGGAAGATTTCCAGATGAGTCTTGAAATGAAGTATGTAGCAACAGAATTGACTTCGAAAGAACTTGGACTCCGTGATTCTACTCAAATTTATTCGAACCGGTCCTATTTTGTCCTTGAAGGCAGGATGCGAAATCTTTTTAATCTTTTTGATTTCGGTATGCTCGAAGTTGCTGCCGGAATATCAACTATGGATATGTATGAATATCTCGCAAGAACGAGCGTAAAGAAACTGGTCCCTCTGGATAAAAACAAAGGAATTTTAGACAGATACACTCATCATCTTTATACTGAAGTTGGAGTTTCCAGAACCGGCGGACTTATACAGCATAATATCTCTTTGTTGATGGGCTTTAACAGCGACGGATACGTATTTGGCGGCGTCAAGTCTCGCGTAATGCTTAGCGATAATTTCGGTTTTGATGTAAGAATTATCAATGCCTTAACGGATGATAGTAAATTCCCGAAATATAGGATGGCTGAAAACATCGTGTTCTCACCTATATTACGAATTAACTATTAGACCAGAATGACAAGCGGTGCATGAAGCGATTCTTCATTTTCGTTGTTGTACTGTTTCTGATCGGTGAGGTCTCTGCTCAGGAATTACGGAACATTTATGGTAAAATTGAAAAAAAGTTAGTTTTCGACAGAAACTATCTTAATCTGTTTTATTTTCCCATTGAACTCTCGCCGGAAGATGTCTCTGCTCTGACGTCTGTTCCGAGGGCAGATGAGCGTGAGCCTTATTCTTTTAGAAAAGCCGACAATATCAGTTATCAGATAGTATTTTTAAAAGAGACGATTGAGGTGGATTCTATCACAATTCTTTATGTCAAAGAAATTGTTGATAAATCTGCCGGTGATTCACTCTCATTTTTTGGTGAAACATCGGGCGGACCTCAAATCGATACTAATATTGTTCTCAGGTTCAAGGATATTTCGGAATTATATTTTAGTTCTGAGAACAAAAAGTATTACGATTACGTTTATAGTAAAATAATCAATTTACTCGAAACAAATGAAGAGCCCCAGAGTCTTCTGACTATAAATATTGATGAGCAGGTGAGTAAGGGTGGGGGGATCACAAGCGCTGATAATAAGGATTTCATCAATTTTTCGAGAGTCAACGGTATACACCGATTCCCTAAAGATCCTGCTGAATCTGCTCCTAAGCGAGGCCGAAAGAAAGCCGTTGAAACTTCGGTGAGTGAATATCAGGTGGACGCCAGTTTTTCCCGTGTTAGTTTCTTCCATAAATCGATGGATTTTGGCTTCAGCAGTATAAGCGCTGAAATGGGTTTTGGTACTCCGGTGCTTAATGTGCTTCCCTGGCAAAGTATGACAATGTCATTGGGAATCCGCTCATTGGTCAGTATTACGGGAGATATTTCCGGTATTCTGGATGCGTTCATTATTGATGCGAAATTATTGGGGCGGACACGTCTTAATACCTCCTCATTCGCAAGCAGCCTCCCCTTTTTATATATAGATAAACCAAGGCTAAATGTTGGGCCCGGAATTATGATTGATTTATCGGGATCTCGCGCATACGGACTGCCTTTTTTTAATCTGTTCTTCTCAACCGGTTCTGAAGATTTTTCTTCACCCTTTACGAAGTTTGGCAAATCCGACAGCGCTGATGCTTATTTTACCACGAAGCAGTGGGAAATGTCAATGTCTTTTTACTGGAATAATTCAGAGCAGATGACTGTCAGATTCCGGATGGACGTTGGAGTTGGAAATTATGATGTGGTCAAAGCAAACTATTACCGGGGTATTTCCAAAAAGTTAGTCTACAATCAGATTCAGCCTGTTATTTCTACATATATTACTTTCGTGCCCAAAGGAAATGAGTTTTTCGGATCCAAATTCAGAATATTTGATAACGTTCTCGGTATTGATTTTTGGATGAAAGTTTTTGAGATGGCCCCTTCGCATTTATTCAGATTTGAGACATCTTTTCTTTCTCCTCCGATGTTCAGGTCGCTTCATCCTTGGGAATCCGAAGGAGGAAGTACGATGGTTCAGGTTCGTTATCGATATGGTTTTTAACTAATTGTATAGTTGATTATGAAGTTTTGGCTGCTGATTTTTTTTAGTGTGATCATATCTTCCCCGGAAGCTTTCGCTCAGCCTGCAGATACTGTTCAGGCTTATCGT
>CAIMOS010000075.1 GCA_903843135.1 uncultured Ignavibacteriales bacterium | reverse complement strand
GCGGAATTAGTTTTGCCTGATTCTTCGTGCTTCATTCTCTGAATTTCGAATCCGTAGTTGTTAACCTCAGTGGCGGTGGCCCATTTCAGGTTTATCCGGTCCTTAACTGTTCTTACAGTAAAGGAAACGAGTTCTACCGGCAGCGGTGTGCCGGATGTGTTTTGCCAGTTAAGGTACGGGAAGCCGTTGTTCGTGCCGGCGTCAATGTTCCAAATCTCATAACTCCAGACCGCATTAAGGAATGTTGTATTGGTTTGCATTTCAGAGGTTGTCTTTCCCGATGCACCGCCTTTATCTGTCAGTAACCCCGAAGTAGTTGTATTCCAGAAATTGCCGGTCGTTGTTGTAGATGCATTAAAGTTACCGCAAAACCCACCGTAATTACCAAGGGTTGCGACTGTTCCTGTAGAATAGCAATTAACTAATTCCGGTTTAACCGAACCGACTGAAACATAAAATGATCCGACGAATCCGCCTAAACCTGTACCATTTACAGATGTGTTATTGCCGGAGGTGCTGACGTTTCCGCGGGCAAAACAGTTATAAATCTTTGAACCGCTGTTATTATAATAAGCGGCGCCGCCGACAAATCCGCCGCCGCGGCCTTCATCACCCGTGAGGGAAACATTTCCGGTCGCGTAGCATTCATCAACAAGCCCTTCGCACCAGCCGACAAATCCGCCGGCGTTTCTAAGCGCGCTTGTAACATTGCCCGTAGCGTACGATTTTTTGATCCACGGTTTATTCGCGTCGGTGTTATCGGTGTTTGTCATCTCTCCGGTGAATCCGCCGGTATTTTTGTTTGTACCCGTCACGGTTGCGGAGGAGGAACAGTTTTCTATTACAACTCTCAGAGAGCATTTACCCGCAAATCCACCGGTTGATATGCCTCCGGATACGGTTCCGCCGGCAGAGCAGTTTGTAACTGAGCCGTTCACAGCCAATCCAATCAGAATACCTGTTGAGGAACTACCCGTGATGTTTGCCGATGTTAAAGTTACGTTACTTATAGTCGCTCCTGATGCAACTCCGAATAAACCAATGTTGGCTGTTCCCGGCCTCGATACAGTTAATCCGCTGATAGTGTAGTTTTGTCCGTTAAAGTTTCCGGTGAAAGGTGTTGTGCTGTTCCCTATCGGAGAGAAGCCGGCCCCGCTGTTTAATCCGGATGTAGAAGAAGCATCAATATTGGCAGTTAGTTTGAAATATTTATTCCAGAGTGCAGAATTACTGCTAATCGCCAATAGATCTGCGAGTGAGCCAATCAGATACGGATCACCTGAAGTTCCTGATCCCTGTGGAGTCGTAGTGAAAGTCAGTTCATTACCGTAGGAGGTTCCACTTGAATTGATCGCATACGACCTGACATAATAAGTGGTGTTTGGTGAAAGCCCGGTGAGAGAAGAAGTATACGCGCCTGTTGCCGAAGGGGCGCCAAGCTGGGTTTTCGAGTTGGACGTTGTCGGTGAGCCGACGGTATTCCAGCAATGCCCGTACTGTGTTGGTGCCGGATTTCCGAGAGAGGTTATATTTCCGTTACCCGTCGCAGTAGTTGCTGCAACATCCGAAACAGACTGTGTTGTGACCGTTGCCAGGTAATTGGTTATCGTTCGAATAGCGTGCGCGCTGTATGTGGTGCCGGACGCGTTTGTGGCAAAAGCTCTGACGTATATTTGCCCGCCATACAGAAATGGCAAATTATAGGAGAACGTGCCACTCCCGGATTTTGCGCCCAGTTCAACCTTTTCATCAGCGGTTGTCGGGTTGCCGGTTGTGTTCCAGCAGAACCCGTGCTGAGTGGCGCTGCTGCTGTAAAGGGTTCCCTGAGCGTAATTTGATGTGTTGCCAGTAGCCTGGAGTGAAACATCCGGAGCGTTAGCGTCTTCTACAATTTTAAGAATATACCCTGAATATCCGGCAACATATGTAGTCAGTTTCCCGTCTACTGTTCCGGCGCTGAAGATATTGGTGAGCATTGAGCCTTCCGGATTAGGTATTTCCCTCCAGGTAGAACCGTGATCGCTTGTCCGGTAGAGTATGCCATAGTATCCGGCTGCGTACCAGATGTCACTGCTCGCCGGCCTGATATGAGAAAAATTTCTGCCGTAAATAGGCCATACTTCAAACTTTGTAAAAGTTGATCCGCCGTCAGTGCTTTTAAGGACTCTCCCTTTACTAACAGTCGAATTATAACCGGCTAAAATCATTTCAGTTCCGGATAATGTGAATCCGCTCGGCATATTATAAGATGAATCTGTGGTGCGGGTTATTTCCGACCAGCTTGTACCTCCGTTAGTAGTTGTATATAACGTGGTATAAGAAAAGGCGTTGCCGTTAGTAGCATCGCGGAAATGAATATCTGTTAATGTGGTGTAGTTGGTTGC
>CAIMOS010000074.1 GCA_903843135.1 uncultured Ignavibacteriales bacterium | reverse complement strand
TCAGCAATGTATTCAGGCGATGTAAGATAAATATTTCTTCCGCCGATGCTTTGCGGGAAACCGGCGTTCGGCTGAACCGAAATAGGTAAGTTTGTGCGCGATCTTAATTCTTCAAGCGCATCAAGCATTAACTTGGGGCCGACAGAGCAGTTTAATCCAACTGCATCAACATTATACTTTTCGATCTTCTCAATAAACCGCGAAAGGGGAGCGCCGCTTACGAGTGTGCCGAATTCATTTATTGTAACCTGGGCAATAATCGGCATATCAGGATTTATCTCCCTGACTGCGCGGATACCCTGGATCATTTCTTTGACAAGAGCGAAAGTTTCGAATATTATTAAATCAACTCCGCCGTCAATTAATCCTTTTACCTGCTCTTTAAAGTACTCTTTCGCTTCGTCGAATGATATTTTGCCAAGTGGCTCAATCTGAACTCCCAGCGGACCGACCGAACCGGCAACGAGCGCGTTTTCGCCGGCAACGCTTTTTGCTATCTGTGCGCCTTTTAAGTTTATGTCATATAGTTTTTCATCAAGTCCGTGCGGCTGAAGTTTAAAGCGGTTGGCCCCGTATGTGTTTGTCTCTATTATATCGGCGCCGGCATTAATATAATCGCGGTGAACTTCCTGCACAAGTTCCGGGCTGACTAAATTAAGCTCTTCAAAACAGCGGTTGATGTAGATGCCTTTTTCATAAAGGTATGTACCGGTTCCGCCGTCGAAGACAATTATTTCGTTTTCTAACTTTTCTCTGAATGATTTCATTTTACATATAATACAATATTAATGTGTGAATTTAACTATAAGATTGGTTAGTTGAAAATATCTTGTGTTTGTATATAGCCAGAGTATAACATCTGCTTTTCTTAGCCCACGCCCCTGCGCCCAATTCAACCATTAAGGAAGAAAGGATTTCAAAGCACCCAAGTAATTTCTTTCCCCTTCTCTTTTTAAGAGAAGGGGCGGGGGATGAGTTTATGGATTAACCAGTACTGACACAAACATTTATAGCCAGCCACCCGGTTATTTTAATTTATCACATCTGCTTATTTTATACCCTTAATCACAAAATTATTACTGAAATGAAAAATGTCACCGCTCTATTAATACTGTTCTTAACCATCACCACATTTGCTCAAAAGAGTTTACTCCAGTCCGGCCCGATGCTTGGCGCTACCGAGATGCGCGAAAGTATGCTCTGGGTACAGACAACCAAATCAGCCCAGGTTAAGTTTGTTTATTGGGACAAGGAAGAACCTGCTGAAAAGTTTGAAACAAAATCTATTACCACACGGGAAGATGATGCGTTTGCAACAACACTTATCGCGGATAAAGTCGAACCCGGCAGAGTATACGGTTATAAACTGTATATAAACAACAAGCCGGTGGATTTGCCGTACCGCAATGAATTCAAAACGCTAAAACTTTGGCAGTGGCGCGAAGACCCGCCCGAAATTAATTTTGTTGCCGGCAGCTGTGCTTATATAAATGAAACCCGGTACGACCGTCCCGGAAAACCTTACGGCTCTGAGTATGAGATATATACATCTGTTTATAATAAGAAGCCCGACTTTATGGTTTGGATGGGCGACAATATGTATCTGCGCGAAGTTGACTGGAACACGCGCACGGGTATCTTAAAGCGCTCCACTCATACGCGCTCTTTACCGGAGCTTCAGCCGCTCTTCGGATCTGTCCACAATTACGCTATCTGGGATGATCACGACTTCGGGCCGAACAACAGCGATATGAGTTATGTTCACAAAGAGAAAACGCTTGAAGCATTTAAATTATTCTGGCCAATGCCTTCATACGGAATAAACGGTAAACCGGGGATAACTTCATCGTTCCAGTGGGGGGATACCGAATTCTTTATGCTGGACAACAGGTATTACCGTACGCCGAATGATCGCAAAACAGGGAAGCGGGAGATGTTTGGAGACGAACAGATACAATGGCTGATCAACGCGCTTGTTAACAGCAGCG
>CAIMOS010000073.1 GCA_903843135.1 uncultured Ignavibacteriales bacterium | reverse complement strand
CGCACCTAACAGGATTTTGATTCAGGGAATATATCTGCTGCTAATGGTTATTTCTTCAGGTATTGTTAAATTTATTGTTTAATTATTGCGAGGATAGATGAAGTTCATCATTTTTCTTACTTCCATACTTTCATTTCAGTTGTTGGCTCAGGATCCCGCCACTCTCCTTTTCCCTGGTGAGAAGCATTTCAAAAATGTAAAAATGCTCACCGACGGCGGCGAAAACGCTGAGGCCTATCTCTCTTTTTCTGAAAAGCAATTGATCCTTCAGATCACGAACAGTGAATCCGAATGCGATCAGATATACACTATGAATACTGACGGCTCCGGCCTAAAGAGGGTTTCAAACGGCAAGGGCAGGACCACCTGCGCATATTTCCTTCCCGGTGATACCACCATAATCTATGCGTCAACTTATCTTGCGGATGATAATTGCCCTCCACCGCCGGACAGAAGTAAAGGATACGTTTGGAAGCTTTATGACAGTTTTGATATCTTTAAAGCTGATGCCGACGGTTCCCGTATCACAAGGCTGACCGACGCCCCCGGATACGATGCAGAGGCAACAGTCTCCCCTCTCGGCGATAAAATTGTATTCACAAGTTTAAGGGACGGTGATCCTGAACTTTATCTTATGAATATCGACGGCTCCGGTCAGAAGCGCCTGACTTTCGCGAAGGGATACGACGGCGGCGCTTTCTTCACTCCTGACGGAAAACAACTTATATACAGGGCAAGCCGTCCTAAATCAGATAAAGAACTTCAGGATTACAACGATCTGGTGCAGGAAGGACTGGTTCGCCCTACCGCCCTTGAACTGTTCCTGATCAATGTTGACGGGACCGGAATGCAGCAGATTACAAATCTCGGCAAGGCAAGTTTCGCTCCGTTTATGCACCCTGACGGAAACAGAATCATATTCTCCTCCAACATAAACAGCCCCAACGGACGCAACTTTGATCTTTATATGATAAACAAAGACGGCACAAATCTCGAACAAATTACATTTAATGAAAGCTTTGACGGCTTTCCGATGTTCACCCGCGACGGGAAAAAACTTGTTTTCGCCTCGAACCGTTCCGGTAAAAAGGAAGGCGATACTAATATATTTATTTGCGACTGGATAGATTAAAGAAAGAATAAATTATGAAAAAACAATTCACTACGGCTCTTCTCACGCTCCTGATGGCAATTAATTTCAGCCTCTTCGCACAGAAGAGCTTCAACCCGGAAATTGACACCCTCGATCTCAAATCATATATCGGGCATCTGGCCTCTGATGAGCTTAAAGGCAGATTCACGGGAACCAAGGAAATAGATAAGGCGGCGGATTACCTTGCAGCCAGATTCAAAGAAGCCGGACTCACCCCCTTCTTTAAAGGTTCTTTTCTTCAGGAATACCCGTTCTTAGCGGGCCTGGAACTGAATAAGAAGAATTCCGCGGTTATCAAAGCAGGTAAGACTAAACTTACTCTGAAACTAAACAAGGATTATACTCCGGCCGCGTTTTCCGGTAATGCTAAAATTAAAGGAGACATTGTTTTCGCGGGTTACGGAATCTCCGCTCCTAAACTTAAGTATGATGATTACGAAGGCATTGACGTAAAAGGAAAGATCGTCCTTGTTATGCGCTATCATCCAGAATATGATAATCCGCACTCAGAGTTTGAAGAATTCGCGGCATACAGGGGCAAGGCAGCAGTTGCTAAGGAAAAAGGCGCCGCCGGAATTATCTTCTTCAATCCCCCCGCTCCGAAGGACGACGAAGATAAACTAATAAAATTTGCTTATGACCGCGTCCCCGGACTTAAAGATTTTGCAGTTCTTTCCGTTAAGAAAGAGGTGGCCGCCAAAATTTTATCTTCCGCCGGTTATGATGTTAAAAAACTTCAGGATTCAATTTATTCATCAAAGAAGCCGCTTTCATTCGCCATTCAAGGCGCTGACGCTGAGATTACTACAGGCATTGATGAAATTAGTAAAAAAGGAAAGAATGTAGCCGGATTTATTGAAGGTTCAGACGAAAAACTGAAAAACGAATTTATCGTTATCGGCGCACACTTTGATCATCTCGGAATGGGGCAGGAAGGCTCCCTCTATCGCGGAACCGAACCGCAGATCCACAACGGCGCGGATGACAATGCTTCCGGCACATCGGGGCTGATTGAACTAGCGCAGAAGATATATTCGGAAAGAAAGAACTTTAAACGCAGTGTGGTTTTTGTTGCGTTCTCCGGAGAAGAACTTGGCTTGCTCGGTTCAGCATACTTCGCTAATAATCCTCCTCTGGACGTTACTAAATTCGTCACGATGGTTAATATGGATATGATCGGAAGGTTGAATGAAGAAAAGAATCTCATCGTTTACGGCACCGGCACTTCAAAAAGCTGGAAGGACATTCTTAACGAAAAGAACACTTACGGCTTCAAACTTACTTTCAATGACGAAGGATACGGCCCCTCTGACCATTCATCTTTCTATGCAAAGAATATCCCCGTTCTCTTTTTCTTCACCGGAACGCACAGCGACTACCACCGCCCCTCCGATGACGCGGAACTGATCAATTATACCGGACTGGCAAATGTACTCGGTTACGCCTATGAGGTAACCAATTCCGTCGCTAATCTGGATGAAAAGCCGGATTACGTAAATGTACCCCGCAAAGACGGAGGCCGCACTATGTCAGCGTGGAAAGTATATGTCGGTACCGTACCTGATTATGCTTACACCGGTGAAGGATTGAAGATTACCGGAACAAGTGAAGGAAGTCCCGCCCAGAAAGGCGGAATGAAAGGCGGAGATATTATGGTAAAATTCGGAGGCAAAAAGATCAGTAATATCTATGACTACGTTTACGCCCTTAAAGAATTCGTCCCCGGTGATATCGTTGAAGTTGAGGTTAAACGGGGCGAAGAATTATTAAAATTCAGACTGACTCTCACCGCCAGATAATTTCTATTATATTATGTAGTGCAGGTCGCGACCTGCACTACATAATATCTGCGTGGATAAACAAGTTCTCAATTGTTGTTATAAATTATTTCACCACCGTCATTTTCTTCACGCTACTGAAGTCGCCTGCTTTAAGTTCATAAATATAAACGCCGGTCGGTAATCGCGATGCATCGAAGTTAACACTGTAACTCCCAGCAGGTTTCGTTTCATTTACAAGAGTCGCCACTTCCCTTCCCAGTATGTCATATATCTTCAGTGTTACTTCTCCCGCTTCTGGCAACTGATACTTTATTGCAGTTTCAGGAATAAACGGATTTGGATAGTTCTCAGCAAGATATAGTTTAGTTGGTATTGAATTATTGATTGTGCTTTTATGTGGCTCCCATCCAGAAGATTTTATTAAGATTTGTTTTACCCTTTTACACCTTCACTTAATGTATGTGATTTTGTTTGTTAAAAATATATCACTGCCCTGTAGAGCAATAATATATACCCCGCTTGTGGGGAGGTTGCTTATTCTTTTACTGTTAATACCTGCTCCGTAATGTTCATCT
>CAIMOS010000072.1 GCA_903843135.1 uncultured Ignavibacteriales bacterium | reverse complement strand
GGTAAAGAGGAGACGGTCCCTCTCGATCTAACAAGTAGTCAAAACCAGGTTATTCTGATCACCGGTCCGAACGCAGGCGGAAAAACTGTAGTATTGAAATCCATTGGGCTGCTCTCACTTATGGTCCAAAGCGGTATTCATATTCCGGCTGATCCCGATTCTAATTTTCATATTTTTAGCGATATCAAAGTGGATATCGGGGACCAGCAATCGATTGAAGACGATTTAAGTACATTCAGTTCACACCTCAAAAATATCAGGAATATTCTGGAAACATCGTCTGAAAAATCATTGGTGCTAATAGATGAAATCGGGACCGGGACAGATCCGGAAGCAGGTGCAGCGATAGCTTCCGCCGCATTAGTTGAACTTCACGAAAAGGGGGCAATGGTTTTCGCAACAACGCACCATACAAGCCTCAAAGTTTTAGCAGGGAATATGGCCGGTTTTCAGAATGCATCGATGGAATTCGATACAAAAGAACTGAAACCAACTTTCAGGTTAAGGCAGGGAATCCCGGGATCAAGTTACGCTTTTGAGATCGCGCAGCGCATCGGTTACAGAGAAGATTTTATTAAAAAGGCATCCTCCTTTATGAAGGAGAAGAATGTCGATATCGAAAAAATGCTTCTTGATATTGAGCAGCAGTCTTTCAAACTCAAAATTGAGGTAAATAAAAACAATGTTGAAAATGCCCGTTTGGCTGCCACTTTGGTTCTGTATGAGGATAAATTAAAAAAACTCGAGAAGGATAAGAAGGATATTCTTCGTAAGGCTACTGAGCGATCCGAAGAATTTTTTAAGAATGTCAAAAAACAGACGGAAGAACTGATTAAAGAGATTAAATCTCAAAAAGCTGATAAAGATTCACTTAAAAATTACCGGGCAGGGATGGCTAAACTTGAGGATGATATAAGAGGAAGCCGAAAAGTATCTGATCCTCCTGAGGAAAATACGGTAGAATACATACCCAAAGTCGGCGACACGGTGAAAATAAAAGGGAGCCAGACCATCGGTAAAATTCTTGAACTCAATGCCTCCAGACAGACAGGCATAGTGCAGGCCGGAGCACTGAAATTTACGGTTCCATATTCGGATCTGGCTGCCGCAGTTAAGAGTGAAATTAAGAAGAGCGAGAACGTCCATTTTCAGGAAAGCAGTTCAATCAATTACCGTCTTGACATCAGGGGGAAAAAGCCTGAAGAAATTGAATTGGAAATATTAAAATTCATTGATAACGCGTACAGCAGCAATATGGACAGAGTTGAAATTCTGCACGGAAAGGGAACCGGAGTGTTAAAAAAACTGGTTAAAGATCTGCTCGGGTCCCATAAGGCTGTCAAGAAATTTTATTTTGCACCGGTCGAATTCGGAGGGGACGGAATAACAATAGTTGACATTAATTAATTGTTTGTATTTATCAAAAAATAAATTAATTTGCCTGTCAAAGCATTAGTTTTCAAGTTACTGTAAGAGTTTTTATTGTTCAGAAAAATATTAATTGCAAATCGTGGTGAAATAGTCCTAAGAATTGCAAGAACCTGCAAAGAAATGGGAATCATCCCTGTCTCTGTTTTTTCTGACGCTGACAAAAATGCCTATCATACAATATGGACTGATGAAAGTGTTCATATTGGCGGTTCTAAATCTTCCGAATCCTATTTAAGAATGGAAAAAATAATCTCTGCGGCTAAGGAAGCCGGCGCAGAGGCTATTCATCCAGGCTATGGTTTTCTTTCAGAAAACGCTGATTTTATTCAGATGGTAGAAGAGAGCGGACTGGTTTTTATCGGTCCGTCGTCCAAATCTGTGAGAATGATGGGAAGTAAAACAGCTGCAAGAGAGTTAATGTCGAAAAGCGGAGTTCCGATAGTTCCCGGCACTAAAAAAGGAATCGAATCCGTTGAAGAAGCAAAAAATGAAGCTTTGAAGATTGGGTATCCTATACTATTCAAAGCCTCCGCGGGTGGCGGAGGAAAGGGATTAAAGCGTGTTAATAATGAAGATGAACTTGCAGACATCCTGGAATCAGCTAAGAGAGAGGCAAAGAATGCCTTCGGGGATGATACGGTCTATATTGAAAAACTGATCGAAGAGCCGAGGCATATTGAAGTACAGGTTATTTCCGATAAGCACGGTAATTATGCTCATTTATTTGAACGTGAATGTTCAGTCCAGAGAAGGCATCAAAAAATCGTGGAGGAATCACCTTCGACTTTCATTGATCAGAAAACACGGGCAAACTTGACCTCAGCCGCCGTATCCGCAGCCAAAGCCTGCGGTTATGTTAATGCGGGTACTATAGAGTTTTTAGTCGACAAGAATAAGAATTTTTATTTTTTGGAGATGAATACCAGGCTCCAGGTAGAACATCCCGTTACAGAGTGGATTACCGGAATTGATCTCGTTAAGGAGCAGATAAGAATTGCTGCCGGAGAGAAATTAAGCTTCGCACAGGATGAACTCAAAATCAACGGGCACGCGATTGAGTGCCGGATTTATGCAGAGGATCCCGCTAACAACTTCCTTCCGTCCACGGGGGTAATAAATTATCATAAAATGCCCCAGGGCCCCGGCATCAGAGTTGACGAAGGGATTGACACAGGATCGAATGTTTCCGTTTATTACGATCCTATGCTCTCGAAACTGTCCTGTTGGAGCAGGAACAGGGAGGGGTCAATTGCTAAGATCCGTACTGCTCTACAGAATTATATCATCAGCGGTGTTCGAACCAATATATCACTACTGATTTGGGTCCTTAATCATTCCGCGTTCAATTCAGGAATGTATGATATCAATTTTATTGAGAAGGAATATTTGAAATATAGCCTGACTGAGGAAACGAGCCAACCGGGTGAAATACATAAAATAATCGCGGCCTTATCTCGTGAGGCAGCAAAATTACCTATTAACGGAAAAAACGGGAAAATTCAGAACGAATGGGAACTTCTGAAGTATGACTGAGCTTATAATAAATGACGGAAAATCTGAAGAAATCGTTTTGATTTTGAGTGATGATGAATTATTATTGGGCGGTCAAAAATTAAAATATGAGATTTATCAGGTAAATCCTTATTTCAAATTACTGCGAATTGGGTCGAAAAACTATCGCTTCGCATTATGCGATCGGGAAGAAAAATCTGTTGGATACTTAACTGAAGGTCATTATTTTCGCTACTCAGTCCAAACACGGCTTGAGAAAGCGATTGATGAGATCACATCTCATCAAAAAGAGAGCCAAAAAATATTTGATGTCAAATCACCGATGCCGGGTCTGGTGTTGAAAATTAAAAAGAGGTCCGGTGATATTGTTCAGGCCAATGAATCTGTTCTTATACTCGAAGCTATGAAGATGGAGAATGACATAAAATCTCCTTCCTCGGGCATAATAAAAGAATTATTGGCAGATGAAAAACAATCAGTGGAAAAGGGAACTCTCCTTTTCCGCATTGAACAACTAACTAACTAAACCAAATCACAACACTAACTCGGAGGATGTGTGAGAAATCGTTCCTTTAACGCATTTCTATTCTTTTTGATGTTCTCTGGAAGCCTTCTCGCAGGAGGATTTCAGATCAATGAGCACGGTTCAAAAGCTATGGCTATGGGCGGTGCTTTTACCGCGCTTGCAAATGACCCGTCGTCATTGTATTTCAACAACGCTGCTATAACCCGCCTTGGCGGTTTGCAGTTTATGGTCGGTTCTACTTTGATAGCTCCGTCGGCTTCATTCAGAGGAATAAGCCCGGCGGTTACTGAAACCGAAATGGAATCCCAATTATTTACCCCGATCCACCTTTATGCTACTTACCAGGTTACAAAAGACCTGTTTGTAGGTGTCGGATTGAACAACCCGTTCGGCTTAGGCACGAAATGGGATGAAAACTGGGTGGGCCGTTTTATCAGTGTAGAAGCTGATCTGAAGACCTTTAGTTTCAACCCTACAGTTGCTTACCGCGTATTAGATAATCTTTCGGTCGGTGTCGGACTTCAGTATAATATTGCTTCCGTAGTCCTTACCAGAAAAATCGGATTTACCCAGACAGCAACTGAAGCTACTCTGGACCTTTCAGGCGATGATAACGGAGCTATTGGTTATACGGCAGGCCTTCTCTACGAACCGTTTGATAATCTCTCACTTGGTTTTCAGTACAGAAGCCAGGTTGATTATGAATTTAAAGGAACAGCAAAAACTACCGGACATCCCGCAGCTCTTGACTCAAGAGTTCCCAAAGGTGATATTACCGCGGTTTTTGGTTCACCTATGCAGTACACAATCGGTCTCGCATATATGCCAATGGCCGGTTTAACTGTTACGGCTGATTACCAGGCAATTGGATGGTCAAGCTATGACTATTTAAAAGTTGATTTCAGCGACGCCACACTTACTGATATCTCTTCACCAAGGCTTTATCAGGATACATACATTTTAAGATTCGGCGCTGAATATATGTGGATGCCTGAACTTGCTCTCAGAGCCGGTTTCCTGATTGACAACAATCCTGTTGAAGATACACACGTTGATCCTTCATTACCGGATTCAGACCGTCTCGGATTTTCCGCTGGTTTCGGATATAAGTTAACCAGCAATATGACCCTTGATTTTTCATATTTGTATTTAAGATTTGCAGAAAGAACCATTACAACCTCGCAGGTTTCAGCTGTTACTAACGGTATGGTGCCTTTCAACGGTACTTATAATTCAACAGCCGGTCTTTATGCATTAAGTTTTTCATATAATTTATAACAGGCAGGTGAAAAGATGAAAAAGATATTAAGTTTATTCAGCATCGTAATTGTTTTGTTTTTCGCCGGTTGCGAGGACAGAACCGATCTCACTGCTCCTTCAGGAACAGTAAATACAGGCACCGCTAATTTTACGAGATTTGTAAGTGTCGGTAACAG
>CAIMOS010000071.1 GCA_903843135.1 uncultured Ignavibacteriales bacterium | reverse complement strand
TTGTTTTTAATTAAATGGGTTTTCATACTTTATAGATTCTGCCGTCCGCTTTTCGGAGAACGCCTTCTGCGATAAGTTCATCTACCTGCACTTCGAGCATAGCGAACCCCCTGAACTCAAGCTGTTTGTTCATATTCGCGCAAACATTTTTCCACAGCGCGGGGAAATCAACGCCTTTCGATTCTTTAATTACATTATCACGGACTTCATCAAGGAACTTTTCTGTTATTCTTATGGCTTCATACGATTTTTCTTTATCAAGCGGATGATGATGCGCTGCAAAAATTCTCTTCACCGTTCCTTTGTCAAGCATCGATTTCATTTTCGCCATTGTGTTCCTGAATCCTTGTGCGGTCTGAAAGCCGTGGAAAAAAGGCGCCGCCATTGCAAGCAATATATCGCCTGTAAAAAGATCTCCGGTTGCCTTGTTCAGAAAACCAACTTCTTCAAGTTTATGTCCCGGCAATGCGACTGTTTCAAGTTCGATTCCGTTTCCGGGGCGGAACACAGTTCCCTCGGCGAGCACCACATCTACATTAACCGGCCCGTCCATCAAACCGAGTATCTCATCTCTCTGCTGCTGCGAATCGGGTAAATGTTCCGATGGAATGCAGAACTCCATATAATGGGTCTCCATATTTTCTATCCACGGTATCGCCCCCGCTGCATAAAATTTCGCTCCCGTCTTTTCCTTTACCGCGACATTGCATCCAATGTGGTCAGCGTGAACGTGTGTGATCAGAACCGTATCAACTTTGCCGGCTTCTTCGCACAGGCCGAGGACCTGATCGCGCATTCCTTTAATTCCTGTGTCAATCAGAATGGAATATTCACTTCCCTTGAGCGCGTAGATATTAAGCGGCACACCGGGCATCAGGTCAAGCGTTGTATAATAGATATTATTGTCAAACTTCATACTATAACTCCGTTTCAATGTTTGGATCGGCATAATTTTTTTCGGGCATAATCGTATACCAGTCCGGCCTGCCGGGGTCCCTGTCGTACTGATAGCCGCCGAGTTCTTTATATAATTCAGAATACTGTTTCAGTTTATCATAGTCAAGTTCTACTCCGAGTCCCGGCGCTGAAGGCAGTTTTATCTTTCCGTCTTTATATTTCATCAACCCGCCCTTTATGATGTCATCGGTGAGATGGTGATAATGAGCGTCCGCGGCGAAGTTAAGATTCGGCAGCGATGCGCCAAGGTGAAGCATTGTTGCAAGCTGTATACCGAGTTCACCCGACGAATGCACGCTCGCGCCGAGCTGGAAAGTTTCAAGGACCTGTCCCGCTTTATACGCCTGCCGCAATCCGCCCCAGAATGTTGTATCCAGTAATATTACATCGACTGCTTCCGTCCGGATATTTGAAGCAAGCTGTTCAAAGTTGATGACAACGGTATTTGTTGATGTCGGGATATTAACGAACTGCCGCACGCGGCGCATTCCTTCAAGTCCGAATGTCGGATCTTCAAAGTAATCATTATTAAGATGTTCAATCGCTTTTCCGGCTTTAATCGATTCCTCAACGCTCCACACGCTGTTCGGATCAAGCCGCAGCGAAGCTTCAGGAAATGCTTCCGCAAGCGCTTTATAAACCTCAACATCGTGTTCCGGCGGAAATACTCCGCCTTTCAGCTTATGCGATTTAAATCCGTGCTTTTTTGTCAGGTCCTGCGCGTGTTTCACCATCTGCTCTGCCGATGATTCACCGCCGGCACCGGTCTTTTTGTTTTTGTATCTGTAGAACAAATAGCTCGCGAAAGGAATTTCATCCCTTACCGCGCCGCCCAGCAGGTCACACGCCCTGATACCAAGGAATTTTCCTGCAAGGTCCATACACGCAAACTCAATCGCGGCGTGTATCTGGTACCTGTTGTTATAAAGTGATGCAACCGGATTCATTATCTTCCACCTAAGCTGTTCAAGCTGCAGCGGATCGTGCCCGACGAGATAACTCTTTAACGATGTGAACGCATTCTCCGCGGATTCCCCGCCGCCGCCCATCTCGCCGAGCCCGACAAGGCCGTTATCGGCGGTGACTTCAACAATCGTCCGGACAAACCGTCCCCAGTGCGCGCCGTTCGCGTGCCGCAGCGGCGCTTCGAGCGGGACCGTTACCGTGGTTGCTTTTATATCTGCAATTTTCATTTTTATTCCTGTGAAGTTTTTGGTTCGCCGCCGATGGGAAGGAGAAGCCCTCCGTCAACCGAATAGCAGGCGCCGGTAACAAACGATGCACGTTCTGAAGCAAGGAACACTACAACTTCTGCAACTTCATCAGCGCTCGCGATCCTGCCGACTGGGTGCATATTTCTGCAGGTTTCATAAACTGATTCAGGATCGGGGTCAAGAGAGGCGGCGTATTTAAGCATTGGGGTATCCACAGTGCCTGGGGCAACACAGTTTACACGCACACCGTCGCGCGCGTAATCAATCGCCATACTTCTCGTAAGCCCGATCAACGCGTGTTTTGAAGTTGTGTACGCGGCAACTCCGCGCTGTGTGGCAAACGCCTGAACGGAAGTCATATTCACTACGCTTCCTTTTGCTTTTTTAAGATGTGGCATAGCGTATTTGCAGATATAGTAAACGCTGTTCAGGTTCACGCTCATCACTTCGTCCCACTCGCTTTCGGGAGTGGACTCAACCGTGCCGTATCTTTGTATACCGGCATTATTTGATACAACATCCAGGCGCCCGAATAATTCAATTGCTTTATCAACCGCCGCTTTGCAGTCCGCGCTTTTTGAAACATCAGTTTTTATAAAAGCTGCTTCTCCGCCTGCCGCTTTAATTTCGGCAACAGCTTTATTGCCTTCGGCTTCAGCCCTGTCGGCTATCAGGACTTTCGCCCCTCTTGCCGCAAGCATTTTTGCCACAGCGCCGCCTATGCCCATCGCGCCGCCCGTGACCAATGCGGCCTTCTGACGGAATTCACTTTTATCATTCATATAATTACTATGCCTTCCGGTTATGTAAATTGTTTGTATATGCTAATTAAATCCAAATGAAACAGAAACATATTCTTCCGCGGATGCTTGCCTTATAAAGTAGTTATTCGAACAACTCCGCGGATAATAACGGATAATCCTCTTTTACAGCGGATCATTCAGCGGGATGTTAATCCCTGTTTCAGGCTTAATATAAACCAGCACCATTTTGCACGGAGTTTTACCTTTATTGACAACCCTTAATTCACCGGTTGCCGCGGGAATCAGCATTGTCTCCAGGTATGACAGCCTGCTGACTTTTCCGTTCTCAGAATATATTTCAACTCCCTCTCCCTGCACGAGGTTAGTGGAGTATGCAGTGCCGTTAGTATTAAACGAGAATTCTTCGTCGAATTCAATTCTGTGAATATTGTAAAATGTAAACGGGGCATCATAAAGAACAACTTCCTGCCATCCGCTGCCGCTTCTTAGTATCCGTGGTTTTGCGACGAGATTCTCCTGCACCCATTTTTTCTTTCTTTCAAACCTGATATTCTCAAAACCGCGCTTGACATTTATCGGCCTCAGATTCCCCTCAAGGTCTCTGCGCAGGTAATCGTAAATTTTAAAGGTGAATATGTAAGGTGTCGCGCTTATTTCCAAAACGAGGTTGCCTTCGCCGCTGCAGTGAACAGTGCCGTTTGGAATTAAAAAGAGGTCGTGCGGCTTGCTTGGTTCAAAGTTAACAAACTTTTCAACATCCACTTCTTTGCCAAGATTTATTGAATCTTCAAGCGCCTGCCTGAATTCGGCGGGATCGCAGTTTTCTGTAAGTCCGATATAAACTTTTGAATCAGGCTTTGCTGTGCAGATGTAATAAGTTTCATCCTGCGTATATGTCTCTCCGAATTCATTTCTTATGTAATCGGGACGCGGATGAACCTGCACGGAGAGATTGCCGCCGTCAATCGTATCAAGGTAATCAAACCTTACAGGCCACTCGTACTTAAACTGGTTGGCCGCGTTTTCCCCCAGCACTTTTTTGTTCTGCAGATACATCAGGCAGTCGAACGAGAACTCCAGTGTAATATCATTATTTTCAATTATAATACCGTTTTCAGGAACGATCATTTCAAACGACCAGGCGAAGTTAGGAGCCTCAGGATCAAGCCCCATATGGCCCTGCATAAACTTTCCGCCCCACGGCCCCGGATAAAACCACGGCCTCAGCCTGAAAGGGGTTCCCGATATTTCTTTTAATGCCTTTCTGAAATTATCTCCCTCAATAAAAGTTGGTTCTGCAGGATTCTGAAGATCTATAAACAGATTAAGGCCGGGAAGGACCTGTTTCTTAAGCCTGTTTAACGCCGGCCATTCAACAAAATATGAACGTTTATAAAAACCGCCGAATGAAACATTCTTCTCCGAACCGAGGTTTGTAATCTCCCCGCTCCTCGATCTTTCCTGCAAATAGTCTTTCGGGACATCGATATACCAGAGTCCGTCATACAATTCAACAAGCGATGAACCGCAGCCATATATCACAGTTAATCCGTTTGCTGCTTTGCCGCGTTTGACGGAAGCAGCAATGCGCAGATCTGATAACTTTTTTGCATCGAAAAGATATTCCGGCCCTAACGGGAAATGAATACCGAAAATCGGATCATCACCGCCGAGAAATTTTTCAATCCGGTTCTCTATTTCACTTTCAGAAGCATAGGCGCTTTTAATATCCATATATTCCGGAGCAATATTTTTCCTGCTGAGTGATTCGTTTAACCCCGACACAAAACTTTTCCAGTCCGTTCCGTGGTAACCGTCAACAACAAGCACGCGCAGCCCTTTTATCTTTTCCGCCGCGATGATCTCCGCCAGCGATGTATATCCGCTTTCGATTTTTCCCTCGCTGACGGTGAACTTGGGGTAAGTATCAAACGGCCCGCGCGGGAATTTATTCATCCTCTCCGGCAGCAGTGCGATAAACGGATCTTCTATATTCACATTTTTTTCTTCAGACATTAATTCTCCTTTAAACCTTTAACTTTGCAGAAAAGCAACGCCGGCAGCAGCGGCATTATTTCCAAGCAGCGATTTTACAATTTTAACTTTATTCTTTGGAACGGTCCAAGCCCGTTTATGCACAAGTCCGGTTAGCGGCGGAAGGATGACGCCGGCAGAGTTCATAACGCCGCCGCCAAGCACTACCACATCCGGGCCGTAGGCGTGAATTGCATTTACAATCCCGATCGACAGATTGTCAATAAATTCATTGAATGTTTTAAGGTATTCAGCATTACCGGATTTTACGCCGCCGAAAAACTGCGGCAATGCGTCTGATGTATCATTTAATTCCGGATGTGTTTCGCTGACTTTTTTTGTCAGGGCTGTTGCCGAACAGTAAAGTTCAAGGCATCCCTTATTGCCGCAGGAACATTCCGGCCCGTTCCGGTCAATGCTGATATGCCCGCCGAGCAATCCGCCGAGCGAGTCTGAACCGCAATACGTTTTCCCGTCCGCAACAAGAGAACATCCGTACCCTGTACCGAGCGTCATACAGACCATTGCCCTGCTTCCTTTCCCCGCGCCGAATTTATATTCGCCCCACGCGTATGCGCGGGCGTCATTCTCAACGAAGAACGGAAAACCGAGCGCGTCTGAGAATGCTTTTTTAAGATTTATCCCGGCAAGCATCTGTCCTGCGCCGATATCGTTTTCAAGCACGCCTGTTTCGGTGTTGATTAATCCTTTTATCGCCAAACCGCCGCTGATAATCTTATAATTACCGATAATATTTTTCGCGTGGCCTATAAGATTTAAAAGCAAACTTCCGCTCTCTGTAAACTCTGCAAGCTTTTTTTCAACAAAAGCTGCCGGCTTGCCCTCCTCGTCAAATACTCCGGCTTTAATATTAGTGCCGCCGTAATCCATTCCGAATCTCATTGTCCTTCTCCTTTCGTTCCGAAGAAATAAATCATCGCGTCAATAAGATGCCTCCGCCAGTTTCCCCAGGTATGGCCGTCGTGATATTCTTTATAAATAAATTCGTGCCTTTCAGATGACAAAAGATCATTTATTCTTCTGTTCGCGCCGGTGAAGTCCCATTCATTCGCGGGAATGAAATCGGCACCGACTTTCTCTTCATAAGTTCCGATATCAAAATACAACTTCAGCCGGTTTCCGGTATGATTTTTTATCACATCAATAATTTTGTAATTGCTGAATGATAAGTACCCCGACTGGCTGTAAGCGTTTGTAAATACATCTGTTCTTGAAAATGCTATGTAGAATGATATCAGTCCGCCGTAGGAATCACCAACTACGAGTCTTCGCGCGGAAGATTCCACGGTCCTGTAATTATCGTCTATGAACGGAACAAGTTCTTCGCAGAAAAAATTGACGTAATCGTCGTTCATTCCGTATTCAGTTGATCTGTCAGGCTTAATTCCCTGGTGTAAATTCGGCGGAGTAACAAAAACAGCGATGCACGGTTCGATTATTTTCTCTTCTATCAGTCTGTTTATTGAATGGGCCGCAAGCCCGAACCTGATATAGTCCGGCCCGTCCTGAAAATATACTGCCGGATATTCACTCTTCGAATTATAATCCGGCGGAAGATAAACATAAACCTCGTGCTCCCACGGCAGTATTCCCGGAGGAAGCAGATGCTTTATTAACCCGTCATACGCGCCCTGTTCGCCGCAGAGGAACCCTTCCAGATACGGATGCCTCTTATATTCCGGCATTGCGAGTTCAGACATCGTGCCAAGGCCGTGTCGCGACCGGTACTTGTTCAGCGGATCAATAATCTCTTTTCCGTCAACAGACAGCAGATACTGAATACGGGCATCAGGCTCCAGTTTTAACTTTAAATAAAACATATCTTCATCAGGCAGCCTGGCAAAACTGATATTTTCGCACCAGCTTGTAATATCGCTTATCAAGCCGACATTTTGTGCCGCGGCTTCATAATATAGTACTACTTCAGAATCATTTATATAAACAGGATAATTCTGCCGTGATCTGTTTATCAGATCCCTTATCCCGCAGTGTTCATTATCTGTCATTTCGGTTCAACGCCGGTTATTTCTTTAATCCTTTTGCGTCTGCGTTATACAGTTTGCCCTGATAGCTGATGTTTTTCAATTCGGCTTTCGGATCAAAAGAACCAAACTGCGGCGCTGCCGTTATTCCTTTGTTAAGAGACGCATTAACTCCGAAGATAGATTCGATGATTATGTTAGTCCAGCTGCCGCTTGAAGAAACAGTCCAGTCTGTTATGTACGGCATATCCGGGGGAGCTTTGCGCGCGCCGTTGCTGTCGGTATCTATCGCGGTTTCAACAAAGTGTGCCTGACCCAACGGTCCCTGGTTTGCTGACTTTGATAATCCCTTCATCCATTCAAGCGCTAATTCAGTGTTGCCGCTCTTGAATAAAGCCGTAACCGCCTGCGCCGGCCAGGCAGGATACGCGCCGTTCCACTGGTGATCGGGGCGTACACTGAACAACGAATTATCATCACCCGCTGACAGCGCGCGCATCCAGGTCGTCGACTGCAGTTCGCGTTTAAAAAATTCGACCATTTCGGTTTTCTGTTTCGCGGTCAGATCATTCGGAATCTGGTTTAATATTGTTATGAAGTCGTAGCAGTGCCTTACTTCAACAAGGTTTCCGTCAGGGAACCTTGTTGCCCAGTAACCTTTGCCATCGACATACAGTTTGTTAATCTCTTTTACCAGATCGCTTGCTTCTTTAAGATAACCATCAATAAGTTCTTTCTTACCGGTCAGTTCGCAGAACTCGGCAGCGGTCCTCAAATTGAATACATTCGCGGCATTAAGGGAAGCAACTTCGTGGATGTATGTACTGACGCACTCAAGCAGATTGTTTATTCCGCCGTAATCAGCTAAGCCGTTTTTTGTTTTAAAGTTTTTCCAGTTCGACGCATACTTAAGAAGAAGATCAATTACCGGCGCCTTCTGGCCTTCATTTACCTGTACAACTTTATCGAGCCACTTAAAATCGCCGTTCCATCTAAGATAATTCTTTGATATCTCTGTGATGGCGAAATCATTCACGGAATACCAGGGGCCTACCGGGCCGCCTGTTAAATATTCCGTTCCGAAATGTTTATGCACATCCATCGCCATCCAGTGCTCGAGATACTTTTTCATCACCGCGGGATCAAGCAATGCGTGGGTAAGCGAACTGAGCGCGTAATCCCAGATGAATGTTACCGACTGCCAGTATTTTGGCATCAGCGTATCATACGTCCTGCCCAGAACAGAATAGGGATTATCCCTTCTGAAATAGATAACGCCAAGAACACCCATATAGTAAAGTTTTGCAACTTCTTTATCAGTTGTTTCAAGCAAAGGCATAACTCCCGAGAACCTTGAATTGCCCGGAGTAAACGCGGCTTTAAGTTCCTCGTTCCACTCGCTCCTGCAAAAATCAATTTCTTTAGAAGCATTTGCCATTATTGATTTGTAACCGGAAACAACTTTATCAAGCGAATCCCCGACAACATTAACAAAGTCAATGGTTTTTGATTCGCCCGCAAAAAGCTTAAACTCTGTTTTAATTCCGTTGCGGCTTACTTTCCCTTTTAATGAAATACCCTGCATCTGAAACGCATTGCTTTTCAGAGCAGTATAAACCAGCGCGTTGTTTGCTTCGTCAATTTCTGTTTTGTGTTCGGTTTCAAACGGAGGCAGTGCTTCGTTCCACGTGCGGACCGCTTTTGTTACACTTCCGTTGAATCCGTATTTGATTTCAAGATCTTTTTCCGAGCCGCTGACATTGTTGACCGTAAACCTCACCAGACAGGCAAACTTACCCATCGGAAGCACGGTAACTGACTGAAGTTTCAGTCCCTGATATTCAGCCTCTCGTTCCATTCTGTCGGCGAACCAGGTAAATTTTATTTTTGTGCCGGTCGCGGGAAAATAAATATCATTAATAAATAATCCGCCGGTAATAATATCCGAGCAGCCGAAGGGCGGGAAATTAAGGCTCCTGATTCCGGTAATATCAAAATCGGCCTGCACGGCGCCCATAAAATTTGTTATTCCCGGCAGGTTAAATGTATCGCCGTGTTTGTGTATTAAAACATCACTCTTAAGATCTTCAATCGTTGGAATCATTCTTTGTCCGATATATTCTGTATTGTTTGATAAAAATTTTTTTATTCAAAAGCTATTTCAACAAGGTGAGGATAGTATTCCTCAAATTCGATATATGTTAAATAGATTGTCTTGCCGTTGTCTTTAGAAAAGAAAGGGTGCGCCTTACCTGCATACAGCAGTTCAAGTTTCGGCCCTTCAATTTTCGTTGTCGGTATAATCTTCCATATCTCGACCGGTTTGCTCCACGGCCCCCACGGCGTCGGGGATGTGCGCGCAACTATTTTGCCGGTAAGGTCCAGCGAATGGACCGAAAGGTAGCCTCCGATGTATTCATTATAATCAACCGAAAGTTCATTCGGCATTCCTTCAAAGACGGGTTTCGATTTTTTAACATCGTCTGTCCACCCGTCTTCATCCGAGATGTAGTACCTGTAATTATCAATCATTTCAATTTCATCAGGCTTTACCCTTGCGAGATGCAGATGATGTTCACCGCTTTTGTCATTCTTAGTGCCGTATAGGTAAACATATTCGCTCCCTTCCGGGTAACAAACCGCGCTGGCAAAACCGGGATCGGTTTCATCCCATAAAATGGAAGTGCCGTTTTTATAAATTCTTTTAAAATTCCATTCTTTCACATCGCCAACAGCTAAGCCCGAACCAATCACAACAAAATTTGCGGGCGGTTCTCCTTCTTCAAGCATCCGTATCTTCATCCAGTAAAGATAAATCTTCTCTTTAATTGCCACACCGTGAAGGCACCAAATGCGGTCCCAGTTGTGGTCTTCATCCTCTTCGAGCGTGATCAGCTGCTTAAGCTGTTTGCTTTCATCAAGTATGTATTTAAAATCCGTGAATCCGTTTTCGGCTGTTTTGTTATAAACAAGCAAAGCGGTATTGGTTATCATCTTCTCAAGACCGCCGATTCCGGTCATATCAACCGGGCCAAGCGGAACACCGCCGGGATACCACAGGCTTTCGCCCTTCGTCCTTTTTCCTATAAGCGTGTCGCCGAAAAAGAAGAGGCACTTGTCCTTCAGCGGTATCGAGTAAGCGCCGTCCTGCCCGACCATTTTGTTGGGGTTATTTACAAATTGAGCGCCGAGATCGCGCGCCTTTAATACTTTTATCGGTTTCATCCGGATCCTTTATAATAATAAGATTCCGGCGCCCGGATAACCCGGGCACCGGCAGTAATTTGTCTAATTACTTAAGTAAGAGCATTTTATTTGTTTTTACAAAATTGTTTGTTACGATTTTGTAAAAGTAGATACCGCTTGTGAGGTCGCCGGCATCAAAGTGAACGGAATAATTACCGGCTGCCCTGAAACCATTAACCAGCTGCCTCACTTCTTTTCCGGAAGCATCATAAACAGTGATTTCAACATTGCCTGATTCTTTCAGCGAGTAAGTGAAACCGGTTGACGGATTAAAAGGATTGGGGTAATTCTGAGAAAGTTTGTATTCAGAAGGAAAGCCGGATACCTGTTCGTCAGCCGATGAAGCGCCGGTAACCGTAACCATATGCTGCATTGATGTATCTGTCCACGCGAAATCATTATCGATTTCCTGCGTGTTGAAAGAGGTCATCATATCAACTGTGTTTTTTGTTGCCGCATATCCGATCGGGAATGTTCCGCCGGTGTTACCGACGTGGAAATTGATCGTGGTTTCCATTACAAGGTTGGCCGGGTGTGCGTAACCTTCGCTGCTGAGAAGATCAACCCATTTCATCCCTGCCGGGGGAGCAATAATAGTATCGATGTCTCCGTAAACAGGGGCGTCGGGATTAAGCGCCATAGTCCCGCTGCCGACCGATGTTGAGTATGTACCCGACGTGAACGTCCAGTCTTCAGGCACAAGAACAACAAGAACTCCTTTGTGCGGATTTGGTTCTGCGGTGGCATTTGACACGGTTATGGTAGCGGTGAACGTTCCGCCCGCGGCAACCTGTGAAGGCTGATCGACTTCCGTAATCAGGCACCCGTTAAGAACAAAAGTAACGGCCATTCCCAGGATAACAGAAAGTAATTTATAAATTTTCATTTAAGCTCCTTGATAATCGGGCGCCCGCTTATTTCAAACGGGCGCCGTAAGAATTAATTATTTTAACAATGACATTTTTGCGGTTTTGCTGACCTGCACACCATTAGAGCCTTTGGCGCTAAGATTATACAGATAGATTCCGCTTGAGAGATCCGATGCGTCAAAATTAACGCTGTGTGTTCCTGCCTGCAGTCTGCCCTGCGCAACTGTTTTGATCAGTTCGCCGGAAGCGTTGTATATGGCAAGCGTAACATCCGATTCAACCGGAAGGCCGAAACTTATCATAGTGCCCGGGTTGAATGGGTTAGGATAATTCTGTGACAGAACAAAATTCTGAGGGACGGAATATTCAACTTCAATTACCTGTGATAAGGTGATCGAACCGTCAAAATCAACCTGTTTCAGGCGATAGAAATATTTTCCCGCGTTCAGGCCTTTGTCTGTGAATGAGTACCTTGTCTTTTCCGTAGAGTTTCCTTTTCCGTTGACAGAACCCATAACAACGAAATTCTGGTTGTCGCTGCTTCTTTCGATTTCAAAGCGCTGGTTATTGCTTTCAGTAGCAGTTTCCCACTTCAGATGAACGCCTTCACTGGTTCCTGTTGCGGTAAATGAAGTAAGTTCAACCGGCACAACAGAAGTAACCGTCATCGGATTGTTCAGGCTGGCCGAATAATAGGTCGGATCAGTGAAATCAAGCGCGGCATCCGTTACAAAATAACCGATATTGAATGTGCCTGTCGTGGCGCCGGCTTTCATTTTTACATACAATAGTGAGTTTACGGTGCTGGCAATAGTGACGTAATTGGTATCAGACTGGTAAACAACCCATTTCATATCCGCGCCGCTTGGGTACCTTGCTTCAAGTGAATCCGTCCAGTAATCAACCTGTCCGCCCGGTTCTTTGTCCGGAACGTTGGCCGGCAAGAAAGAACATTTGCCGGTATAAGCGCCGGTAAAACGGACCGTATCAATAGTGAAATCGTTCGGGACTTTTAATCCTACGATAGCATAATGCGGGTTTGCGTCGGTCTGACCCTGGATTTCAACGTTAGCCGTTGCGCTGAATGACTGTGATATAAGCACTGTAGAGGGCTGCGTCACAGTCAGAATAGTAAAACATCCTACAATGATTAACCCTGCGAGAACTGAGAACCCGAGAACTGTTAATTTTGCAACTTTGTTTTTCATGTTGCTGGCTCCTTATAAGTTAAAGAATGTTGATTAAAAAAATTCTGATCTAAATCAGAAGAGTACAAAATATTCCTCCTTTCGCCTCTTTCTATCGCTTTAGACTATGGTGAATTATATTATTTATTTAATTAGTATATCAGTAAACTCTCCCGGCTTTAAAGTGACTTTTATCATATCTTCTGTTGTGTTCAGACTGCCGGTCTTATTCCCGAACACGTCAATCGTCCCGGCTTTAAAGCCTCTGAATAACTTGCTGCTGATTTTTGCGGCCTGAACATTGTCAGCATCTGCATTTATCAGTCTCATTGCAGTTCCTTCGCCAACTGCCTTGAGGTTGACGAGGATAATATTTTTATTATCAATATTTATATATTCTTCTGAGGCGGGTGCCGGGCTGTACCAGCTTTTTCTTAGCTGCAGAGGTGTGTTGAGTTCATATCCCTGCATAGTTGTTTTTGCGGGATCGAATCCGCCTGTTGAAGAAGAAAAGGAGTAATTGAATTCCAGCCTGCCGGTTGTTTCCTCGTGCCTGTTCCAGTTCTCGGGAAAATTATTTACAGGGTTTGAAATTATCACAGGCTCATCAGTGCTTTGATCTTTTCTAAGTTTGATCACCCGGGCTCCGGCAGTTGACCAGACTATATTTTCGCTATCATTAAATATCGAGACGGCTCTTCTGAGCGAAACACCATCGTGATCCACTCCGGGAAGCCGGTCTTTATCCTGATCAATAAAGCCGCCCAGAATTTCCGATTTTACTTTAGCGCCTTTCAGATCAAAACTGAACGGGAGCCCGTATTCTTCCATTACGCTCGCGGTTTTTAATGCTGCAAGATTCACGGTTGAGCCGATAAATACTTTATCGATGCCGTCGATCAGAGAGTAATCAACTGTTTCAAAAACGTTACCTTCTCTTGTTACTCTTATAATAAGCCTGACGGGCGATTCATCAATAATTTCGTAAGCGGTTTTTACGCCGGTAATTGTTGCGTGCGTCCGGTTAAGCATCGCTTTTTCCAGCGTTGGTCCGGCCAGTGTGAAACTGCTTTTGCCGTTTAATAATTCCTTGCCGGATTTTTTATCGACAACGCTTAATACAGATAAACGGTTCTCATCAAAGGTGATCTTATAATATTTGTTCTCGATTGAATTAACAGTTTTAGCAAGTCCGCATTTATCATCAGTTTTCCCTGATTCAGGCCTGAGAAGATATTTCTTAAATCCGACCGACGGCACATCTGCGGCTACAAAGAACTGTTTATGCCCTTTTCTGAAGCTGGGAATTAACGAATTTGTTCCGGCGTCAAATACATCGTACTGCGGTGAATTATCAAACGGATACTGTATTTCTGCGAGATCACTTCTTTTCCAGGAGAGTGAATTAAATATGTAAACACCTTCCGACTCAAGGCTTTCCTGAGGTTTGCTTAACTGATACATACTTCTTAACAACACTGTCTCGGTACCCAGTCTCGCGTTATCAACATACTGCTGCCTGAAATCCATCGTCAGTTTATTCGCTTCCGGCGAGCCGTAACCATACTCAAGCCCGCTGCCGTGTCCGCTGAACTGCAGAAGGCTTTGATACGATTGCGTAATATCGGTATTCATCGGTTCTTTGGATTTATCAATAAGCGAACTTATAGTCGACATTTTTTCTGCCGTAAGCATCTGGTGCTGGATCCATCTCGCGTCTTTGTGCCGCCGGAATTCTCCCTGCCCGAAAATGTCCCAGTTTGAGGTCCAGTCGCCTCTCAGCACTGGAATATCATTATATGATTTAGAATTAATTACCGCTTCAGTAAAGCTGTTTACGTCGCTGCTGATAAACTTAGGGTATTCGTACTCCTTGTTCCATTTCATCGCGAGGTGGTACTGATTTGCCGCTAAAGGACCGTTATCGGTAAAACAGGTGTTGATAAGCACCGCATCGGGCTGATAGTTCCGTGCCTCAAGTTTACTTATACGTTCAAAGATGCTTTGCTCGACGGCATAAAGATCATTTGATTCAAGCCCGTATGCTTTACCTTCGTTGTATGCTTCGTTCAGATAAGTTAACACGCGGCTTCCGTCCGCAGCTTCCCACTTAAAGACTTTCGGCAGGCTGCGCTGAAGTTTATAATCACTGAAAAACTCATTGATTCCCTGCGCGATAAATTTTACGCCGGCTTTCGATAATACCTGCGGGAAAAACCACGCAAGGCCGGGAACATCATTATATACTGCGCCCGAATACGTCAATCCGTATCTGTTTTTATACTCAACCGCTTTTTCAAAGGACCGCAGCATCTCTTCTTCAGATATGTATCCGTTAAATGGATTTGCATACACCGGCGAAACCGCAATGCGTCCTTCTTTGATGAGAGCGATAAGTTCAATAAATTTTTCTTTGGTCCTCAGTTTTTCATATGCCTCAAGCTGCCAGGTTGTCTCTATTGTCCAGTGGAAATCCGGATAATCTTTGCACATCTTCAACACTTCGTCAAGCGTGTTGCAGTGGGCTTCTTCGCACACCGGCTGCGGATGAGTGTAACCGATATCAGTGTGATTAAGAAGCATTATATGCAGGTCATACTTTTTGCGTTTCTGCAGTTCGGTGTTTTTGGTTATCAGTTCTCCCGCGAAACTTAGCTCCGCCTTAAGGGCGGTGTTCTTTGTAAGTTCCGGAATATATACAGAGCGCCTCGTTGCTCCGAAGCGGACGGAATCTATTCTGAATTCATAATTCCTGCCGTCGTAACTTAGCTTAAGTTTTCCGGTCCGGGGTTCCGGACTGAATGAATTAATCTCAACATCAATTCTTTGCTTTAACTGATTATCAATCTTCCTGAAATAGATCGTCGAAGTCAGATCAAAACTGCTTTTTCTCTCTGCG
Source organism: uncultured Ignavibacteriales bacterium (assembly GCA_903843135.1). GTDB lineage: Bacteria > Bacteroidota > Ignavibacteria > Ignavibacteriales > Ignavibacteriaceae > JABWCL01. The sequence continues at coordinate 6,009 of CAIMOS010000071.1, read as the reverse complement.
GTTTTAATAACGTATTTAACATCCGTAAGCGGAGCGCCGTTTTTATCAAGCAGCCTTGAAAAGAAACCCCATTCCCATTTAAGTGTGCCAAAAAACGAAATACCAAGATTTTTATCGGTGTTCAGTACTCTTATTAAAAGATCATTCGCGCCTTTCTTCAGTTTTATCCTGATCGTGTCCTGGTCCCGTACTGCATTCCTTGAACTGCTTACCGTGTGCACTCTTTCGCCGTTAAAAAATACAACCGTCTGAGAATTGCTCCCCAGTGCAAGCAATGCTTCTCTTTCGTGGTCGCTGATAATCGTAGTGAACGCGTACCCTGCCCTTGCGTACCAAATCTTTACGGGAACTTTTACATCAACATTCCATCCCAATGTGCTTTTAAAATCTACAAATCCTTTATTATCCGCAGATTGTATAAACCACAGGGTTTTATCCTTTTCAGGCAAAATTGAAAAAGCATATTCACCTTCGCACGGCGATGAAATGCCCGGTTCGCCTATCGCAACCGTATCTTTTGCCTGACCGAATCCGACCAAAGGAAATTCAACCGGACCGGTAACCAGCCATACAGGAATAAAACCCTGTTCAGCGTTACCCAAAACTATTTCTTTGCTTTTATTCTGTGAAAAAGCAGTGGCGATTAAAAACAAAAACGCCGCAAATAAGTTTTTATTTAGAAACATTCTTTTCAAATCAGTTAAATAATTATCTTATTAAAATCATCTTCTTAGTCTGAGCAAATTCTCCCGCTTCCATTCTGTAGAAATATACTCCGGAAGATATGTTTTGTGCGGTATTAAAGTCCACTTCATATTTTCCTGCATCGTAATACCTGTTCGTCAGCTCAGAGATCGTTTCCCCGAGCGCGTTGAAAACTTTTATGGATACTTTTTCATTCTTCGGGACGGAAAAAGTGATCTTAGTCGAAGGATTAAACGGATTAGGATAATTCTGCCCGAGCGCAAATGTTTCCGGTAATGAGGCCATCTCCTCGGCAGAAGTGCTGCCGGAATCATTAACGGTGAGATAAATGAATCTTGGCCTGTAAATATCTGCATTCGAAAAGTGCCCCGCGAAGTCAAATGTATTGACATTATAACTGATTAACAGTTCATCCGGTGAAGATAAATTCGGATGTGCCTTGGCATTATAAACAAATATGTCCGGATCGATAAGTATTTCCGGGCAATCGTAAACCTTGTGAAAAATTCCGAACGGCCCTACCGGGCTGTCGCCCATCCTCACGGCAACGCCGCCTCCCATTTCAAAGACTGCCAAGAACTTATTTGCCGCAAGCGCCGTAACGCTGAATTCCTGTGAAATCCCGCTAGTTAATGGCGCCATACTCCTTATATCGCTTCCCCAGTTGGTTCCGTTCCAGTAACGGTACTCGGAAAAATTTTCGATATTTTCCGGCAGCACGCGGGCTGCCATAAGTTCTTTGCCGCCCGGACCGCTCTTCGGCCCGTAAACATATATATAGCCGTCGGCCCCGGGGTTGCCTGACTGCGCCGTCATCGACATTAGCGCCTGCCCGAGCGTTATGTCCCAGTTTGCCACCGTGTCCTTTACGAAAAGCGGTGTATCAAACTGCTGAATGTCCTTGATAAAAGTTACGGGATCTAATTTAAACTTGAGGAGTACCACGCCGTTCAGTTCAAATCCAAGTCCGCCTGTTGTGCTGTTCAGGCGGAGAGCATAAACATAAATACTGCCGTTCAGCGCGATCCCGTCCATCAGCCAGTACCAATCGCCCGGATTCGCATTCGGCGTTGCCGGGACGAAAACGGACTTTGGGTTCCCGTTTAAATCTGTTTTCCAGTAAAATTTAATTTTACTTGTATCAGGAACATTGTTTGGCAATAATGCCACGGTGTTGTTTACCATTTTTACATTAAAGCGGTGATTGTTGCTGTCCACCTGTCCGATAAATGTATCACTGAAAACAAAGAACTGGCTGTCGGCGGGAACGATTGAAGGGGCCTCATAACCGTTAAGAGGGATAGAATAGATTCCATCCGCGCCGGTCCATCCGCTTTTCCTGTCGAGAAGATCGTCCCACTCAACAGCACGGCGCGTTGAATATGGGTTAACGCATAGATTTGAATCCGGCACACCTATCTGATGGGGATACGAAAGCGGCGCCCAGGCTGTGTTACCCGTTCCGAGCATCCCGCTTATCGCTTTGGTTGTTAAGTAACCAAGGTTAAAACATCCCAGCGACTGGCCGACTTTTAATTTCAACTGAACATAAAAAGAAGTTGTGTTCTGATATGAATAACCCGTATCGGAAACAAGCGCGATCCATTTCATATTCGCGCCGAACTGGTTCGCCGGATAATATTTAACCAAAGAATCTTTCCACCCGTCAGAAACGGACAAATTTCCGTTGCCTAACACGGAGGTATATGTTGCAGATACAAAATCCCAGTCCGCCGGAACGATAACTCCTAAAAGCCCTTTGTGAGCGTTCGGTTCCGGTACAATATTGTCGGTGATCTTCAGGCTTACGTCGATTATTTCACCGGGCTGCGCTGATTTCGGCTGATTGATACCTTCAAATAAACAGCCGGTAAACATTGGCGTCATAAATATCGATAAAATGATTATATACTGCTTAGATCTTTTAGAGAACATTTAGTTAAGTCCGATCTTTATTGAAAACCTGTGAACATCGTCAAATACTGTTTCGGAAACCACAAAAGCGTAATCAACCCTCATTGCGATTCCTGCCAGCACGGGAGGAGTTAAGCCAAGTCCCAAACTCCATTTACCGTTATCAACATTAATTCTGTGTCCGCCTCTTAATGCGATATATTTTAATATCTGCGCTTCAAAGCCGAGGTTCACCCACTCCTTGTTATCTGTCGGGTGAACGAGTTCCGCCGCGCCGGTAAAAATAAGATCTTCACTGATTTTAATTTTATCTGAAGCTCCGATCCTGAAGAGAAGCGGCGTGCGGAAATCCTGGTCTACGAGGCGCATATCCGGGCCGAAGTGCTGCAGCGAAAAACCGAGCGTAAGGTCGCGGAACCCTGTTGCATAGATCGCGCCGACGTCAAACAAAAAGTTATCGATCGCGTAGTCGTCAAGTTTTTCGTGCACATACTTGGCCTGAACTCCTATCGCGAGGCGGTCAGTGAATCTTCTCGCTGCTGCGAGGCCGAAGAGATAATCTCCCGCTCCGACCATTCTTCCCGTTCCTTCCGGAAGAAGAGCGGTTGTTTCTTCAAACTCCCTGATAGTCAGTGATGCCGTGCTTACCGCAAACACAAACTGGCCAAGCGGGAAAGCAAATACTGCCGAGTTGTGCCGGCTTCCTGCAAGCCAGTTCTTGTGGGAAACCGCTGCTTCATAATTTTCTATATATGCTATTCCTGATGCATTCCAGAAAACCGCGTTCGCGTCGTTAACAAGACTGGTGACTGCTTCGGCCATACCGGTTTCTCGCGCGCCGACGCCTATCTTAAGGAACTGGAGGCCAGCGGTTCCTGCTTTTGAAAAGTCAAATCCGTAATCTAACTGCGCTATGTTCTCAGTGAGAGGGGTAAGCATCAGAACAAATGTTATTGCGATTATATTTATTTTCTTCATCCTGATACCCTCACTTTACAATTATAATTGTGCCCTGGGCATTGCCGACGGCAGATTCAACAGTATAAAAATAAATTCCGGGCGAGGTTCTCTGTCGTGCGTCGGAAAGTTGGTCCCACACCTCTTCGCCTGTATTAGCGTTATCGTGAACGAGCGTCCTTACCAGTTCTCCGCTGCTGGTAAAAATTTTTATTGTGCAGAGCGAAGGGAGTTTCGAGAATACAATATAATTTTCCGTACCCGAGGTCGGGAAACCGGAAACAATTTTAAACGGATTTGGAAATACTTTCACTCCAAGCGCGTTTGCCGCCGGGCTTTGGGTGGCTGTTAACGCTGTTTCGTTTCTGTTCGTTAACCAGCTTTCATTGCCAAGGCTGTCGGTTGAAGTCACCGCGTAAAAATATCCCGCTCCGAGACTAATAGTCTGGTCCTCAACTATCCAGAGATTATCCTGTGCGTTATAAAATCTTGTTTTATCCGTTGTTTTCTTAGGATCAATTTTCCTGATCATAGTAAACGGGCCGATAAAAGATTTATCGCTTCTGTAAATTCTGTATTCCTTAAAGTTCGCTTTACCCGTAACAGGATTTGTGTAGGCCGTCTCCAGCGGCGGCCACGTTAAGGCAATACTTTTATTAGAGGGCAAACCGTACATTTCCACTTCCGGTGAGGGAGGCGGAACCGCGGCTACCTTGTAATTATTCTGATACAGTTGCTTTGCCCTGTCAACAGTATTCTTTAATGAATCAAGTCCCGCGGGCAGCAGTGTTTGCGAACTGATACCGAGGAGCGCTTTTTCAAGCGGTATACCGTTAACGGCTTCCACTGTAACAATTTTTACAGAAGCGCCTGGCGCGATGTTGTATGGCCCCGCGCTCATCAGAAGAAACGGCGTCAGTCTTGTGCCGGCGCTTGCCTGCAGCGACCTGTCGGCGCCGCTTAATATATTATACAGATTTTGCGAGGTTGTGCTTTGTATCGACAGTAAGTTTTCATTGTTAAGCAGCTGCGCCCAGAGGACATTTGCCGGCTGGGGCCGGTTATCTGAAGCGGGATCTGCATAAAGTAATGAAAGTCCCGCGTAACCTGTTGTTCTTAACTCGCCCGCGGAAGCCCAAAAATTTCCGACGTCACTCGGAAGAGTGAAGTTCGGAGTGTCGTCCCATACATAAAGTAAACTTCTTGTTGAATCGTAAGAAACTAATTCATCCGCGCGGTTGAAGTCATCCCCCCATCCGTTATGTACGACAAAGTCCTGGTAACTCGGCCTTATCAGGTTCGGGAAGCCGATAAAAACATCGCTTACTGCCGTTGCGTTTGAGTTCGTGATTGTGTATTCGCAAATAACCAGATTGTTAATCAGAGGAAAACTCCATACGCGGCTTTTTCTTTGCACGGATATATTTTCTGTTGTTTTCCATTTTGCGGTTATAATCTGCTCTGCTTCGGAAGTATCATACGAAGGCGAACCGATAAAATTGTCCTGCCTTGTAACAGATTCAAATGTGCCGTTATCAACATAATTGAACGGGCCGTTCTCCGTGAAGAAAAGCGCGCCGGTAGATCTTTTTCCGCCGATCCACATTCCGGATCCAACCGAGTAAGATCTCTGGTTGTCTTTGTTCATTTTATTTGGTCCTCCCGGCCAGTCCATTGTCGGGTAGTATTCGAACCTGTTTGTGGGGCCCGGGGCGCCGATTGTGCCGTTGTCTTTCATAGTTTCCCACAGGTTTCCGCGGTCGTGGATCTTAAAATCCGCGTTGCGTGTCTGCGCTGAAGCAGAAGATATTATCAAAAACCCGATTGCTAATAATTTTATTTTATTCATTTTGTTTCCATCATCATAACTTAGAATGAATACCTTGCGCCGAAATAGAAACGGCGCGGGTCATAATAATTCTGCCAGCTTATATCGTAACCGCCGCCGTCAACCATAGTAACTTTGCCGGACTCTACGAAATCTTTTGTTGCATTTGCGTCAAATACCGCGTCGCCGTAGGAGCGGAGGTTCTTCGTGTTAAAAAGGTTCGTGATCTGTACATAGACCAGAAGTTCGTGAGAATTAATTATTCTGAAGAGCTTGTCAATTTTCAGGTCAACATTCTGACTCGCGGGGTAGCGGTAATTGTTGTAAGTATCGGGCGCGTCATCCGGCTGCAGATATGTGAACGCCTGGCCGCTGGTGTATCTGAAAAGCACGCTCATACTCGTTCCGCTCATAATGTCATCCACAAAAGAATTTAATCCGTAATCCGGATAACTCAGATATATATTCGCGCGAAGAATGTGCGGACGGCTGAAACTTCTTTCGGTCGGAATCCTTTTATTTACGTCCGTATCCCACTGATAAGTTGCGTTGCCAAACTTATCAAATGTGACTGTCTTTGGGCTTGCCCTTCCCGAAGTAGATCT
>CAIMOS010000070.1 GCA_903843135.1 uncultured Ignavibacteriales bacterium | reverse complement strand
GCAGGTGACTTTTACCGGCTGACGGTCTTCATTAAATGAAAGGTCAACTGTATACTCCCAGTTCTCCGTTACATTGAACTCGGCAAAATCCTTTGAGGCGGATGAAAATGAAACTTTTCCCTCAATAAATAACAACAGGCCTTTGTACTTCATCAATGCAGAGGTATGCTCATCAAGGAATTTAGATAAGTATGACATTAACCATCCTAATCGTTTTGGAAACCGGAAAGTTCAGAAATTATTTCATTTTTCCTGTTATTCAGCGACAAAATCTCTGCCAGGATCTCTCTCTTCTCATCCTCAGAAGATGAGGCTTTACTTTTTTCAATAAGCCTCTGAAGTTCATTTTCAATTTTGGATACTCTCAGCTTTTTCAGGGCATCAATAAAATATCTTAGCATCAGGGAGCGTAAGTTTTTTTGTTCCGGCAGTAATTCCTGCCATTTATCGCTCACACTGTATTTATCCATCGAGATATCCGCGAGTGTTGCCGCCGCTTCCCGCTCAGTAACTTTGGAAAGGAGCACAGGTACCGAAACCTCACCGTATTCCTCGAACACCGCTGAAATGTTTTCAAATATATTTCTGTGCGGAGCAGTTGAGAATTCTTCGGCCTTGACGGTTTCAAGGGCGAATTCCGCGACCTCCGGCGTGCTGTTGATAAGGAGAATTAAAATTTCCCGTTCAGCGGCTATCGTTTCTTTTGAAGTTGCAGCGCTCTTTTGTTGTTTTTTATCTTTTGGTGTTTCCTGTTGTTCAGACAATGCGCGCCTGCGTCCCGAATCTTTTTGAGATTCGGAAAGGATCTTTTCAAATTCCCTGAAGAGGGTTCCTTCTCTGATATCAAATTTCTTCGCGACCGATTTAATAAGGCTTTCCCTCATCAGTTCATCGGGCATAGCGGTAAGGGGACGCAGAATTCTGCGGATCATTTCGGAAACCTTAAACGGATCCGAGGTACCGGCTTCGCGCTCATAAACACCAAACTGAAATTCCAGGAAGTCAACTGCAGTTTTAACTCTCTCCTTAAATGCTTTATCGCCCGAATTGTTGATGAATGAATCGGGGTCGTCACCCGGGGGTAATGTGATAACGCGGATGTTCAGGCCGTGACGAAGCAGAGACTCAAGGCTCCGCAGCGTGCCTTTGATTCCCGCCGAATCAGAGTCGAATAAAAGATAAATGTTTTTTGTAAACCTGGTAATCAACTTCGCGTGAGGTTCTGTGAATGCCGTACCGGATACCGCGACAACATTTTTTATGTTATTCTGATACAGTGAAATCAAATCCATATAACCTTCTACAAGTATTACGCTTTCCTCGGCGCGGATATGTTCCTTTGCCTGGTACAATCCGTAAAGAACATTGCTCTTGTAGTAGATGGCTGATTCAGGGGAATTGATATACTTTGCGGACTTCACGTTCGGATCAAGCGATCGCCCCGCAAACGCTATTACCCGGCCATTCGCGGAGAAGATCGGGAATATGACCCTGCCGGGAAGCCTGTCGTAATAACTGCCGCTCTCATCTTTACCGGTCAATCCTAAAGTAACAGCAAGATCCAGATCAAGATTCTTGTCACTGAGGTGTTTAACAAGCGCGTTTCTTCCGCCCGGCGAAAAACCGAGACGGAAAAGGCTTATCGTTTCTTTTTTAAGATGCCTGTTCTTTAAATAGTTGTAGCCGGGATTTTCGGAGATATTATTAATAAGCGAGGAAGAATAAAACTCAGCTGCCGCTTCATTCATATCGAACAGTTTTTCGTTCTCATCGTAATATTCCTGTGCCTGCGCGTCTTTGTATTCAACTACGATTCCCGCTTCATCAGCAAGTTCTTTGGCTGCCTCCGGGAAGGAGACGTTTTTAATCTTCATAACGAAATTAAAAACATCACCGTGTTCCTGGCACCCGAAGCACTTGTAAATCTGTTTCTGCGCATTCACATTGAAAGATGGTGTCTTCTCCTGGTGGAAAGGGCACAGCCCGGTATGGTTCGCGCCCTTTTTGCGGAGCTGAACATACTGTGAGACTACATCAACAATATCAACTGATGAGCGTATCTCTTCTATTTTATCGTTTGAGATTATCAATGCAGCCTAAAACCGTACGGGAATATTATTTAATAAAATCATTTAATCTCTGGTCTCTGTTCAACATCGGCGACATCTTTTGTTTTTTCGGAAACATACGTGTATATCGCAGGGATCACGAACAATGTAAGTGTCGTTGAAAAGATCAGTCCGCCGACTACCGCGATACCCATCGAGATGCGGCTTTCGGAACCTGCGCCGAGCGCAAGTGCGATAGGTAGTGTTCCGAGTATAGTTGTAATACTTGTCATAAGGATCGGCCTGAACCTTAGCTCTGCCGCTTCCTTAACTGCATTATAAACACTTAATCCTGCCGCTTTACGCTGGTTTGCAAATTCCACAATAAGAATTCCGTTTTTAGTAACCAGACCGATCAGCATTATCATACCGATCTCGCTGAAAATGTTTATTGTCTGATCATAAATAACAAGGGAGATCAGTGCGCCTGCGATAGCGAGCGGAACTGTGAGCATAATAATGAAGGGGTCCCTGAAGCTCTCGAACTGTGCAGCAAGGACGAGATAGATCAGCGCCATCGCGAATAAAAATGTATAGATCAGGGATGAAGAGCTTTCGACGAAATCCTTCGATACTCCGGAAAGCGCGGTTGAGTAGGTATCATCCAGCGCTTTATCGGCGATACGGTCCATCGCGGCAATACCGTCCCCGATTGTTTTACCCGGAGCCAGGCTTGCGGAAACAGTTGCCGATACATATCTGTTGTAACGGTAAAGCTGCGGCGGAGTGCTTTTTTCAGAAACGGAAATAAAATTATCAAGCTGAACAAGGCCGCCGCTCTTCGTTCTGACGAACAGCGATGCGAGGTCCACCGGCGCGCTTCTGTCCTCCTTTGCTACCTGTCCGATTACCTGGTACTGTTTTCCGTTCATTATAAAAAATCCATAGCGCTGCCCGCTTAGCGCAAGTTGAAGGGTCTGAGCAATTGTGAGTACGCTTACACCGAGTTCTTTAGCTTTTGTACGGCTGATCTGCAGATTCAGTTCAGGTTTTGTGAACTTAAGGTTAACATCGATAAGCGCGAATGTCGGGTCCTTTCTTGCTTCCTCCAGAAAGACGGGGAGGATGGACCTCAGTTTTTCCAGGGTAGGGCTTTGTATTACATACTGAACCGGAAGTCCGCTGCGCTGTGTGCTGACTGTTTGCTCCTGGATCACAAAAGTTTTACCGTCATTCAGTTTACTTGCTTTCGCGGAGAGAATTTCAGCGATTTCCTGCTGAGATCTTGTGCGCTTATCGGGATCGACGAGCATAAGGCGCACGAACCCCGAATTAACGGCGCCTCCTCCTCCCCCCGCGGCCGCGCCGCTTATCAGGGCATCGGCTTCGGGCACTTCCTTATCAACCAGAACGGCAAGCTTATCTATAAACTCGCTGGTAAAAGTGAATGAAGATCCTTCCGGGGTTGTTGTCTGCAAACGCATCTGTGACCTGTCCTGCAGCGGGGCCAGTTCCTGCTTCATAGCGGGAAAGATCAGGAAGATTAGCAGCACCGAAAAAAGCATTATCACTATCGCCAGGAATCTGTGCTGCAAAAAGTATTCGAGTCCGCGGGAATACATTTTAAACATTCCGTTGAAGAACGGTTCTGTGGCATTGTATAATTTATTATGCTGAGTTTTGCCTTTTAACAGACGTGTACTCATCATAGGAGTGAGTGTAAGCGCGACAAACGCGGAAACGACTACAGAACCCGCGATAACAACTCCGAATTCCCTGAATAATCTTCCCGTTAAACCCTGAAGGAAAATAATCGGGACAAATACCGCGGCGAGAACAACGGTAGTCGATATGATGGCAAAGAATATTTCAGCGGAACCTTTGATTCCAGCTTCGTAAGGTTCCATCCCGTCTTCAATTTTCTTGTAAATATTCTCCATCACCACAATCGCGTCGTCAACCACTAATCCGATCGCCAGGACGAGCCCGAGCATCGTTAAAATATTAATAGTGAATCCTGCGAGGTACATTATAAAGAACGTGCCGATGAGTGAGACAGGTATGGCGAGGTTTGGTATCAGCGTGGTCCGCCAGTCGCGGAGGAACACAAAGATAACGAGCACTACAAGCCCGAATGCAATCAGCAGGGTCTCCTGAACTTCGGAGATAGCGGTGCGGATAAACGTGGTAACATCAAAACCGATGCCGATCTGAACATCCTCGCTGAGGTCTTTTTTTATCGATTCAAGGCGTTTATACACTTCATCGGCTATCTGAATCTGGTTCGAACCGGGAAGGGGAATAACGGCACATCCTACCATCGGGATGCCGTTGCGTTTCAATAATGAGTTTTCATTTTCAGGCCCGAGTTGAGCGTAGCCGATGTCTGAAAATCTGAGAATCGCACCGTTCTCTTCGCGGATAATCAGGTCGTTGAATTCTTCTTCGGTTGTAATAGTCCCCTTAGTCCGGATGGTTAATTCTGTTGACTGACCTTCAATTTTTCCCGAGGGAAGTTCAACATTTTCACTTAGCAACGCACTTCGGACATCCTGCGGAGTAACTTTTAATGCTGCCATTTTAAGCGGATCGAGCCACAGCCGCATTGAATATCTTTTTTCACCCCATATCTGGACCTGACTTACGCCGGGGATTGTCTGTAACCGTTCCTTGAAAATATTATTCGCGATGTCAGAAAGTTCAAGCAGGCTTTTTTTATCGCTGAGGATGTTCAGGAAAACGATGGGAGAAGCATCCGCGTCAGCCTTGGTGACTGTCGGCTGATCCATATCGGGCGGGAGCTGATTTATGGCCCTGGAAACGCGGTCACGGACATCGTTTGCCGCTGCCTCAAGGTCCACTTCGATATTAAATTCGACGGTGATGTTACATCTTCCGTCACGGCTTACCGAAGTCATTGAACGGATGCCTGCTATACCGTTTATTGATTCTTCAAGCGGCTCCGTTATCTGCGATTCAATCACTTCAGCATTTGCACCGACATAACTGCAGCTAACTGTAATAATAGGCGGATCGATACTGGGATACTCGCGTACTCCGAGAAAAGTAAAACTGATGAACCCAAAAAGAAGGACCAGAACTGACAATACAATTGAAAGAACCGGACGGCGGATACTTACTGATGATAAACTCATACTCTAATTGCTGCTAATGTACCAGTTCTGATATTCTGACTCTCGAACCCGGACGAAGCTGGATTATTCCGGATGTGATAACCGTATCCCCTTCTTCTATTCCGCTGATTATCTGGATGTCAATATCAGTGCGGATGCCGGTTTTCACCGAGATGGGAGATGCTTTCCCGTTTTTATATAAAAATAATTTTTCCCCCTTAATGTCCTGGGTGAGCGCCTGCGTAGGCGCCGCGAGCGATTTATCCAGCCCGCTTAATATAAGTTCAACGTCAGCAAAGCCGCCGGGGATCAATTCATTACGCTCATTGGAGCAGATCGCCCTTACCCTGAGTGTACGGGAGTTAGCGTCAATTCTCGGTTCGATGGCGAATACTTTGGCGGTATAAACTTTTCCGCCGGAAGGAGTTTTGAATTTTACTTCCACTCCTTTGCTGATGTAATGTGAATATTTCTGAGGAACAGAGAAATCCAGTTTAATCGGGTCGGAATCCTGAAATGTGGCGATCACTTTTTCAGGGGAGATGATACTGCCGACGCTTATATTCCTGAGCCCGATCTTCCCGTCGAACGGCGCGCGGATCTCTGTTTTTAATATCAGCGCTTTTAAATACTCGATCTCTGCTTTTATTGAGTTAAGTTCATTCTGCGCGGCGTCATAGACTTCTTTGCTTGACGCATTTTTTTCAAATAGAATTTTCTGGCGGTAGGTTTTATCTTTTACCAGTTCCAGGTTTGAGATGTCTTTCTGGATTTGCGCGGTCAGCTCGGCATCATTCAGTTTTACAAGCAGAGTGCCTTTTTTAACAAAACTTCCTTCAGTGAAATTGATCTCCGTAACTCTGCCGGATACTTCGCTTCTTAGCTCGGTTTCCTCGTTACTTAAAAGAGTTCCGGAAGTAAGGAAAACCGAAGAAATTTTTCGTGGTTTGATAATCATAGCGTTAACTGAGACGACAGGATCGATTTTCCGTGTACCTTTTTCTCCGGGGCCACCCGCATCATCTTTTCCGAGCTTTGGCAGCACTAAAACTAAGATGAGCAGCAGAGAAATTCCGATTATTGCAATAAATTTGATCGATTTACTAGTTTTCATTGAATCCAGGGATATTTTTACAAAATTAGGCAAAAAGAGGCAGATAACACACCCATTTTTCAGTGTATTATTTGTATAAAAATATGAATTTGTTTACAACTTTTCATAATTTCAGGCATCTTTAAAGTATATGAAACGAAATTACTTTGCGACAGGAAATTGAATTTACACTGATCTACAACCGCCATAAAACGCAGTTGTACAATTATGCCCTTAAAATGACTAAGGACAGGATGATTGCCGGTGACATTATTCAGTCGGCATTCGAAAAATTCTACCTTAATATGCAGGGGATCATAAAAGCTGAGAGCGCCAGGTACTGGCTGTTTACGACCGTAAGGAACCTGGTTTATGAGCATTTCCGCAGGCAGAAAATCCGGCTGGCAGAGGACATAACCGAAGTGGAACTAAGCGACGAATATAGTAATCCGGACGTCATCTTTGAGGCGAAAGAGCTTAAACAGTCGGTTAATGAATCGATTGATAAACTGGGCGCTGATCTTAAGGAGGTTTTTGTGCTGAAGGAATACGGAGGGCTTAGTTATGAGGAGATCGCGGCGGCGCTGAGTATTGAAGAAAAACTTGTTAAGAGCCGGTTGTTTAATGCGAGACGCAAACTGCTGAAAATTTTATCCGGAAAAATTAAGAACCGACAGGAGTATTAATTATGACTAATAACATTTTTGAAAAGATAGACCTTTACTTTGATGATGAACTCAACAAAAATGAAGAACCGTTTTTATTCTCAGAGTTATCGACAAACCCGGAGGCCAGAAACTACTTCAGGCAGATGCAGATGCTTAAACTTGCGGTGAAAAACTCCGAAGAAGATTTCCCGCCGGAACTTGACAGGCACATACTCTCAGGAATATCAGCTCAGCCGGTAAAAAACTATTTTGATATCAGCCGTTTTACAGCCTACGCGGCTTCTGCCGCCGCCGTAATCCTGATTGTGCTTTCAGTTTTTATGATAAGTGAGTTCCGGGAATACAGGTATAAACTGGCAGAACTTGATACGAAAGTAAAAGAACAGAATATGACAATCGAGATGCTGTACAACAGTTTCCCGACTGTCACAGTTAAACCAACGATGAACAATTAACAATTATCAAATTATGTGTGGAGTTAGTATGAAAACTATATTGATCATATCAATTTTTGCAATAACATTTCTTCGCGCAGCAAGTATGGATTACCCAAAAGCGATTTTAGCAGTCCTGGCTTCGGACAATTCCGCGGATACAACTGTATATTTAACTGCCGATAAAATGCCCGAAATTGTTGGAGGCGTAAATGCGTTAGCTTCTAAAATTCTATATCCTGAAGAAGCGAAAATGAAGGGTATAGAAGGGATTGTATATATCTCAGCAGTTGTAGATGAAAACGGGGCAGTCCGCAATCCGGAGGTTTTAAAAAGCGCCGGCGAATTGCTGGATAACTCTGCGATGAAAGCATTTACACAGTTGAAATTTATCGCGGGGGAGAAAGGCGGTAAGAAGGTAAAGGTAAAGATAACTCTCCCGATCGCGTATAAACTTGACCGTAAACCGGATGCTCCAAAGGGTAATAATCCCGCGGATAAATCAGAGAGCGGGATAAATACTAAAGCCGAAGTGATGCCGGAGATTGAGGGCGGTATGGCAGCGCTCGCGAAAAATATTGTATACCCAAACGAGGCAAAAGAAAACAATATCCAGGGGAAGGTGTTTGTGTCTGCGGTCATCGATGAAAACGGAAACGTGATTTCCGCGAAAGTGATTAAAGGAATTGGATACGGCTGCGATGAATCTGCGGTTGAAGCTGTGAAAAAGACCAAATTCACTCCGGCTAAGGACAAAGGTAAAAACGTGAAAGTCCAGATTACTATACCGATAATGTACGCGCTGAAGTAATAATATATATTTTTTTCTCTGTCAATAAACTATATTAGGGGTATAGCAAGAAACATATTTGTTTTAAGTGTCATACGGCAACGCAAATGATTTCGGTGTGGCTGATCTTCATATGCACACGACCGTAAGTGACGGCACAATGTCACCGCAGGCTGTAGTAAATGAAGTGATCATCCAGAATATGCTCGCGCTAAAGGCCGGGGGCGGAAAAATTATTGATATAATTGCCGTAACCGATCACGATGCAATTGAGGGGGCAACTACCGCTATTGAGTACCTCCACGACCATTACGATGAAACAAAACTTGAAATAATAATCGGCGCGGAGATCTCTTCCAGGGACGGGCATATACTTGCTCTTGATATTAAACGGAATATCCCGAAAGATATGAATGCAGAGGACACTGTTGATGCCATTCACGATGGGGGAGGGATTGCGATAGCTGCTCATCCGTTCGCTTACATTCCATTTATGAAAGGATTGAAAGGAATAAGCAGACTGATATACGATGAGCGAGTCGGCCCTAAACTTGACGCGATTGAAATACGCAATGCCAATCCTACCGAAACCGTAAATAATTTCCTGACCCAATTCATAAATTCAAGAAATTTTAATAAACCTGTTTGCGGCGGAAGCGATTCGCATTTCCAGTCCGCGGTGGGGAAGGCCTATACAATATTCCCGGGTAAAAGTAAAAACGACCTTTTCTCAGCGATCAGGGAAGGGAAAACAAGAGCGCACGGATTTGTATACGGCCTGCCGGCGCTATATTCCTATGTCCGGGACAGGCTCCGGTGGAAGCACTTTTGTTTAGAGGATCCTCTGCATAGAGTTTATCACGACTGGTAATTCATTCAATGGGATGTTTTAATAAGAAAAGCCAACCAGGCAGATATTTAATAAACATAAAGAGGCTGTATCATTAATATTGCGGAGACAGCCTCTTTATGTTTTCATCAACTAATGTTCTCTACACTCCTACCTGAGTGTTACATTAAACTCATAGTTCATCGGTTTCATATCCATCTCCGGCCGTCCACCGCCCTGGCCGCCCATTCCTCTGCCAGGTCTTCCGCCGCCGCCTATCGGGAGCCTTCCGCCATCCATAGGAGGCCTTCCGGCACCATCAGGACCCATACCACCGTCCGGCCCTTCAGGGATGAATTCACCTGTTAATATTTCAATCGATATTTTATCGCCCGGTTTAGCTTTCAGACCAACAGGCGACTTCATATTTTCTCCGATCGGAATCCTCAACTCATATGCGAACCGCTCTCTGTCCATTGTTACCTTTGCCTGGTAAGTG
Source organism: uncultured Ignavibacteriales bacterium (assembly GCA_903843135.1). GTDB lineage: Bacteria > Bacteroidota > Ignavibacteria > Ignavibacteriales > Ignavibacteriaceae > JABWCL01. Next base: position 12,616 of record CAIMOS010000070.1, on the reverse strand, counting down.
GTTCCGCCTGCGGGGTATTCTTCAAGAAGCAAATCGTCGTCATTAAGAATTGCTATATTTTTTTGTGATGCCATAAAATCCGGTGCTCCTTGTCTGCCCGTCTGTTCCCTGACCATCCTTTCCTCAAATGCTTTTCTCATCTGAACCGGATCAGGTTTTGCCGGATACTGGATACCGATTTTATTATCTGGATCTTCCGGATCGAGCCAAACCTGGAGGCCGCCTGTCATTATTCTCATTATCTTGCTTCTGTCACCCGTAAGCATTGCGATATAGAGATAATTGTTATCGTTCCTGATCCCGAACGCCAGATTCTCATTCTTTATGGTTGTTAGATTATTCCATTCTGCTAAATCCCCGTCCACAATTGTTTTTGTGTCGGCAGGAGAGGAAACGAGGTTAATGCTTCCTGAGCATCCTGTAATGAGCAGGGCGGAGATAAATAAAATTAATGCTGAGTATCTTTTCATATTATTCCTTTTACATAAAAGAATTTAGATTGTAAATAAATGTGATAAGGTAATACCTGCCGGATATATTCGTTTTGTATTCCTGTGTGTAAGTATCTGTAGTGGTTTTTGTGTTGTTATTGTTCTGGTTAAGCGCGTCGTACACGGAAAGTTTTATCTCGCCTTTGCGGTCCTCGAATAATTTTGTGCCAAGGCCGAAGTTGAGCAGGAACGATGACGGGCTTGATAATCCTTCCACATATCTGTGCGTAAAATCCGCGCTGAAGGTTATCCTTTCAAAGGCGTACCAGTAAAATCTCAGTGAATTATTCTGGCTGAAATAATCGTCATTCGTCCCCTTGTCAGCGGTATTTCTGATTTGATTAAGTGAGTTCGAACTTGAAAGAGTAAAATCAACATTAGTGCTGATATTGCTGCTAATCGTAAATCCCGCTCCGAAATTGCCGGTTCTTGCTTTATTATAAAAACCGTTCAGCATACCCGGATTATTCGTGTAGTTTGTGCTAAGGTTCAGGTTAACAGTTGAACTGATAAATTCGACGGGGATTCCATAAGACATAAAAGACTGCAATGAATAATAACCGTTATAATTCTCGGGATAACTCAACTGGCTCCCAGAATTTAGTTTTACTCCGTTCGGAAGCGCCGTGTCCCTCATCGCAAAGAAAGTTTTTGTCCCGATATTGTTGCTTTTTAGCGAACCGCCTGCCATAAGGAAGAATGAACTTCCGTAATTGTAGTCTGTCGTGGAAAATTTAAAAGTAATGTTATGTGAATACTCCTGTTTAAGAGCGGGATTACCGGTAGTAAGCTGCAAAGGGTTGCTGTTATCAACTACATTCTGAAGCTGGCTGGCGGAAGGGGCGTTTGCGAATGTCCTGTAGAACACGCTTATGTTCCTGTTCCCTGAAAAAGTGTAGTTCAGCATCATCATAGGCTGGAGCGAATAAAAATCTCTTTCAACTTCGAATATTTCCGGGAATTCCTGTTTGCCGCTCAGCGTGGACATATTATAAGTCAAACCGGCGTTAATATAAAATTTTTTCTTTCTGTAAGACCATCCGGCGCCGGCGTTTCTGTTTATGTAGCTTTTCCGGTATACATTGCTGAGCGCCGTATCGAAATCATTATAACCGACCGCGGACTGCAGGAAGTTAAAAGTCTGTTTGTCGTTCTTGTCCCCGGAAAATGAAACGGAGCCGGTAACGGACAACATTGAATTTGTGGTCACCGGTTCAGTAAATACGATATCCGTTTGGATTGAACCGCTTCGATTATTTATGTCCGAGGACTGATCGATGGTGTCGGACCTGCCGACGGTATTGTAATAAACAGATTTAGAATAGTTCTTTTTGTTTCCTTTGTTCCCGCGCAGTGATCCGTTTGCGACCAGCGACATGGTCCTTCGGGCTGTATTAAATTTATGCCTGTACATTAGCAATCCGTTTAAATTTGCCGCCGTAAGGTCCGATACATTTAAGCTGCTTGAATTATTCAGCGGCCCGGAAAATGAATTCGTTGAACCGCCCGTTACTGAAGTGGTTTTGTTTTTCTGAGAAGAGAAAGAAGGCATAAACCTCAAGGTATTCATTGAATCAACGTCGAGGTTCATCATCATATTAAAGCGGTGATTATAATTTTGATTTGATGAACTGCTGTTTTCGTTGTACGTAGTACCGTCCAGAGTATTGAGATACGACCTGCTGAGAGAAGAGACAAGTTTGTTGTTTGTATTATTGTAAAAATAACTGCTTCCGGTCTCAAGAGAGCCGAAATATTTGTCGTTAAAGTTCAGGCCGCCGGATTTAACGTCGGTCTCGCCGTTCCTGCCGGTCTGGAAAAGTTCGCTACTGATGGACCGTATTCTTTCGGGGCCGCCCTGCGGGCCGCCCATCACGCCAAGCATATCTATGACGGAGAAGTTTTGTTCGTTCACGTTATTCAGTTGCCCAAGAAAGCTGATTCTCTGGTCCTCATTGAAAAGATTGTAGTTCCCTCCGGCGGTATATCGTTCATCTGTTCCGTAGCCGCCGAACATTTTCCCGAAAATACCCTTGTGCACTTTCATCCTTGTCAGCAGGTTAAGCGCTTTGGTAGTGTTTCCGTCGTTGAAACCTGTAAACTGCGATTGTTCGCTCTGCTGATCAAAGACCTGGATTTTTTCTATCACATCAGCGGGGAGATTTTTAATCGCGGTGTTCGGGTCATCGCCCATATAAGTTTTACCGTCGATGTACACCTTTTTAACTTCTTCCCCGTGGGCCTTAAGTTTTCCGTTATCGACCTGAATGCCAGGCACTTTTTTCAGCAGGTCTTCCGCAACTGCATCTTTGTTTACCTTAAAGGCAAGGGCGTTGAATACCGTTGTATCACCGCTCTGAGTAGCTATCGGCATCTTTCCGGTAATTATAACTTCCTCGGTTGATACCACACCCGGCTCAAGCAGGATTACACCGAGATCAACCGAACTCCCTGTAATGGTAATCTCCTTTGAGTAGTCCATATATCCAACAAATTTTATGTTGAGGATGTAGCTGCCCGGCTTGATATAGTTCAGTTCAAAATTACCTGATTTGGATGTGGCCGTCCCCGTTTCCGAAGAATCAGGGAGACTGTAGAGAAGCACGTTTGCCGAATAAAGAGGCGATTTTGTATCGGAATCAACCACTTTCCCTGTGATGTTATATTCCTTTGCAAAGAGAAATCCGGAGATCAAGAGGAAAAAACAGAATATCCGGGGATATATAAAACGATTCATACTATTTTAGACGACTTTCCAAATAAAATCCTTTGATTAACAGCAATTCAAACTTAGTTATTTGCTCCGGGTATATTTTACCCGAATTTCGTGCATATTGAAGTAAGGGGGGAATTTGGCGGCCGTCGTGTTTAACCGGTTCAATAAAATTTCGGAAACAAAAAAATAGACTGAATAACTGGAACTTTTAATACATCAGGGCTGAAGCCCGAAAAACTATTTGCCCTGTGTCCCCGACGTGAACGTCGGGGTTAATTTGATATGATAAACTCCATATTTTTTTGCAGTAGTGAGAACGCAAGACTAGCCTAAGGTTTATGAATATTTAGAGCGAGGCCCGAAAGACTATTTGCTCTGTGTACCCGACGTGAACTTCGGAGTTAATTTGATATGATAAACTCCGTATTATTTTTTGCGGTATGTGAGAAGGCAGGTCTAACTTTGAGGTTTATGAATATATAGGACTGAAGCCCTACAAGCCGGTTGTTCTATGTCTCCGCTTGAACGTCGGGGTTAATTTGAACCGGGAGGAGGCATAATTGCAATGTATTAGGGGGCGATAATTGCTGTACAGTACAAATAACCCGGACTTGAATTGTCATATTATTCTCGTAATTTATATATCAAATGTTCCATAATTTTTTGAGTGAAATGAAAATTGATCCGATCTGGAAGATGATGAATCTTCTTTATAAGCCGCATCCGTGGCACGGCATTCCGATTGGGGAAAATATGCCGAAGCAGGTTACTTCCTATGTTGAAATTGTTCCTACTGATACAATAAAATATGAAATTGACAAAACCACCGGTTACCTGAAAATTGACCGCCCTCAGAGATATTCGAATGTTTGCCCGACGGTTTATGGTTTTGTGCCTCAGACGCTTTGCCTCGAAAAAACCGCCGAGTATTGCTCCCAGCAGACGGGACGCACCGGAATAATCGGTGACGGAGATCCTCTTGATATATGTATAATCACGGAAAAGACGATAACGACGGGAGGAATTATTCTTGAAGTGGTTCCTATCGGCGGGATCAGGATGCTTGACGGTGAGGAGGCGGATGATAAGATCATCGCGGTCCTGAAGGGGGACATTACATTCGGGCACCTGAAAGATATTACCCAATGCCCTGAATCAATCATCGACAGGCTGCAGCATTATTTCCTGACATATAAAGAGATTCCCAACCAGCAGAAAAAAGCCAAGGTTGAAATAACTGATATATACGGCCGCGACTCAGCCTACGAAGTGATAAGGCGCAGCCATCAGGACTATAACGCCCACTTCGGCGATCTTGAAGAATTGCTGACTTCAGCGCTCCGCGGATAAGCCGGGTTATTTCTTCAGATACTTCCAATTGCGCGGCTTCCCCTCATTGAGCCATTCAATGGTTTGAGCAAGCCGCTTTTTTCTTGTCTCTTCTGTCTTTGCTTCAGTAATCCACTGAATATATTCCTTGCGGTGGGAGTTGCTGAAGCCGTCGAAAACCCCGGCAGCCTTTTTGTTTTTCTTCAGTGCCGCAGTCAAAAACGCGGGCACCGGCGTCCTCTCTTTTGCAAGTACTAATTTTCTGTCCGCCACACCTTCATCGTTAAGTTTCATTGCCTGTTTAATGAGTCCGGTAAGAATTTTTTCCGAAGGGAGGTCCCTGACTGAAGTGATCCTGCCAAAGTTTCCCATTCCTCCGTCTCCGGCGGTGCGCAGAGACTTCGATTTATCCTCCAGAAGTGATGCTTTCCAGAAATTGAACGCGCAATGCTCCTTGAAGGCCGCCATACTGCACATTATCCCTTTGTAATCAAAGTGCGGGAAACTCCACTTCATTGTCTCTGTTACTTCCGGGCACGCTTTATGTACGACTTTACGCAGATGTTCCAAAACAGGCCTGGCAAATTCATTTGAATTCGCGATGTACTGATCAATCCTTTTATCCAAAGACATACCTATTCTCCTTTGCGGATTCAATTTCGGTTAATAATATTTCCGAAAGATATATATTTTTTCTAACTTTAGACATAAAAGGAATATATTATTGATCAGTTTAACAAAGGGCCAGTATTCCTGTCGTGAGAGTAGATTTGTTATTAATCAATTTTTCTGCTGAGAGGCTGCAATTATGAATATTATAGAGTGGAAAGAAGCTTACGAAATCGGCATTCCGGAAGTTGACATGCAACATAAAATCCTGGTAAACATTACCAATGAACTGATTGAAGCCCATCTGAAACAGACCGGAAACAGCATAATTTATCAGATACTTGAAAGATTAGTGGAATATACCAAGTATCACTTCAAAGACGAAGAAAAACTTTTTGATAATAAGTATTCCGGCGCGGAAAAGCACAGGGGAGAACACGATCATTTTATTCTTGAGATCGATCTCCTTCAAAACGAAGCACAGCGCAAAAACCTTCTCCTTCCTTATAAAACCCTTGATTTCCTGAAAGACTGGCTCATTACTCATATTCTCGGTACCGATAAGGAACTTGGGGTCTATATAAGAGGAAGGCAATGATTTGTATTAGATTCGGATAATAACAATTTAATGTTCTTAATTTTTTCTGATATCAATTTAACGGGAGATAATATGAAAAAATTGGTACTATTTCTAATTGCAGTTTCTGCATTTTATTTGAAGGCCCAGCAGACTGTGCCTTCTGAAGAACAGTTGTACTTCGAAGAATACGGAACAACTATTCAGAATTTCGCTGATCCGTTTGTTCCCCCATTTCCCGATGCTTCAACCTGGAACGCCCTGCCCGCCGCGCCGAATGCTTTTGGCAGAACAATTATAGGGGCCATCGGCGAATATGTTTATGTGTTCGCTTCTCAAAATGCTGAATCAATGGCTGGGGCCTTCCATATGCCTACTCTTTCCTGGACCGCTTCCACACCTTGTCTTTTTCCTGCATTTAACTCGGCATATTGTGTCGCTAACGGAGAGCTGTATAAATTTTCCGGAACAGGCGCTGTGTCGAATTTTGAAAAATTCACGCCGGCAGGAAACGGAACCGGTACCTGGACGAGTCTGACGCCCACTTCTTCAACACTGATGACCTCACAGAGCGCGATAGTCTGGGACGGAGGAAACTATATTTACGCGTACAGTTCCGGAATTTCATCCCCTTATCCGTCATATTTCTCACGCTTCCATATTACTAACCAGACCTGGGAAACAAGAGCTTCATCACTCTATCCGCGCAGATACGCAGGTATGGCCTGTATCAACGGCTTTATTTACCTGCTCGGCGGACTGAAAAGCGATGCCTCCGCGGATAATATCTGCCAGAAATATGACATTACAACTGATACGTGGTCGGAAATTGCGCCCGCGCCTGAAAGCCTTAATTTTACAAAATGGACGGTCTCGACAGATAACAGGCACATCTGGCTGATCGGGAGCGGCGGCGGTTATTCATCCGGCGCGTTGTCCTCTAATGTTTATTATTATGACCCGTCCACTAACACCTGGGCGCTGGAATCGGTGCTTCCTGCTCCCCGCGGACTTGCCACAGGGGTTGTAGTTACAAATTACGGTAAAATTTTCTGGGGCGGAGGAAATGACGGTACATCAGGAACTAATTTCCAGAATAATGTTTGGGAAGGAGTCGGCGGCGCTTATATTCCGGTTGAACTTACAATGTTCACCGCGACAGCAGACCGGGACGGAATTACACTCAACTGGCGCACTGCAAGCGAAACAAATAACAACCGTTTCGAGATAGAAAGAAGCCGCGACAGGATTAATTTTGAAAAGGCCGGAAGCGTCCCGGGCGCAGGTACAACTACCGAAGTAAACGGATATACCTTCACCGATAAGCTGTGCGAAACCGGGAGATATTATTACAGGCTTAAACAGATAGATAACGACGGCAGTTTTGCATACAGTTATACCGCTGAGGCAGACTTAAAGGATTTTGAATATCAGGTCCTTGACGCTTATCCGAATCCGTTCAACCCTTCGGTAACTATTTCATATACTGTCAAATCAGACGGGAACGTCAGGATAATCCTTACTGATATACTTGGCGGTCAGGTCAGGGAGATCGCGAATGAGTTCAGGCCTGCCGGAAAATATGAATTGAGTTTTAACGCAGAGGGCTTGCCGAGCGGAGTTTATATTTGCCGGTTATATACTGCCGATAAACTTAACGCGATTAAACTGATTCTGAATAAATAGTCAATTCTAAGAATACAGCGGTCAGGATCCCTGTATTTTTGCCGTCATTTTATTAAGTTTCATTAGCGTTTTATTTAGTTACTTAAATGAATTAACTGATATATGCCTGCAAATTTACCGCCGGAATATTTTCACGCGGAAAGGCTTTATAAAGAAGCGAAAACTCCTGAGGAGAAAGCCGGATACCTGGAAGAACTCATCAGTGTGATCCCCAAGCATAAAGGGACAGACAAACTGCGCGCCGACTTCCGCGCAAAACTGGCTAAACTTAAGACCGCTGCTTTTGCGGCAAAAAAAACCTCAAAACACACTTCACAATTTCATATCGAGCGAGAAGGCTCCGCCGCGCGGATTATTATTTGCGGCGCCGCAAATACCGGCAAATCATCGCTTCTCCGGAAACTGACTCACGCTGAACCGGAAGTAAGCGACGCGCCTTTTACAACGTGGGCGCCGACACCCGGTACTGCGATTTTCGAAGAGTACCACATACAAATGATCGATACTCCGCCGCTGGACAGGGAGTACATCGAGCCTGAACTGATCGACTTAATCAAAAGTTCTGACCTTATCATATTAATGGTTGATCTTCTTGATAATCCTATAGAGCAATTTCAGAACTCGATAGCGCTGCTCAATAATTTCAGGATTTATTCGGACCACCAGCCGGTTGAAGGGCTGGAAAAAACGCCGTATCGGTTCCCAATGCTCATTGCCGTTAATAAAGATGATGATCCACGGATTGATGAGGATTATGAGGTCCTTAATGAACTGCTGCACGAAGACTGGAAACTGGTCCCGATCTCGGTTGCCCGGGGGCTTAATCTTTCACGCCTGATAAAAGAATCGCTGGATATGCTGAAACTGATAAGGGTGTATTCAAAACAGCCGGGGAAGCCTGCGGATATGAAGATGCCTTTCATTCTGAGGGAAGGGAACACGATCAACGATTTCGCGATGCGGGTGCATAAGGATTTTTTCGAAAATCTTAAATCTGCCCGAGTCTGGGGAAAAAATGTTTTTGACGGCCAGCCGGCCGCGCGCGGCCATATACTGAGTGACGGAGATATAGTTGAATTGCATATGTAATTTACCTGACCGGGTTTCGAGTGAAAAATCTATGCGGGGAACTTACCGCGAAATGCGGAAAAGGGGAAGGGACGGTTTTTATTTTTTACCCGCAGTGCTTAAAAGTTAAATTTTATTGTCCGGTTTAGTTGATTCAGGGAAAAAATGACAATAATTGTGAGTCGGGTGAATTTTATTGTCATCCGTCTATCGTTATTATCGTTCAGCGTTAAATGTTCGCATAAATCCCGAAAAAATCTTTTTTATTTTTAACGGAAACCTTATTTTAAGTTTTAAATGTCGTAAGAACTGTAATCGAAGATAGACATTTTATCAATGTAGTTTATCCCGTAATGGCAAAAAGCACAAACAAAAATATCGGCAGTGAAATAGATCACTCTGAGCTTTTTTTCTCTTTACCGGTCGGCGTTATTTACCAGTCCGATGACGGCAGGGTCATAACCGCGAACCAGGCGGCAGAAAAGATATTCGGAATGCATCTGAGACAGATGAGAGGGAAGGACCTTGCGGATCCTGTCTGGAAAGCTGTCAGGAGTGACGGTACTGATTTCCCCGGCGATGAGCTTCCTGCTATGGTTGCGCTCCGGACCGGAAAACCGGCAAGAAATGTCGTTATGGGTGTATTCAATCCTCAAACAAATTCACATCGATGGATCATCGCTGATTCAGTCCCGCAATTTAAGCCCAGGGCAAAAAAGCCATACCAGGTTTATACCACATTTGTTGACTTTACTGAGCGAAAATCGGCGGAAGAAGAACTTGAACTGACCGGAACCCGGTTCCGGGGATTCTGGGACTCAGCGCCGGATGCGATGATAACAGTTAATTCCAAAGGACTTATAACTCTTGTTAATGCAAAAGTAACGGAACTTTTTGGTTACAGGCCGGAAGAACTTATTGATAAACCGATAGAAATCCTGATCCCGGACCAATTCAAAACGCGGCACGTGGAAAACAGAAACAATTATTTTGCAACGCCGCATACCCGCGCAAAGGGAGTTAAATTTTCTCTTTCCGGCCGGAAAATAGACGGAACTTCCTTCCCTGCGGAAATTACCCTCAGTTATTATAAAATTGATAATCAACTTTTTGCTCTTGCAGCTATAAGGGACATCTCCGACCGGAAACAGATTGAACAGGACCTTGTGCAAAGTGAAGAAAGGTACCGGACTTTTGTTGAAGGCACACACGATCTGATCCAGGACGTAAGAGCAGACGGAAAAATTATTTCAGTTAATGAAACCTGGAAGAAAACCCTGGGGTATACAGAGGAGCAGATTGAGAAGCTGAATTTGTTTGATATTATTCATCCTGATTCGCTTGACCATTGTAAAGCTGTCTTCAGCAAAATTATGCAAGGGGAATTTATTCCGGTTTTATCAGCGGTCCTGAAAGATATTAACGGCAAAAAAGTTTATCTTGAGGGCACTGCCATAACACGCGCTGAAAATAATAAAATAATCTCAACACATACATTCTTCAGGGATGTGACAGAAAAAAAAGTTGCCGAAGAAGCGCTGAAGGCAAGCGAAAGGCTTTTCGCAAATTCGTTTGAAAACGCATCAATAGGCATCGCATTAGTGGGTATTGACGGACGTTGGCTGAAGGTCAATAAAGCAGTCTGCAACCTTACCGGGTATACAGAAGAAGAACTGATGTCAAAGACTTTTCAGGACATCACCTTTGCAGACGACCTCTACAGCGATCTCGCGAATATTACCAGGCTTTTGGCGAATGAAACACAGTCCTACCAAATGGAAAAACGATATATCACAAAGCGCGGTGATATAGTTTGGGTGATGCTTAGCGTTACCCTGATGCGGGATGATAATGCAGTGCCTTTGTATTTCATATCTCAGATCCAGGATATCAACGAACGGAAAGTGGCTGAAGAGGCGCTGCGGGCAAGCGAAGAAAAGTACAGGAGCCTGGTTGAAACCACCGATGCCATAATCGCTGTGTTCGACGGACGCGGAAACTTATTGTTCGCGAACGGTTCCGCGATCCGTAATCTTGAGATTCCCGCCGAAAAAATTTCCGGGGGAAATATTCTTGATCTGATGCCCGAACCTGAGGCCAGCAGTCTCCTGAGAAAGATCAGGGAGGTGATAACTTCGGCTAAAGGAATTGTACTTGAATCTAAAATGAAACTGGCCGGTGAGACTAAATGGTACCGCACCAGCATTCAGCCTGTAAAAGATGCTTCGGGGAGCGTAAGCTTCGCTATTATAAACTCGGTTGATGTTTCCGCGATCATTCAAACTGAGGAAGCTCTGATCTCCAGTGAAAATAAACTGAAAGCGCTGATAAATTCGCAGACCAGTTATGTGATACGCACGAACCTTCAGGGAAATTATACATACTGGAACCCGAAATTCAATGAAGATTTCGGATGGCTGCACGAGGGGAAAGAACTTACGAAAATAAAAGCTACTGCCACGGTCAGTCCCCATCACCATAACCGTATGGACGAAGTCTCATTAAAGTGCATTCAGAATCCGGGTAAAGTGTTCAAAGTTGAACTTGATAAACCGACAATAGACGGCGGAATAAGGACATCATTATGGGAGTTCATCTGCGTTACAGACGCTGCCGGAACGCCGAGTGAAATTCAGTGTATGGGGTTTGATATCACCGACCGGAAAAAAGCCGAATCAGACCTTATTAATGAAAGGGCGTTCCTTAACCGGATGGTTGAAAGCGCGCCGGAAGCAATCGTTGTGTGCGACGCCGAGGAGAGGATACTGCGGCTGAATGATGAATTTGTGAAGTTGTTCGGTTATACGGCGGAAGACGCGATAGGCCGCTATATAAACGATCTGATCGTTCCTCAGTACAAAACAGAGGAAGGTAAACTGGCGACTTTTCACGCCACAAAAGGGGAGCACCTCAATCTTGAAACAGTAAGAAGGACCAAGGACAATAAACTTGTTGACGTGATGGTTTCCATAGCGCCGGTTTTTGTCGCGGGAAGGCAGCTTGGCATAATCGGAATTTACAGGAACGTATCCGATAATAAGCGGATGCTCAAGGACCTTATCACTGCCAAGGAAAAAGCCGAAGAGATGAATAAAATAAAAACTTATTTCTTCGCTAATATGAGCCACGAACTTCGGACCCCGTTTGTCGGAATTCTCGGATTCTCCGAGCTGCTGTCTGAAACAGTAGAAGATCCAGAAAATAAAGAACTTGTAGATGGTATAATCAAATCATCCCAGAGAATGATGGATACGTTAAATAAAATTCTCGCGCTTACCCGGCTTGAGTTTGAACCTCCCAAAATGAAGGAGAATGAAGTTGACCTGAAACGGTTAATTGAAGAGAACGTTAAATTATTTGAGCAGCCCGCGCATCAGAAAAGCCTGACTTATCAGCTTCATAATCTGGAAGAACCGTATATAGTTAAAACCGACGGGAAAATTCTCTCTGAAGTTATCATCAATCTTCTGAGCAACGCCGTTAAATTTACCCACGTCGGGGGGATCCGGATCTCTGCTATTATTAGGAGCCAGGGATACTATAAGTCGCTGATTATTCGCGTTTCCGATACCGGAATCGGCATACCTAAAGAAAAACACAATGTTATCTGGCAGGAATTCAGGCAGGTAAGCGAAGGGCTGAGCCGCAACTTTGAAGGCACAGGGCTGGGCCTTACCATAACGCATAAATATGTGGGAATACTTGGAGGTACAATAGAAGTTGACAGCGAACCCCGTAAAGGTTCAACTTTCACATTTGAGATGCCGTTAAAAGAATACTCTGAGGAAGAAAAGTCCGCTGAAACCGGCGCTCAGGAACAGGCCGGCGCTCCGGTAAAAGTTGTCAAGAGCGTTAAAAAACTTTTACTGGTTGAGGATGATGATTACTCACAAAGGTTTATCAAAGCCGCGCTTTCAAAACATTATGACGTTGAGATTTTGCGTGATGCAGAATCGGCACTGGAACTGGTAAGGTTTAAGCACTACGATGCGTTCCTTCTTGATATTAACTTAAGGTATGGTTTAGACGGCGTGGGACTTATGGAAGCTCTCAGGACAATTCCCGAATATGAATACGCACCGATGATAGCTGTTACTGCTTACGCCGCAGAAACAGACCGGAAAGAATTCCTCGCGCGCG
>CAIMOS010000069.1 GCA_903843135.1 uncultured Ignavibacteriales bacterium | reverse complement strand
TTGAATTGTTGTTGATAAAAACGATCTCCGTTTTTCTCTGCGTTGTCTGCTCACTGAATGTTGAAATGGTGCGCACAATATTCGGTTCTTCATTCCAGCAGGGTATCATAACCGAAACCTCGGGATCATCTGAAGTAAATTTTTTCATTTTACTTCTGATCTCTTCAAACCTGCTCTCGCTCAGTTGAAAGGGGTCATCAGGAATATCTGAATGTTTACTGATCCATCCGGGGACGCTAAATCTGTTTTTCATAATTTCACAACATCAAATTCCCGTGCTTTAATAACCAGCACGATTGCAACAAAAAATAAAATATTTATCGGGTATTGCCCTATTGCTTCCTGCGGAAAGTTTGCCACTACAAGCGAGAACAAAACTGTAAGCATTCCAAGGGATATATTCTTTAAAAGCGTATCTCTTATCCTGAAATAATCATCAAGCCCCTGTTTGAACACCAGGAACAAAAGCGTGCAGTATAAGATCAGCCCCAGCCATCCCTGTTCTACCGCAATGCGCACAAACCCGGAGTCCGGCGGAAAATTTGCCAGAGGCGACCAGGGTGAAAATTTCTTTCCCCATTCACCCACGCTTCCCAGGCCTCCGCCAAGAGGGTGTTTCTGTATAAAGGGCTGTATGAACGCCTGGTTCCTCGCGCGTGTGCGGTATGATGCGTCTTCCGTAGGATTGAATGCGCTTTGGAAACGGTAGATGTTTGCATTGCTTGTCGGTATATTGAGGATTATTATAAGCAGCAGGCCCATTACCCCGCCGAAAATAAAAATATTTTTCTTGAACGTGATTACCGCATAAAAAAGAAATGCTGCCATAGGAAGCACAAAAGCCGTACGCGTCCCCGAAAAAAGCATTGCATACATCATAAGCGCGCTGATGATGTATAGCCCAACCTTATAACTCTTTTTAATGGGCCCCTGCGCCAGGATAAAACAAAGGATGCTTGTAACAGCCATCATAAACCCAAAGACCAGAGGATCGGAGAAGTAAGAGAATTTACGGAATTTTCCTGCCTGGAAAAGGAGCGCGTATCTTTCCTTCGTCGCAGTGGCCCACCTCTCCTCAAACGGCATCAACCCGACATATTCCTGAATGTAGCCATAGATCATCGCAAGTACCGTCAGGCTTATCCATATCCAGATAAGGAGAAAGAAAAATTTCCGGCTATCGATAGCATACATCAGAAGATAGTACATTATCATTATTCCCGCGAATGAGCGGACAGTATAAAACCAGGCAAGCCGTGATTCCGCGGTGGGATTGACTAACTGCAGAAGGTTATAAGCTATCCACGCAAGTATGATCTTATTTACTGCGTTGTTTTTTATTTTCCAGTTACGCTCATTAATTTGCTTTAATATGAGCCCGAAAAACATCAGCGCCACCATTCCGTCAATAACAAGTCCGAGCTGGATATTTCCGATAGCACGTTTAATTATCGAGAAAAAGAAGGCGAATACAATCGTGGCGACTAAAGCCGCCTTAATGTGATAGAGACAAATAATAACAACGGGTATACCGAGCGCCAGGGCAATCACTCCGATCCCGGCCACCAGACCCGCTTTTACTACGGCAAAAGCTATGAATAAAGAAATCGCGGAGAGGAAAGCCAGTCCGTAACCGCTGTCCAGGCGAGTGTCTATAAACTTCTCTTTAAGAAAAATCATTAATCTTTTATTCCCTTTGTGGGAAAGGGCCGGACTAAGATTTAAAACAAAATCACTCACCCGGGAATTACACTTTCGGAGGATTTGTGCCACTGAAGTGTTTTCGAGTAAACGTCCAACTGTATGCGGGCTTCTTCGTTTTCCGCTTTTTTAAGTTTGGCCTTTAACAGATCTATATTAAATTTAATGAGCCAAAGGTAAAGATAGAATACCGTGCGCGCCCTGTATAGCGGATATACGTGAGACGGATAGTTCTTCCGGAGGAACATATAAAAACTTTTGTAATTCATAATGAACATCTCCGCGCGTCTCTGCCGTGAAGAAGATTTTCCGAAATGTATTATATGCACATCCGGAAGGAAAACAGACTTGTAACCGGCTTTCTTAATCCTGTAAAAGAAGTCCATTTCTTCGGCGTAAATGTAATAACGGTCATCAAGTATGCCCACTTTATCATAAATTTCACGGCTGAAGAGAATTACCGCCCCGTAGGCCCAGTCTATTTCTCTCAATTCATTATGGTCCCAGTAGGACATAAACAGTGACCCTGAGTGGCTGAAGCTCTGAAGCACTTCGGCTAAAAACCTGTTTTCAAAAAACGAACGCCAAAGAGAGAAAAAATTATTAACCGATTTCTGCAGCGTCATATCATCGTTCAGAAGTTTACAGGTAACTGCCCCGGGCTTATGCTCATACATATAATCGAGCATTTTGTCGATCGCGCCGTCTAACACCACGGTATCGGGATTAAGGAGCAGATAGTTTTTAGCATTCGCCACTCTTAGGGCCTGGTTATTTGCCGGGGCAAATCCGTTGTTCGTTTTATTCGGGATAAGCTTCACGCCCGGGAACTCTTCAGCTACCATTCCCGCGGAATTATCCGGTGAATCATTATCAACAACCCAAATCTCGAAAGTGTACTTTTTGGTCTCGGCATAAACAGACTCCAGGCATTTGCGCAAAAGGCCCTTTGTGTTCCAACTGACAATTACGATCGCTACATCGGGTATTTGAATGTTTGTTTCCTGTTCCATTTCCTGATCTATATTAAATTATTATAAAACACTTCATCTGCTCAGAAGAAAACGATCTTAAAAAAGATCCCGTAGATCACCGCGCCCACAAATATAAGCGTGACCCTTTTAACCATTTTGCTTCGCGGATCAAGATCGTTATCTACCGTATCTATCTTTACTTCGTACACTTTCAGCCCGCCTTTTCCCATTTCTTTGTTTCAGGATTGTACTGTTTTAATATTTTCGCGGGATTACCAACGGCAACCGAGTAAGGGGGAACGTTTTTAGTTACAACACTTGCGGCGCCGACAACTGAGTGCTTTCCGATCCGCACCCCTGCGGTGATTACCGCATTTGCCCCGATCCACACTTCATCTTCAACCACGATTTCCGCGGTACTTACCTTCTGAAGGCTCGGCGGCATTGAAATGTCCTCAAAACCGTGATTCAATCCGGAAAGGACAATGTTCTGCGCAAACATAACATCATTACCAATAGTGACGGGCCCGATCAGCACGTTGCCCATTCCTATTCTTGTCCGTTCCCCGATACGGATATCCCCGACGCCGTTGTTAATTGTTGAGAAATCCTCTATTGTGGAATCGCTGCCTATTACGCATTTGTTAAAAGGAAGTATGTCGATGCGTGTGCGCGGGCGTACCGTCACTCTCCTGCCGCGTTTAATTATTAAAGGGTGTACCAGAAGTTTAACCCATAACCGCGGACGGGCCTGGTTTGCGGGCATTAAAAGCCACAGTAAAAACTTCTTTAACACCGGGCTGGAATTTTTAAGTTTAGAAACTATACCGCTCATATTACATTCTCTGTTTTAAGATTTAACCGCCGTTTTTATCGCGGCATATATATCGCTTGTGCTCTTTTCCCACGTATGTTCGCGGGCAAAAGCTTTACGGGCGGCCGCGAGGTCCGGGCTGTTTTCCTCCTTAGCTTTTGTGATAAACTGAACATACTCTTCATTACTGGCCGCGAGATAGGTGTGGCCGGAAAAAACACTCATCGCTTCTGTTTTTGTTGCCACCACAGGCTTGCCCATCGCGAGATACTCGTCAATCTTACGCGGATAGTTCCCGATCGTAACCGGATTGATTGCCTGGGGATTAATGCACACATCAAAATACTTAATATATCCAGGGAGTTGGGACGCGTCCTTCCGCCCGAGGAAATATACGTTATTCATATTGTGCAGCGGGCTCTTCATAAAACTTTCATCTTCCGGCCCCACAAGCACAACGCTCCAGTTCTTTAGTTTCGCGGCAAAGTACTCGATGCATTTAATATCAAGCCTCAATCCGTTCAGCGCTCCGACGTAGCCGACCACAGGGCCGGGTATATTATTCATATCTTCCGGTTTTGACGCGATTTTATCCTCATCAAATATATCAAGCTCACATCCCTGACCGACATAGAACGAATTGGGATTATACTTCCTGCAATATTCCGCGAGATAAGTTGAGTTCGCCGCACACAAATCAGATTTGGCAATCAACTGCGGCTCAAGGCGCTCACCGTGCAGTTTCCAGTAATTGACACCGATCAGATTATCGCGGGAATAGTAAACAGAGACCGCGGGCTTCAAGTACTCTTTAAAGTAAAGAGGCCGGAAGATATCATTATCGTTAAATAATATAACATCCTTCATCCCGAGCCGTTCAACAGCGCGCGCAACTTCCGCGGCATATTTTCTGTTGTTGTATCGGTTGAGGGAGTCAAATAATGAGGGACTCTTCATCTTATTAATCGAAAGCAAAACAGTCGCGGGTGAAAACGTGTATATGTTGTTTCCTGCTTCCGCCAGATTGTCCATTTGGCCTCTGATCATCGCGATCACATCCTGAGTACGTTTCAGCTTTCTTTCCCTGATGAGCGTAATGATATCAAGGGGATAGTTCACATACAAGACGCGATTATGACGCGCAAACTCCTGCGCGATGTTCTTGCAGTTGCTTCCTATGTCAACGTCCCACGCCTGCAGGCCGATAACAACAATATCTCTTCCGGAAATCAGGGGCATCTCGCTCAATGTGCCGGTCCTTTAATTTTATTTATTACCAAAGAAAAAGCTTTTTTATAAAAGTCCCACATATAAACAAATGTATGAAGGGTCTTCGCGTTTATCTCACGTTTAAGAATTATCTGCGTGGAGATAAAGAACACCAAAAGGGCGGCCGAGGTTCCTATCGCGGCGCCGATCGTGCCGAAATAAAATATGCATAAATAATTCGCCGCGATATTCACGGCCGATATTATTATAAGCATTCTGAAATTTATTTTCGGCTTCCCGATCGAATCAAGGGCCGTGCCAAACTGTCTGACAAAGGGCCTGACAATCGCTGAAGCCATCAGCAGCTGCATAATCGGCACAGCCGCAAGATATTGTTCGCCGGCAATAATACTAACAACAGGCTTAGCCAGAACGATAAAGCCGATAACAATGGGGAAAAGTATCGCGAGAAGCAAACCGACCGAGCGCTCATAAAGATATACCACCGAATCGATTCCCGATTCCTCTACCCTCTGCGCGCTCTTCGGGAAAACAATCGATGCCACCGAAGCGACAGGTATATCCACAATATTGTTCATCCTGTTCGCTGTGTTATATATCGCCACCTGCACAGGCATCAGCATCGCGCCGAGGATCATCTGGTCAACGCTTGAGAAGATCATCGCGCTGATATTGGTTCCAAATACAAACTTGCCGTAATTAAACAGCTTTTTGACCCACTCCCAGTGAAAAAGCAACGCGGGTTTATAATAACCTTTCACATAAGTGTAGCCGATCAGTGCACCCAAAATCACGCCCAAAGTCTGATATATAACCAGCATTTCCAGCGAAAGGGCCGCTCCGGCCAGGAAGTAGATACAAATGATTATGAAATAACTTCCCTGGCGGATAAAACTGCTGAAAAATATCCCCCTGAAATCCATCTTCGCCTGCTGAATAAAATTGAACTGCGTAAAGAAGATCAGTCCGAAATTCATCACTGTCGAAATATAGAACATCGTGGCTATCTTCGGGCTGCTCCATATCAGGCTCAGCGGGTAAGCAAGCGCGATCAGGATAATTATTGAAGCGAGGGTTATAATTACATTAAGCGTGAACGCGGAGTTTAATATTACAGGCAGTTCTTCTTCTTTTGCCGAGGCGGCGAATTTTATCTGCGCATTCTGCACCAGCCCGTTCCGCGCGACTTCAACCAGCGCGATAACCGTGGTAAACAGCGCCAGCGTTCCGAACTGATCCTTCGGTAAAATCCTGACGAGCATCATAAATCCGCCCAGGCCAAATATGAGCGCTGAGAACCGCTGAAGCAGGGTGTAGATCCCGGACTTCATCCAGTAGGAGTCTTTAGCAAAACTCATTTACGGCTCTTTTCAGAAATATCAGAATAAAGCGTTTCATTTGCCCGTACAAGTTTCTTCAGGTCAAATGATTTTACCACGGTCTCACGGGCGTTTTTCCGGAGTTTAAGCGATAAATCTTTATCGTCATAAGCCGCAATGATCTGCTCCGCCAGTTCCTCCGGTTTTCCCGGATTAAAGAGTAAACCGTTCTCTTTGTGAACTAGCGCTTCGGTCGTACCCTTAATGTTTGTCGCAATGCAGAGCTTTTCCATCGCCATTGCCTCAAGCAATGCCAGGGGAATAACCTCCCACAATGAAGGCAGAACAAATACATCCACTGAAGCAAGAACATCCTTAACGTCGGTCCGGAAGGGAGAGAAGATAACAGAATCATATATGTTTAGTTTGCGCGCTTCGGCAATTACTTCTTCTTTTAATTCTCCGTCTCCTATCATCAGAAATTTGATCTGAGGACGTTCTTCACGAACAATTTTAGCGGCGCGTATGAATGTAAGCGGGTCCTTTTGAAAAGTTATCCGCGCCATAGAACAAACGGTATAATCATTTTCTTTCAGCCCAAGTTCATTAAGAACTTTTTCGTTTTTCGGCGCCGGGACAAATCTGCTTGTATCGATACTATTGTGTATAAGCCTGAACTTGTCAACATTAAGTTCTTTTTTGCCGTCATTAATGTCCGCTTCGGAACCGCATACGATAATGTCTGTGAGACGTGCAAGAAATTTTTCTGCGAGGATACGTCCGGTCTGAACACCCGCCGATGTCCCTGTATGAAATGACCATCCGTGTACAGTATAGATAACCGGCCTTCCTTTTATCTTTGCGGGAATCAACGTGTTCGTCCCCGCCCTGCTTCCGTGATAGTGAACGATATCCGGATTTATTTCCGAGATAAGTTTCATCACTTTCGGATATACGCGGACATCAAAAGGCGTTTCGGTCGGGATGACGCGGCACTCTATTCCCTCGCTTCGTAATCTGCGTATCATCTCGCCGTCGGTGAATGCAAGCACAACCGGTTCAAAACGGTTTTTATCAAGATTCAGAACAAGGTTCATCAGATATGTCTCACCGCCGCC
>CAIMOS010000068.1 GCA_903843135.1 uncultured Ignavibacteriales bacterium | reverse complement strand
GTTGATACAGGAAAAATGGTTCTAATAAAATAAATATGTTCAAAAGGCGATGATATGAAGAGGTCTGTTAATATCTCTGCTTGTTTATGTAATAACAAACCTTTTTTAGACAGAATAATTCTTTACAAGGAAATTATCACCCGAAATTGTTAAATTAATTTATTAGGTTTGCATTATGATAAACACAAAGGGAACAACTGTTCTGATTACCGCCGCACTAATAATATCGGCAGCTCTTTTCTGCTATATTGCCGTTCCCGCATGTACCAAGAACACACGGAACAATGTACGTATTGAATTTTTAAGACAGAGTTCCTCCGGCAGAGATACATTCACTAACTGTATCTTTAATTCTTCGTTCAAGGAAATCAGCGATTACTGGCATTTGGGCGAAAAACTGCATATTAACTCCAACCTGGAACGCTATAAGGATCTTAATTTCAACGCCGTTCAAATTTACGATGATATTGGAAATGATTATTATGGTAAACCTGAACTGCCGTTAAAAGATGTCAACACGAAACGCTTTAGAGATTTTCTCGACTCTATTAAAGGCGGCGGTTTCTACGGATTCATCGAAAGAAGCAGAATCAGTCGTTTTTGCTACGGGCAAAGATTAGTTTATAAACCTGCTCCGGATAAAAATAACACGACATTTAATTACGGATTTGTTTACCGGAAAAGCGAAAGAGGTAACTATGAAACAGACAATGGAAGAAAAGTTATTCACGCGGTTCCAAATCAATCTTACGGTAAATCAGATTCTGGATACCTTTGCAGAGATATTTATGAAAATCTTCAGCACACAGACCTTTTTGATTTCAGGCAGAATGATAAAGGAATGTGGTTCATAAAACCTGTTATGAAGATTCCTGAGGGAACCCAGGCCTCAAAAAGAGTCGTGAGAATTGAAGTCGTACCTTTTGCCGGAGGAAACCCCGTGAAAAGCATTATAATCAACGCCGGAAACTTTACGGGCGAAGGGTATAATGAGATATATACAGGCCTTCAGACGCCGCTGACCGTTTCCGGAAACACAAACCCCGGAGAATTGAATTTCGGCAGAGATGATAAATGGTGGGAATGGGAAGCGACCTGCAAGGTTGATTTCCGCGTGTTCTGGTACGGGGAGTGTGAAGTATGGTTCGAGAAGATGATTGTTGACGACGAGATTGCGGATAAACTTTTTAATCCGGCATTAAAATCCGAGAACGACTTAAGCTTAAAACAGGAAGCTGAAAATTTTGCAGGCTATGGAGGATTATACTCTTTCTTTGTGGACGAAGTCTGCGTTTCGCAATATCCTTGTATTAAATATGTATTTGATAAACTTAAGGAGTACAATCCGGCGTCGAAACTTTCAATTGCTGTCACGAATTATCTTCATGTCCACGGACTTAAAAACGATACTTTAAGCTATAATATTTATCTGGAACAGGTAAAACCGACATTTCTTCAGGATGACCACCACGGAATTCTTTGCGGCGAAACGAAGCTTCCCCCAAATATAAATATCACCGATAAAGCCGTTCCTGTTTCATGGAAAGCTAAAAACTATGAAGAGTATAATACGGAGTTACAGAATAAGGTCCTTGGAGGAAAAGAAGACGTTACCGCTCCGAATGCGGCGGGGTCTCTGATTTATGAGTTACGGAAAATTAAAGATTGTATCGATCAGTATTCTCCCGGGACAAAATTTATAGCGCAGCCGCAGATTCACGGATTCATATATTCTGATACTATAAAAGGAGGGTATGTAAGCGGCGCCCGAGAACCAACTAACGGAGAAATACAGGTACAGGCAATGGTTTCGATTGCGCATGGCGCTAACGGTTTGTGCTGGTTCATATATAACAGCCGGATTTGGAAAACCGAATTGTCAGGCAAACCGATTTTATCAATGCT
>CAIMOS010000067.1 GCA_903843135.1 uncultured Ignavibacteriales bacterium | reverse complement strand
TTTAAACTTCAGCCGCACGGGCTTGATGAAAAACTATATGATATAAACTTTAAGGGCGCGCAGATAGCGAAGAGTGTTGCGGGTGACAACGCGCTTGTCGCCGGTTCTGTGGGCCCGCTTGGCGTACAGATAGAGCCGCTCGGCAAGATATCGTTTGATGAGGCAAAAGAGTATTTTAAAGAGCAGGCAAAAGGATTAATTGACGGCGGAGTTGATTTAATAATATTCGAAACTTTCGCTCTTGTTAAAGAAATGATCCAGGCTGTTCGCGCGGTCAGGGAGATAAATCCGGATATGCCGATTATCGCGCAGGTCACCATCAATGAATTCGGCACCCTTGTAAGCGGCGCGCCTCTTTCCCGTTTTATAGAAAAGATCGAAGAATATAAGGTTGATGCGGTTGGATTAAACTGCTCTGTCGGCCCCAAATTAATGCTTGATGCGCTGGAAGAATTAAGATCGCGCACAAACTTACCTATTTCGGTTCAGCCGAACGCCGGTTTCCCGCAAAGCATCGGCGGAAGAAATATTTATCTTACATCGCCTGAATACATTGCTGAATACGCTAAGCGGTTTATTCAGACCGGCGCCGCTATTGTCGGCGGATGCTGCGGTACAAACCCAACTCATATCCGCGCGATAAGGCGTGCTGTTCAGGCGCTCCGCCCTACAAAACGGATAGAAATAAAGAGCAGCGGTTTGGCGGTTGAAACACCCGATGAAGTTACACCTGTATTAAAAGAAGATAAATCACGCCTTTCAAACAAACTGCATAAAAAAGAATTTGTTTCGTTGGTTGAACTTGTGTCGCCAAAAGGTGTTTCGCCGAAACGCGAACTTGAAAAAGCCCGCAAACTATTTTACTACGGTATAGACGCAATAAATATTCCCGACGGACCGAGGGCGTCGGCGCGTATGTCGGCGCTCGCGCTCGCGGTTATGATGCAGCGCGATATTGGAATCGAGGCGGTGCTTCATTTTGCCTGCCGCGACAGGAACGTTATAGGTATGCAGTCTGATCTGCTTGGCGCCTATGCGCTTGGCCTGCGTAATATTCTCGCCATAACCGGAGATCCGCCAAAACTCGGAAACTATCCCGATGCAACCGCGGTGTTTGATGTTGATGCTATCGGTTTAACAAATTTATTAAACAGGCTTAATCATGGTCTCGATCTCGGCGGTAACCCGATCGGCGATCCTACCGGATTCAGTATCGGCGTTGGCGTTAATCCTGGCGCGATAAATCTAGATGAGGAGATAAGGCGCCTCGACTGGAAAATCGAAGCCGGCGCTGAATATATGATAACTCAGCCTGTGTTTGATATACGCATACTTGAAGCTTTTATGAAGCGGATAGAATATATAAAAATACCTCTTATATGCGGAATCTGGCCCCTTGTTTCGTACAGGAACGCGGAGTTTATGAATAACGAAGTTCCCGGCGCTTCTGTTCCCGAAGAGATAATGGACAGAATGAGAAAAACAAACACCAAAGAAGAGGGTTTTGAGGAAGGCATTAATATAGCAAAAGAAACTTTTGAATATATTAAAAGTAATGTTGCCGGAGTGCAGTTGGCGGCGCCTCTCGGAAAAATCGATGCGGTGTTTAAAATATTAGGAAAATTGTAGGTCGAAATTTATTTCGACCAGTTATAGTGACTAATAAAAATTACATTTCGATATTAAATTAAAACATTTAATAACCCCTCTCTTTCCAGACTGGGGCGGGGGTGAGTTTGTTAAGTAACTCATAAGTTTATTACATAAAAAAAGCCGAATAAATATCCGGCTTTTTTTATTAATTGACGGGTCGAAATAAATTTCGACTTACAAATTTATTTAAGTAAACTCATCTTTATAACCGATGATTTGCCGTTTGCTGTCAATTTCGCGAAATACATTCCGCTTGGCAGCTGCGAGGCGTTAAAATTTACAGAATGGCTTCCGGCCGGTTTTTCCTCATTAACCAGCACTGCTATCTCATTTCCCATAATATCATAAACCTTTAACAGCGCTTTACTGTTAACGGGTAATTGATAATTGATCTTTGTCTCCGGATTAAAAGGATTCGGATAATTCTGTAAAAGAGTAAAGTCCGACGGAACACCCAATGCTTCAACTTCAACAGGAGCGCTGTAAGTATAAGAACCGTTAAAATCAATCTGTTTTAATCTGTACTGGTAAACTCCCGGGGATAAAACTTCCGTGTATGAATACTTAGAAGGCGTGGTTAAAGTACCATTACCTTTTACAAAACCTATAAATTCCCAGTTATTAATTTTTAATTCTTCATTCTTAATTCTTCTCTCCACTTCAAAACCTTTATTATTTGTTTCTGTGGCGGTTGCCCAATTCAACTGAACTGTTTTGCCGCTTAGTGAAGATGTGAAAGAAGTAAGTTCAACCGGGACAACCGGTGATCCGAGCGTGCCGTCTTTATTTACATTCTGAGCATAGATTCCCCTGTCCGAGGTGCGGGTATCCGTCCACGATAATTTTGTACCCTTAAACTCATCAATGTATGAAACCATATGAAGTTTCTCCTGAGAAGTTTCTGAAACAACTATCGGTGAAGACCAAACAGTGGTTCCCTGCGGAGTGTATCCGTTGCATAGAACTTTTGTATTTACACCGCCGGATCCGCCTTCTATCCAGAAGATCATTGCTTTATCTCCGGCAAAATGGATTTGCTGGTTAAGATAGCTTACTAAGCTAACGAGAGGCGCCACCGCAACACCGTCATCGGTCCACTGCCTTACGCCGGACTGGTTAAATTTCTGTATAAACATTCCAGCGGTCGTCTGGCCGGAGTTTGTCTGATAATAAAACGCGTAAGTTTCATTTGTCGCGGGGTTAAAAGCAACAACTGTATTCGCGGATGTAATTTCTGCTGTTGTTGATACTGCCGCGCCGTTCATCGGGAAATACATAGAACCGGTTGAGGAAATCCTCTGAACATAAGCTTCCTGCAGGTTGTCGGAATCCTGGTCACCGTACCATCCGATTACCGCGCCGTTATTTCCGTCTGAAACAATTTTAACTGTGGTGTAAGGGTTAACTTTTCCAAGGTCCTGATAATACATACCGTACTGGCCCCACTTCAAAGTACCATCGGGCGCAATTTTATTCACTCTTAATTTTACGTTCGGGGCCCAGCTCGTTCCTGTCTGGCCAGTGTGAAAAAGCAAAACGCAGTTGCTGTCGGTTGGTAAAACAACCGGGCGGCTGAATCCTTCACCGGATCCGGTGAGAACTAAAGGCGCCGGCCACAGTTTTGTGCCGTTGGAAGAAATCTTGTGCAACCCTACTTTATTTGGCGATGTTGCAATTATCCAGGCAACATAATAATTGCCGTCGCCTGCCTGGGTGACAACCGGATTCGCCTGGTATTCTGTTGTTTGGTTTAAATCGACGCCGTTCGCGCCCCAAAGAAACTGGCCTGATGGTGAAATAAGGTACGCAAACGGATTAAGGTTGCCGCCGTTTCTGACATCCGTAAAAGCAATGATAGCGTTTCCGGCAGCATCTGTTTTCATATCCCAGTCTACCAAAGAAGTGGACTGCGCATTGCCGCTGACAAGAAGCCCGTTATTTCCAAACATTTTGTTTCCTAACGGATCCAGCCTCTGAAGATAAACGGCATAACTTCCCGAACGGGCATCGAACCAGGAAATATAACAGCCTCCACCGGGGATTCCGGCAATTTTAGATAAGCCCTGTTCGCCCGTGGTATCACACACGGTTGTATTTATTTGATTGTTTGAAATCCATTGCGCACTGACGGGTGTATACGCAAATAACACAAAAACCAAAAGAAAAATATATTTCATAACGGAGATCCTTCCTTATCAACATCTTTAATAATTATAATAATATTCTT
>CAIMOS010000066.1 GCA_903843135.1 uncultured Ignavibacteriales bacterium | reverse complement strand
GTCATAATAAACGCTTCCGATTTTATCACCGTTTTTCCTTGCGGCATAGATGCCTTCCGCGGTAAGAGAATAAGAACCTTTTTCTGAATAATCAATGAGCAGATATCCCGAATACTGATAATTGGAATATTCGGTTTGCGCTGTTCCGGCCGATACCATCATCGCTCCGTAATTGACAAACTCGGTGTTGAACATTACCGACAAATTACCGGCAGGTTTGCTGTGGAGTGTAAGCTGGAAACTCTTTGAATTATTGTCTTCTGTTTTAAGCGCGGAACGGTTACCGAATAATAGCTTATAACTCAGTTTACCTCCGTCGATAAGATTTCCGGCAAGGCTTACTCCAAGATCACGCGAACTGAAAAATCCCCGGTAATCGCCGATTGTTTTTTCGATGTGCCGGTTTTCCCAGTATCTGTCGGCGTAATCGATCATAGGGTTTGACTGGAGGCCTATTGTAAGTGAATGCCCTTCAAAAAGATCGAGCCATTCAACATATACATCCTTCAGGAAGGCCGCAGACCGCCCGTTTCCGGTGAAAGACTCATTCTCACCTTCGAGCCTTAGCCTGGTGGTAATTTTCTTATCGAGTTTATGATCGAGAGTGAGGTTCATACGCCGTATCTGAAACGCGCTCGAACCCACGTCTCCGGTAATAACTCGGTTGGAAGTGATCTGTTTGTGGTCATTATCGCGGACCGCGTTATAAAAATAATCTCCGAAGAAATATGCGGATATTTTGGTTGAGGTTGAATCCGCGGCAGGCTGAGTCTGGGTTGCTGCCGGATGGGAGAAAAATAAAAAGAAAATTACAGCCAGCGTGTACTTCATAATATACTCCTATAATTAATTTATGACGAAAAGAAAATATAAAGCCCGGATCCGGCAAGAATAATTGCTTATACCTGCTATGCGGGAATTGTACTGCCAATTTTCAAGGCTTCTCTAATACAATAATGACGATTTTGCTGCCAAAATATAATACTTACTTAAGTTACTTAAAAGCTGTGATTTTAATAAACTTTAAAGTCACCCGCAATCTGAACCACACTCAATTTGAATGGAAAAACCGCTACAAAAGTTTAATAGCGGGATGTATTACGCTTTGCAAAATACTTCCATCACGGAAGTTCCGTGGGAACGAAAAATTCGCCGGCCTCAATAATCGGTGTTTCGATTGATGAAAGGCGATCATAAGTCAACACATCAGAATATGCCGTCCCGCCGGGACTTATCCTGAATTTCGTAAATCCAGGCAATACTTGGCGCGTCTCCGGATGGTAAATGTTTAACAATCAGACAGTATGTAACAAGCTTTGCACAATATCATCTCAATTGGCTTCAACTGTCTGTCTGAGATATTAGGCGGTAATTATATGGCGATGATGAATTAATCTTTACATTGAATCGAACTCTGGGATAATCTACGCCTGAACTGCGTAGCAGTGGCATCAGGCAAAACTAATAATTCCATTTATGTTGAACATCAAAATTCAGTTGCAGGCGAGAGAAATTTATAATTAAAGCACTCTAACCCCGCGCAATTCGATACTAACCAAATATCTTTTTAATTTTATCATTGTTTAAGCCCTCCAGGTCTTCGGGGTAGAGGTAGCCGTCTTTATACAGTCGGTAGAACACCGGGATTAACCGGGAATAGCGGTAGTCGTACTTCTTTAGCATATTCTTGCGACAGTCGGAGAGGAATTTTTCAAGAGCCCAAACATCTTCATTTGCTTTTATTTTAATTACCTTTTCATAGATTATGTTTTTAACATCATCCATCTCCCTCCTGTAAGCGGAGTCAAACGCCGAACGGGCAATCTTTTTTTCGGCAGGGGACCACTTCAAATCATCGTACATATTAACCGACCTCACGGGAAAATTTATTAATCAAATTTAATCATAATGAGAATTATTAAGTATAAATTAATAACTTTTCATTTGACTGCTAAAGTGAAAATACGTTGGCAAAAGTTAAATTCAATTAAAATCTATTTTTCAGAGACGCCGGATCACAACTCAACACATCAGCAAGAAAGAGGAAACCGATAGAGATGTATTCTGCTCACCTCGTTAGATACTTCCTGTTCGGAAGTTCCGGAGGAACGAAATTTTTCTTTGCCACCGAGAGATCACTTGAACCTTTCAGCACCCACCCCGGAAAACCTTAGAAGTTTTGCTTGTTTAAAAGGTTCCACTACAATAAAAAAAGCCAAACCCTAACACGGGATTGGCTTTCATTAAATGAGAAATCCGATTAACGGAAGATCATTTCCCGGTTCGGCCGCCGAGATGTTTGGCAAGGAACTGTTCCATCGCGCCGTAAAAGTCAAAACGGTTTTCTTCGTTGCGGAAGCCGTGGCCCTCATTGTCCTTAACCATATAAGGCGCGTCAATGCCGCGTTTCTTTAATGCTTCAACCATCTGATCTGATTCAGCTTTGTTAACGCGCGGATCGTTGGCGCCCTGCGCGATAAACAACGGAGCTTTGATTTTATCAACGTGGAAAACCGGAGAAGCCGAATGCATAAGCGCGCTGTCCTTTTCCGGATGGCCAACCATCTCATAGAACATCTCGAGATAAGGTTTCCAGTAAGGCGGAATTGATTTCATAAAAGTGAAGAGGTTGGAGACACCCACATAATCAACGCCGCACGCGTATAACTCAGGTGAGAACGCAAGCCCGGCCAGCGTGGCATATCCGCCGTATGAACCGCCGTAAATCCCCACTCTTTTCGGATCCGCGATACCCTGATCGATGAGCCACTTAACGCCGTCCGACACGTCATTCTGCATAGTTTTACCCCACTGCTTAAAGCTCGACATCCAGAACTCTTTGCCGTATCCGGTTGAGCCGCGGAAGTTCATCTGCAGCACCGCATATCCGCGGTTCGCGAGGAACTGTACTTCGGGATTGAAGCCCCAGTTATCCCGCGCCCAGGGGCCGCCGTGCACGTTGATCACAACCGGCAGATTCTTCGGATCCGCGCCTTTTGGGAGCGTAAGATATCCGTGGATGATAAGGCCGTCGCGGCTTTTGTATGAAACAGGTTTTACGTCGGCCATATTTTCCGGATTGAGCCACGGGCTGACGTCAGAAAGCTTGATCAATTTACCGTTGTTTACTTCATAATAATAATATGATCCGCGGGTCTTGTCGCTGAAGGTACGGACGAGCAGTTTATCTTCTTCTTTGTTCGCGCCGGTAATTACAACTTCGTCGGCCGGAAATTTCGCGGCGATTTTATCGTAGAGATTTTTATACCCGTCATCAAGGAAATGAAATTCGCGTTTAGCCTTAACGTAGCTGACAGCCAGAAGTTTTTTCTGTTTTTTGGAATAAACGGGGGAGGCGATATCCACATCGGGATTTACGTAAAGAACTTTCAGTTCTTTCTTATCCTTAACATCGTAAATAACCAATGCTGTCTTGTCGCGTCCGAGATTTGAACCCATTATAAGGGCTTTGTTGTCCGGAGTGAACATATACGGTTCGGCGGTTTCGCGGAAGTTGGTGTTCAGGAGCGGGCGGAACTCGTCTGCTTCGGTATCACGATAGAGGAGCCCTGTATTAACGCCGTCGGTTGTAGTTGCAACTCTCAGTTTTCCGTCGTGATCGGTCAGCCATCCGGTGATATTCCCCGGATTAGTCGCGATTTTCTTCATCTCGCCGTTGTTGATGTTAATTCTATATACATCAAAAACCTCGGGATTATCTTTGTTCATCGAGATGAGCATCTCGTCGTCATTTTCCTCAAGGTCATCAACGATTTCAACGCGGACTTTCTCGAATGGGGTAAGGTCTTTACTGTTTGATCCGTCAATATTAACGGCATAAAGGCGGAAGTTTTCATCGCCTCCTTTGTCCTGAATAAATGCTATTCTTTCATTGTTCGCCCAGAAATATCCCGCGATGTCCCTCTCTTTTGCCGAAGTTACGCGGGTTGCTTTGTCGCTTCCGATCTCCTGGACAAACACGTTTAATCTGCTTTCCCACGGGAACATATAAGCGACGTGCCTGCCGTCGGGAGAAATTGAATAACCCGTCTTATCCGGATTCTTAAAGAACTCTTTCATCGGGATAAGGGGCGGCTGATTTGTTTTGGACTGTGCTATGCTCACTGTAGAAATTACTCCTGTCAATAAAATAAGTGTTACCATTAACCTGAACATAAATACTCCTTAATAAGTTACAGACTCATAAAATCTTTGAATTTAATTGATTGTCTTCTCGATATTTCAACTTTTTGTCCGCCTTTCAGTTTGACCAGCAGGCCGCCGTTAAGCCAGGGTTCGATGTTTTCCACCCACTTGAGGTTGATTATGTGTTTGCGGTTCGCGCGGAAGAATGTTTTGGGGTCAAGCCTTTCGTCGAGATAATTAAGCGTGCGCAGTATAAGCGGCTTGTGGTCCTGGAAGAAGAGCCGGACGTAATTACCTTCGGATTCAAGGAGCCGCACTTCTTCAAGTTTAACAAACCAGCATTTTTCGCCGTCCTTAACAAATACCTGGTCGTCAGGTTTAAGGATCGAAGATTTCGGCTCGGGCATATCCTCCCGCCTGAAGCGTTCCAGTACCCGCTTTATCGCGTCTTCAAGACGGACTGGATCGATCGGTTTGAGAAGGTAATCGAGCGCGTTTACTTCAAATGCTTTTAACGCGTACTCATCATAGGCTGTGGTGAAGATTACATAAGGGACATTGTCGAGTTCTTCCAGCAGGTCGAAACCCGTTTTTCCCGGCATCTGAATGTCAAGAAAGATCAGGTCCGGCTGGTGCTGATTAATTTTTTCAATCGCGTCATCCGCGTTAACCGCTTCATCAACTATCTGTATTTCCTTATAAGGCGCCAGCAGCCTTTGAAGTTCGGTGCGTGCCAGCCTCTCGTCGTCAACTATAATAGCTTTCATTTTGTCTGCCTCCTGGTGGGATTTTTAATATAACGTTTACAAATCCGTTTTCGTTTACCATATCAAAAGAAGATTTATCTCCGTAGAGAAGGTTCAGCCTTTGTTTGGTGTTGTCAACTCCGAATCCCTTGCTGTTTTTTATGGCTTCGTCTGAAAGGGAACCCGTGTTGCTTATTATAATTTCGGCGTAATCATCTTTTTTATTTGCTTTTACAAATATTTCTCCCCCTTTTGGGAATTTTGATATTCCGTGCTTAATCCCGTTTTCGACAAGGGTCTGGATCATCATCGGGGGGATTTCTATGCTTTTAATTGCGGGGTCAATATTTATTGAATAGGTCAGCCGCTCTTCATATCTGATTTTTTCAAGCGCCAGGTAGTCTTCGACCGTTTTAATCTCATCTTCCAGAGGAACTGTTTCCGTGCGCTCAATCCGTAATGAGTATCTGAAGATATTAGATAATTGCGTAAGCGAGGTCTTGGCGCGTTCCGGATTCTCTTCGATCAAAGCGCGTATGCTGTTCATCGCGTTGAACATAAAATGCGGGTTAAGCTGCGACTTGAGTGTCTTCAGTTCAAAATCTTTTACTGCTGCTTCCCAGACGAGGCGCTCGATCTCCGAACGTTTAAGGTTCTCGAAGTAATGAATGAAAAAATAAATTGCGGACCAGAGGAGCACGACCGAACTCAGATTCACAAGGTTCGCCATAACCATACCCGTGTTAAAATCCTTTAACTCAAGAAGCCCGGTACCGAACACAACAAGACTTGTCACAGAGAGTATAAATGCAGCGCTCAGTATGCTGGCAAGTACGATTTTGGGAATAAGCTTAGTGAGTGATAAAGTGAGCCATTTTTTGTTTTTAATACGGAGACGCAGGATGTGTGTCGCGCTTATGCCGAGTATTCCAAGATAAGTGTACACAAATATATACCTCGCATCAAATCCTTTGTAAGTGAGTTCCAGAATATTGTTGATGAGGGCGTAAAATGCCCACCCCGATGTCTGGCACATCCAGTAAAGTTTTTCCCGGTTATGGAGGTAATTCAGCAAAAAGTTTTGATCCGGTTTGATTAATGTTAATTTCTAAGCTAAAACTAAGGAAAAATTGAATAACCCCGCAAATGAATATATATTGAATAAAAAAGGCTGATAAATGGCGATGCTGCGGGATGAATGGTGTTTGGTTTAAGCTTTCCCGGAGCGGTTTTTATGCTGATTGAGGGAGTGGAACCGCGTTTGAACCGGTTATAAATATATTTTGTAGTTTTAC
Source organism: uncultured Ignavibacteriales bacterium (assembly GCA_903843135.1). Classification (GTDB taxonomy): domain Bacteria; phylum Bacteroidota; class Ignavibacteria; order Ignavibacteriales; family Ignavibacteriaceae; genus JABWCL01. The sequence goes on along the minus strand of CAIMOS010000066.1, from coordinate 8,072 downwards.
ACAAGTAAACTATTCTTGTTTGAAGGAAAGGTATTCGAAAGTGATTCTGAAGTATACAAGCGCCTGGTTTGGTATGATGATACTGGCGGTGATAAACGGAACGGTCCGGGATTTTGTGTATAAACCGTATGTGGGGGAGTTGCCGGCACATCAGATATCAACGGTAACTCTGATTATTCTCTTCGCTCTATATTTTTGGCTGCTCGCGAAAAAATGGAAGACTGACTCGGATAGACAGGCGTGGATAATCGGAATCATCTGGCTGGTGATGACGGTTGGCGTTGAGTTCGGTCTTGGGCTGCGGCGAGGATTATCGTGGGATGTTATGCTGCAGGCTTATAATATATTTGACGGCCGGGTCTGGGTCTTTATTCCGTTGTTTGTGCTGGTCGGGCCGTATCTGTTCAGGCGCTTCGCGAAATAGATGCAGTCCTGCTTAGTGAAGGATCGTCTGCAGGACTTCGGGATCGATGCGGTGAACGTTGCTAATCTTCCTGCCCAAAAACAACTCCGCGATTTCGCTGAACTTCTGCGGAAGGTCGGATACATAAAAATCAAGATTGCCGGGCACGCTGGAGCGCGCGCCTATAGCCATCCGCTCAATTTCTTTTTTCACCTGGTCCGCCGCGGCAACGCCGGAATCAATCAGCCTGACGTTATCTCCCACAACTTCCTGGATTGTATTTGCAAGTATCGGGTAATGCGTGCAGCCGAGCACAAGCGTATCAATGCCGGCTTCTTTTAAACTGCTCAAATATTCCTTCGCGACAAGTTTTGTCGCCGGATGATCGATCCATCCTTCTTCGGCAAAAGGAACAAACAGCGGGCACGCGGATTCATAAACTTTTATCGCATCATTTATTTTCGTGATCGCCCTGGAGTATGCCTGGTTGTTGATCGTCGCTCTTGTCCCGATGATCCCGATCTTCCCGTTTCCTGATGCCTTTACCGCGGCCTGAGAACCCACGCCGATCATCTCTATAATCGGCACTTTGAATTTTTCCCTAAGCGCCGGTATGGCGACGGACGAGGCAGTATTGCAGGCCACAACGATCAGCTTAACGTTTTTATTTATAAGGAACTGCGCGTCCTGAAGAGAATACTCGATTACAGTTTCATTCGATTTCGAACCGTAAGGCACCCTGGCGGTATCGCCGAAATAAACAATGTTTTCATTCGGGAGAGTTGAGAGAAGCCGCTTTACTACTGTAAGCCCGCCGATACCGGAATCAAATACGCCGATTGGTTTTTCGGTTTCAAAAAAATTCAAACTGTATCCTATAATATTTGTTTTATGGATTCGAGAAGTTCTGTTTCAATAACGGGATAGAAGTCCCGCGATATTTTTTTGTTCTCCCTGTTGAGAACATAAAACGCGTCAACGATATCATCTCCCCTGGTGCCTATCTTCGCGAAGAAGATATTCAGGCCGAGTTCGTGAATTTTTCGCGTTACCTGGTAAAGAAACCCAAGCCGGTCGGGGGAGAAGACGTCAATGATAGTATAGCGGTCGTGCTCTTCAAATTTTATCCGGGGTTCGCCTTCTTTTTTGAAGAATTTATTTTCGATCCGCCACCACCGCGATTTCATTTTCTTGATCTCCGCGGTAAGCTGCATTTCATCGTTAAGCACGGAGCGCATATCTTCTTCAATTTTTTCAAACAGCGCCCGGTCGATCTTCGCCTGGGTGCGGAAATCAGTCAGATTAAAATTGTCAATTACGATTCCGTCTTTTCTCGTAAAGATCTTCGCGTCGTGAATGTTCGCGTCGTTAATCGCAAGAACGCCGCATATCCTTGTCAGCAGCGACGGCGCGTCTTTGGTTATTATCGTCAGGTTGGTGTAGTTTTTCGATTCACGGAATATCAGCGAAAGGGGATCGCCTTCAAGTATCTCTTCAATATGCGCCGCGATTTCTTCTTCGGTGAAAGCGGAGATATACGCGAGGTCAGTAATCGAATCGAGGTGCTCGGTAACGTGGTCATCAGAAATATTTTCCGAGTGGCGCGATATGTTGTCCGGAATGTATGTTGTGAAAAGCAGTTCCTCGCCTGTAAGCTGCTGTTCAAGCATCTCTTTTGATTTCCTGTAAAGTTCATTAAGCACCTCGTGCTTCCAGTTGTTCCACAGCGCCGGATTTACCGCCGAAAGGTCCGCGTATGTAAGCAGGTACAGATAGTTAAGCTGCCTTATGGAATTGAGCCTGGCAGTGAATTTATTCAGCGTTTCAGGATCATTAAGGTTCCTGCGGAAGGCCACGTGCTCCATCGCCATATGGTTCCTGACCAGGAATACAACCTCGTCAATCTCCTCGTCGCTGTAACCCATTTTGTCCATCACGGTCCGCGCTATCTCCCCGCCGAGTATTTCGTGACCGGCAATATTCACCGGCTTGGCGATATCGTGGAAGAGCAGCGAGAGAAAGAGAAGATCGCGCCTTTCTAAACTTTTATAAACTTTGCCCAGCACCGTGCTGTCATTATCAAGCGCTTCGATATTGTCAATTGCTTTGAGCGTGTGTTCATCCGTTGTATAATAGTGGTACACGCCGTGCTGTATAAATCCGTTCATCTCGCCGAACTCCGGCATAAAGAGGTTCAGCACGCCAAGTTCATTCATATTGGAAAGCGTCGTCCCGACATTCGCGGGAAGATTGAGGATCTCCCTGAAGAAAGTGGACGATTCGCTCCCGATCGCTGCCGGCATTTCATCAAGGCTGTCGACTATCTGCATCCTAAGCGCTTCGTCAAAATGGGCGGAGTGCGTTCCCCTGTAATAAAATGCCCTGAGCACCGATGACATATTGAGCGGGCCGGGTTCTTTAATATAGATTATGTCCCCCTTCAGGTAAAATTCGGTGTCAAGGTCAACCGCCAGCGCGTCGGGGAGCCGCGCGGTGTGGATCTTGCTGAACCTTTTTGTTATGGAGCGGGCGAATCGGTAGATAACATTCGCGGCCTCAAAGTAGTCTTTCATCAGTTTGCGGTAACCGTCCTTTTTCAGGTCCAGTTTTTTGGCAAACCTTAACTGGTCCTCCGCTTCAAGCCGGTCGTGCTTCCGTTTGTGTGCTATGTGCAGGAGATTGCGGTAATAGAGGAGGAGCCTGAAGCTCTGCAGAATCCGTTTGCATTCTTTCTCGGAAGTGTATCCCTTGCGGGCGATTGCATCTACAAATATCTCCGCCTGCATCCGTTCTTCCTGCTTGTTCAGCAGTTCGGCTTCCTGCAGGATAAACACCCATTCGGCAAACTGCAGATCGCGCTGTCCGCCGGCGGAGTATTTGATGTTCGGTTCAATCAGTTTTGGGGAGTTGCCGTACTTTCTGTACCGCAGTTCCCGGTCGCGCTGAAGTTCATAAAATATTTTTTCCTGCACTTCGGGGGTGAACTCCTTCAGTAGCGCTTTGTTCCAGTCTTCGTAAAGTTTATAATCGCCGGTGATGAAGCGCGTTTCGAAAAACTGTGTGAACGTGTGAAGGTCCGTGTTGAGGAATGTTTTAATATCTTCGGCAGTCCGAAGCGTGTGGGAGATCTCGATTCCGTCATCCCAGCAGAGCGTTACGAATTTCTTTATTTCCTCATCGCTCTTGCGGTCATCGGCCACAAGGAAGATGATATCGATGTCGGAATAAGGCGAGAGTTCCCTCCGGCAGAAACTTCCGGCTGACACGACAGCGCAGGAGGTGATAATATTTTCCGCGAGGGACCTTATGTGCCCCTCGGTCATCAGACTGTAATTAAGCGAATAATTGTCCGGGTCGTTCAGCAAAAGGGAAACACTAAGAAACTTCTCTTTTTTACCCCGGTAACCGGAATGTTTTTCTTTGGTGTTTTCCATTGCTTATCCGGCTACGTCAGTTCTTTTTGTAATGCGGTGAACAATGCTCGGCCTGTATCACTGATGAGATTCCGCCCCGCGTGTTGAAATCGGCAGTGACCTTCATATACCTCGGATTGCAGGCTTTAACCAGATCATCAAGGATCTTGTTTGTAACGCTCTCGAAAAATATACCGTCGTTGCGGTACGAGTGGAAATATAATTTGAGTGATTTCAGTTCCACGCAGAGTTTATCGGGAATATACTCCACCGTCATCTTCGCGAAATCGGGCTGGCCGGTTTTCGGGCAGAGCGAAGTGAACTCCGGCGCGATATGCGTGACCACATAATCCCTGCCGGGATAAGCATTCTCAAATGTTTCAAGTATTTTAATTTTATCGCTCAAAGGGACCTTTCGGACTAAATCTGTTTATAAAAAGTAAAAATCGCGCGTATGTTGCAGATACAATTTATCTGTAATCCGGGCGCACCGCGTACGGTATCGGATCGTCAATGCCCGCCGCCGAAAAACCGCGCAGGCGGTAAGCGCAGCTGTCACAAACGCCGCACGCCTTGTCCTCATTCTGGTAACAGGACCAGGTGAGATAAAGCGGCGCGTTCAGTTCGTCGCCCCGTTTAATTATTTCGGCTTTAGTAAGATTGATTATCGGTGTAACGATCCTGATCTGCGTTTCCGGTTTAGTTCCTGAGTCAACCATTTTTTCAAACGCGGAATAGAATTCCGGCCTGCAGTCGGGATAACCCGTGGCGTCCTCATAAACCGCGCCGATAAAAACCGCTTTCGCGCCGATCACTTCCGCCCAGCTTACGCACGCCGAAAGTATATTGGCGTTTCGGAACGGGACATAAGATGTCGGTACGCTCCGGCTTCCCAGGTCAGCCTTTTCAACTTCCATACCGGGGTCCGTCAGAGACGATCCGCCGATCGCGGCAAAGTGAGTAAAGTCGATCACGAGCCGGTGTTTAACTTTATAATGGTCCGCGATATCGTTAAAAGCTTTCAGTTCGCGGCGCTGTGTCCTCTGCCCGTAATTAAAATGGGCGAAAGCGAGATCGTATTCCATCGAAGCGACGGCGGCAGTAACGCAGCTGTCCATCCCTCCGCTTACGGCAATAACAGCCGTTTCTTTATGTAAATTCTTCATATTTATAGGGTTAAAAACCAAATACAATATAAAAAATTAGGAAATAAGATGTAAGACAAAGGAGGGCGCAATCATCAAAAAATGCACGGATTTTTAGGAAGTACTTTCCTGTCTGTGCCAGATATTATTCGCTTGTGAAGCTGTGCCTTCTTATTAGAAATTTTTTCCGGATTAAATGACTTGATTTAGGATGAAGTGTTGAGTATATTAGTCAACACAATAAATATTTTAATCATAAATCAACCGGGAGTTCAATTTATGTCATTCGGTACTTTTGTAAGAGAGCTGCGCATCGAAAAAGGTATCAGTATGCGCAAATTTGCTGAATTGATTGCTTTAGATGCTGGATTTTGGAGTAAAATTGAGAGGGACCTGGTTCCAATGCCCGATAACGCTGAAAAAATGCAAAAAATAGCCGAGGCGCTATCCATACCTTCTGAATCGCCGTTGTTTATCGAAATGTCATCTTTGGCTTCTATTTCACGAAAATCAATTCCGGACGAAGTTCTTTCTGATGCCAAATTACTCGAAGCATTGCCTGTATTTTTCAGGTCGGCTTACGGCGGCAAACCAACAGAGGAGGAGCTGGACAATATCATCAAAATTTTAAGGGGCGAAAACGATAAACAATCTTTACAATGAGATCGGATCAAAATCAGTCCGTGAAATTGAAATCATAACCGACAGCCTTCTTAACTCTCACAACCTCAACAAAATTCCGGTTGATATTGAAATTCTGTGCGACAAACTGGATGTATACATAGCTCCGGTTCCCGGTCTGTCAAGAGCGACTTCAATTGAAGGATTTCTCAGTTTCCAGCCTCAGCCGGTAATCTATGTTGACGATGTACAGCCCGAAGTGCGGATCAGGTTCACAATTGCTCACGAACTTGGCCATTACATCCTGCACGCCTCTGTTCTAAAACAGATCTCATTTTCTTCAACTGATGAATGGAAAATCGCGGTTCAGCAATTGCCGGAACACGTGATAAAGCGTGCTGAAAAACAGGCCTGGATTTTTGGCGCCGCTGTTCTTATGCCCCGTCATCTTGTTATTAACGAACTAAAAAATATGCGCCCTCTTATCGATGCTGCTTCTGAAATATCCACGGTGTCAGGTGAAATTATCGACTATGTGGCCCCAAAGTTAGCGCGCAAGTTCGATGTATCAAATTCTGCAATGATCAAAAGAATAAAAGGGATGGAAACAGATATATTCTCTGTTTAGTTTGCATCTGCAACATATCAAGTATAAAATCGCAAAGTGATATTTAAGGTAAAATAAATTTGTAATCAGCGAACATATTTTGACTTAAAAACCCCTGATTAATTATATGACCCAAAACGAAGTTATCGAACTGATAAAAAAGTATTTATCATCTCTTAAGCAAAACGGAATAAACATTACCGAAGCTTATCTCTACGGAAGCTACGCCCGTAACACAGCAACCGAAGACAGTGATATTGATTTGATGCTGGTTTCTCCTTTATTTGACGATGACCCCATCAAATATTCCGCGGCAATCTGGTTCACCGCCAGTGAAGTCAGCTATAAAATCGAACCGGTTACAATCGGTGAAAAAAGATTTATGACTGATGACTATTCCCCGCTGATCGGAATTGTTAAAAAAGAAGGCATCCGCATCGCGGCGTGATGGAAGCCCGATAATTTGAATATTCAGGCTCCCAAACGCGCTTTTCAACCATACAATCATTTTATAAATTAATCGCCATAACCCTTTTAAATACAATTCTCCCCGCTCGCTGGCTATAACATAATCCGGGAATAAACTAACCTGCGTTAAACCTCGTTAACCGGAAGCTCTTTGCTTTTTATCCCAAATCGTTCCTTAATACTGTCAACCGCATAGTACACTACGGGGACAAGGAATACAGTTAAAGCAAGCGAGGATAAAAGCCCGCCGATAATTACCCACGCGAGTCCGTTCTTCCATTCGCTGGCGGTGCCCCGTGCGAGTGCTATAGGGAGCATCCCGATAGCCATTGCTATTGTCGTCATAAGTATAGGGCGCATCCTCTCCTTGCCCGCAATTATTAAAGCATCCTTAAAATGTTTCCCCTCAGCCTTTAACTGGTTTGTAAAGTCAACTATCAGTATCGCATTTTTTGTTACAAGCCCCATCAGCATTATTAATCCGACCTGGGCGAATAATGTCAGATGGTTTAAAGATAAATTCAGCGCGAGGAAAGCGCCTATCGCGGCAACCGGAATTCCAAAAAGCGCAACGAACGGATATATATAGCTGTCGTAAAGCGCCACCATAATCAGATAGATAAGGATAAACGAAATCAGCAGAACGGAGCCTAAGGCGCCGAAACTTTCGTTCTGGGTTTTAATGTCCGCGCCCCAGGTGTGTTTTACTCCTTCAGGCAGAGGCCGAGCTTTTAGCTTTTCTATTACTTCGTCGGCAAGCGATCCCGACGGCCTGCCGAATGACTCTGCTGTAAGCGTTACGGATCCCTGGCGGTCTAATCTTTCCAGCAGGGAGGGGGAATTATCCTGCACTACCTCCGCGAACTGATCCACTTTGACCGGAACACCTGCGGGATTTACAATTGTAAGGTTTTTGACATCTTCGTAATCGCGCCTGTTGAAACCGGAAAGCCTGATTCTTACCGGATATTCTGTTCCTTCTTCTGTTAATACCGCGTCGTCATTACCGGTCAATGCCGTCCTTACGTTTATTCCTGCGTATGCTGTTGAAAGCCCGAGGCGCTGCATCTTATCTTTGTCCGGAACTATTAGATACTCCGGATTTCCTTTCTCCACGGAAAGAGTTACGTTATCCGCACCGGGTACCCCCTCAATTAATGCTTTGAGTGACTCTGCCGATTTCATAACAATTACCGGGTCGGCGCCGCTGAGCGTTATCTTGATAGGCGCTGATTTAGGAAGCAGACCCATTACCGCCATTGAAAAATTTACATTCGGGAAATGATTTTCGAGATCTTCCCGGATTTTCTTCATAAATTTTTCCGTGGATACATTTCTCTCTTTTGCCGGCTTCAGCTGAATTGTAAACTCGGATTTATTTGCCGCTCCCACACCAAGGCTGCCTATACCGGTAC
>CAIMOS010000065.1 GCA_903843135.1 uncultured Ignavibacteriales bacterium | reverse complement strand
GCGGGAGTATCAGGAAAATCGACTTATCCTCTCCTGAATTTCACACAGATGATACTGATTTTATGGATTTATACGGAGCGAATATTTTGCGCCTCAGCGTCTTTGCGAGAAATTTTCTCACGGAGCCGCGAAGCCGCGGGAGTATCAGGAAAATCGACTTATCCTCTCCTGAATTTCACACTGATGATACTGATTTTATGAATTTACACGGAGCGAATACTTTGCGCCTCAGCGTCTTTGCGAGAAATTTTCTCGCGGAGCCGCAAAGCCGCGGGATCCGGAATGATGAATTTTCTTCTAATTAAAGAAACAATTAATTCGCGCCGGAGTAAAGTATTCCTTTAGTATCGGAGTAGCTGTTCTTCAGTCTTTGTATTTCTGACTTCTTTAAGAAATTTAACTTTACTGTATCAATATTTTCGCTCGCGGGAAGAATATAATACTGCCTCTTCCCGGAATGCCTGCTGATATATACCATTGTAGGTACCGGAGTGATTTCAGATATCCTGACTCTGCCGCTATTAAGATTTTTCTCAAGCGACAAGTTCAGAATCACTCCCGCGTCAGAATAACGCCATTGCTGATTGGATAAAAAATTACCTAATGAATAAGCGACAAATCCGGTATCAAGCCTCCCGCCGACCGTTAAATATTTTCCCATCTTCTCAACAACGTGAGGATGGCTCCCGATGATAATATCAGCGCCGGCACGCTTACTGAATTCCACTATTCTTTCCTGATACTCATCAGGCGTTCTTTTATACTCCGTGCCGAAATGATAAAAAAGCAAAAGCACATCAGGCTTCAGCGAAAGGGCCTTTTCAATATCACTTTTGATGAGGTTCGTATCAATCACATTTACGAGATAATCTTTCCCGCGCGGTAAAGGGATTCCGTTGGTCCCGAATGTATAATTTAATATCGCAACTGCAATGCCGTTGGGATTTATAATTCTGATCGAATCCCTGTCGGTCTCATTCTGAAAAGTCCCGGTTGATGGAATACCGTTCGCAGACAGAATTTCCAAAGTTCTCAGCACTCCCTTTTCCCCTCTGTCCATACTGTGATTATTTGAGGTTACAAGAAAATCAAATCCTGCTTTTTTCAGGGCAGAGATATATTCATCGGGTGTATTAAACTGCGGGTATCCGGTATATCCCTTCACTTTTCCGGCAGTTACGGTTTCAAGATTCCCTATCATCACATCCGGAGCGGAGAGGTATTCTGAGATATATTTATAAATGGGATTAAAATCAAAAGAGCCGGAATTTACACGGGAAGATTCAAATATCGGTTTGTGACACATCAGGTCACCGGCAAAACCTAATTTCAGTACGCGGACTGAATCGATGCCGTGGGCGCCGGAAGACAACCCCGGAGATTTAACCGATGAATGGCCCGCAAAAAATGCAAGCGAAAGAAAGATCAGCGGAAGATAACGAAAAGAAAAAATAGGGCTGTTATGCCAAAATTTATATAACAAAACAGCCCCTAAAAAAAGATTATGAACCTTTTTGTTCTTTTCTTGACTGACGCACGGTCTGAATATCATTTCTGACATCCTGAGCAAGTTTCTTAAGTTCGCTCAGACCTTTGCGGAGTCTGGTACCGGCTGCGCCCTGGCCTTTTTCATAGAATTTCTGAAAATCGGCTTCAAGCGATTTCACGTGGTCAACCAATTTGTTGAACTGATCCATAGTGTTTCCTTATGTTTTTGTACTGAATTAGTTAGTTTGTTTTTATTTGATCAAATATTATTTCAGCGATATCCTTAACCTGAACCTCCTCAGATTTATCAAACGCTTTTATGCCATCGGTCATCATCGTCATACAGAAGGGGCACGCGGTACCGATTGTACCTGGTTTTGTTTCAAGCGCTTCACGCACTCTTTCTTCATTAATCCTGCCGCCTTCGATATCTTCAAGGAACATACGCCCTCCGCCTGCGCCGCAACAGAAACCGCGGTCGTTGCTGCGCTCCATTTCAGTGAGTTTATTGCTTCCTACCGAAGCAATCACATTGCGCGGGGCTTCATAAATATCATTGTACCTGCCAAGATAGCACGAATCGTGGAAGGTTACAACCTCTTCTTTTTCCCCGGAATTCATAGGTAACTTGCCGGAACCTATTAATTCACTGATGAGTTCCGAGTGATGTTTAACTTCGTAATTTCCGCCGAATTGTCCAAATTCATTCTTCAGTGAATTGTAGCAGTGCGGACAGGCGGTAACTATTTTTTTTACGCCGTAATTGTTCAGCGTCTCAACATTTTCCTGAACAAGCATCTGCGCGAGATACTCGTTGCCGAGCCGGCGCGCAGTATCACCGTTGCATTTTTCCTCGGTTCCGAGAATTCTGAAATCAACGCCGCCTTTCTGCATAATCTGCGCGAAGGCCCGTGAAACTTTCTTGTAGCGGCTGTCATAAGAACCGGCACAGCCGACCCAGAAGAGATACTCTCCGTTCGAATCTTCAGCCATCGTTTTGATATTAAGCCCCTCGGCCCAGTCTGCCCTTTCCGCCTGGTTGAACGCCCAGGGAGTAAAGTTGGTTTCGAGGTTCTTAAACACCGGATTTAACTCCGCCGGGAACTCCGATTCAGTTAAAACCAGGTGGCGGCGCATATCGACAATAGCATCAACGTGCTCAATCGTTACCGGGCATTCCTGAACGCAGGCCATACAGGTGGTGCATTGCCACAGTTCAGTGTCCGTAATGAAATTATGTACAAGTGTGTTCCCGAACTTCGGATCATCAGTCCTTCCTTCAAGGATAAGCGGAGCTTTCTCCTCTGTCCTCGTCCGGATATCAACAATTATTTTCCGCGGCGAAAGCGACTTACCTGTATTCGCTGCGGGGCAGACTGAAGTGCATCTTCCGCAATGCGTGCAGGAATAGCCGTCAAGTAAATTCTTCCAGGTGAATTTTTCGATATCATCAACACCGTAATACTCAAGAGTCTCATCTTCAAGGTTGATCTTCTTCAGCGCATATTTATTCTCTCCGGTCTTGGAGAAATAAACATTCGGTATCGAAGTTATTACGTGCAGATGTTTTGAGTGCGGAAGATAATTGAGGAACCCCAAAATAAATACGATGTGGCTCCACCAGAAAAACTCATAATAATAATCTGCCGACTCGGGAGTAAACGCTATTGAAGAAAGCGCGGCGCTGACAGGCCTTAACTCGTGCCCGGAAAGAACAAAACCGTTTTTGGCAACGTGCGCCATATTCTGGCCGAACATCGAGATTACGACAAAGAATATAAGTCCGAGTACCAGAGCCGCGTCAAATTTCCCGCCGGGGCCTACATCAAGCCGCTTAACTTTAATCACGAAACGGCGGTAAAGAGAAACAAGAATCGAACCAATCACAAGCAGGCCAAGTATGTCCTGCACTAACGTGATGACCGAAAAAAGAGGCCCAAGAAATTCGAGCGAAAACCCGGAATAAAATCCCTGAATGAAACTTTCAACAACCGCGATCCCGAAAAGCATAAAACCCCAAAAAATCAGGAAGTGCAGTGTACCGGCAAGCGGTTCGCGGAGCAGTTTCGACTGCCCAAACGCGATTTTAAGTACATTTTTAATTCTGATTAACGGAAAATCAAACCGGTTTTCAGGTTTGGCTGTTTTAAGCTGATCGAGCAGCCGCCAGCAGCTATTTAGAAATAGCGAGAGGGCAGCGAAGAAAACCGGGATGAAAATAAAATTTTTAAATTCCATTTTAGGGTCGGGTTTTACTTTAACTTCCTGACGCCCATATAAATAACCGATGCCGCGAGAACTTTTATCGCAGTCCAGAGGGAGAAAACTACACCGCCGAGCAGCAACGAATTTTTAACATTATGAACAAATACTATATCGAGATAAAGTGCGCCTGCCAAAAGGATTACGAAATTTCCAAGGAACATAGCGGCAACAACCGAGAACTGTGAATTATATCTCTCGGTGATGTATCCTGTGACGAACGCGCCCAGAGGGAACGCAAGAAGATATCCTCCGGTAGGGCCGAAGAAACGGAAGAGTCCCGGAACTGCGTCCGGTATCGGGGCAAAAACCGGTAATCCGGCAGCGCCTAAGAGCAAATACATAAATTGGCTATACGCTCCTTTTTTCGCTCCGAGCATTGCACCCGCTAAAACCACCACGGCAGTCTGAAAAGTAAAAGGCACCGGTTTTGCAGGAATAAAGATCTGCGCGCTTACGGCAGTAAGGAAAGTGAAGCTGAGAACCTGAAACCAGGTATTGGACAGAATATTTCTTAATGGACTTGAAAGAGCAATTTCTCTGTTATTAAGCATTTTTGCCTCGATAGTTTATAAATCTTTGTATAGTTATCATTGTAAAACCCCAAAATATGTAAAAAGGAGCAATAATATGGTAAGTAAGAATGTGAAAGTCAATAAAAAAGTCAATTTTACATTAAAATTAGGGGTTAAAAGTGGCTGCAGGCGCTTTTCGGCACAATTTTTTGGGGAACTGTATCAAACCATACTTTTTAAATCCCCCTAAAACCATCGTTTTTTATCACGCGGATTCAGGCCTGATAATTCATATCCTCTTCCACGGTTTCGAGCATACGGAGATAGCTGTCATACCGCTCCGCGCTGATCTGCCCGGCTTCGACAGCGGCAATCACGGCGCAGTCCGGTTCGTGGTTATGTGTGCAGGTGTTATACTTGCAATTATTTATATGCAGTTCAAACTCAATAAAATAATGCCCCAGATCTTCCTTAAGCACACCGTACGGATCTATCTCCCGGACTCCGGGCGTATCTATTATAAAAGTATTTTCCCCGGTGTTAATCATCCTGACTGCAACAGTCGAATGTTTCCCTTTATTGGTGAACTCACTTATCTCGCCCGTAGTCAGATTCAGCGAGGGGTAAACCGAATTTAACAGAGTTGATTTCCCGACTCCCGACTGTCCCCAGAAGAAACTCGTTTTACCTTTTAATTCTTCACCAAGTTCTTCAATCCCCTCGCCTGTCTCCGCGGATGTGAGGATAACCTTGTAACCCGTCTCTCTGTAGAGATAGACCCACTCTTCTATCAGGTTGTCGGGATCAAGATCAGTTTTATTGATTACAATAATTGTGGGAATCTTTGAGCTTTCGCCGATAATAAGAAAACGGTCGAGAACCTTGTTGTTAAAGAATGGTTTGTAAACTGAAGTTACTACAACAAAAAAAGAAATATTTGAGACTAAGATCTGTTCGAGGCGGTCGCCGCGGTAACCGGCGCCTTTCATTCTTGGCGCTTTGCGGGAAATGAAATTTTTGCGGGGATAGACTTTCGTGATTACGGGGTAATCCTGTTTCTGTTCTATATCAACTATATCACCAACCACCGCATAATCCCCAAGCAAAATTCTCTCCCTCTTGCGGACAATATCCTGCTTAAACTTGCCTCGCAGCATACATCTCAATATTTCATTCGAATTTTCGGGAAGGACGTAATAATCCTTGCTCTCAATGCGAACAACTATACCTTGAATGCGGTTATCTCCGGTCAGAAGTTAATTGAATTACCATAACCAAATATAAAAAAAAAGCCCCCCGCAGAAAACTGCGAAGGGCCCTTATGGGATATTAGTTTTATCAGAATCTGTAGTTAAATGATGCGATCAGTTTTGATGATGTCACATCCTGGAACGTCCTGGAAACGTTAACTCCGTAATTATCGCCGTATGTTTTCCAGAATCCGTGAGCGTATGTAAAGTCAACTGAGACCGCCTGGTCGATAAGGAAACCGAAACCGCCGGTAATGAATGTACGGTTATATTCCGTCGGATCATTTACATAAGGTGAATTCTGCGTAAAGAATCCTGAACGGATACGCATATCCAGTTCTTTAATTGTGTATTCAATGCCAACGCGGTAATCCACTACTGCCTTAAAATTCTCTTTGATCTGCTTGTTCAGGTACTGAATATCATTCAGTGAGATTCCGCGCGGATTGTCATATTCGATTTGTGTATAATCGATTAATCCGACTTCACCGGAAACGATCAGTCCCAGGAAATTAGCGCTTGCGCCGAGGTTAAATTCAAACGGGGTTAATACATCGTATTCGACATCATCCGAATAATTATCGGGATTCAATTCGTTAACCACATTTCCCACAAAAGTTGAACTTCCTGTTATTGAATACTTTTCCTTGATAGTCATTGACTTTGGGAACTGGATAGTAGCACCGATACGCGCAAATTTAGTCTGGTAAATCATTCCGAGCTTAAAGTCATAGCCGGATATTTCCCAGTCGAGCACACTGTTAAGGTTAAATGAACGGAAATCCCTTGTATATGCAACGCCGGGAGCGAGGGTATCGTTATCGTAATAACCCTTTGTGTCGTCCTCGTAATAATCGCGGTTATATTTGAAATTACCGGAAACGATGCTGAGCGTGCCTCCGACAAAGAAATTTTTATACATTTCAACCGCAGCGCTTATTCCGAAGTCCTTTGTGTTCCCGTCTTCAAGCACTGTGCCGCTCTGGTTTAATTTACCTTTTATTTTGGTAATACCGTTATCGTCTGTCAGGTAAAGATCAAACGGAATATCAGTTGTCGTGAGATGCTGAATATAGGAACTGTCTCCGTTATTAAATCCGTTAAAGCTCTGCGCGCCGTTAAAATTGTTCGATTCATCATAAGATAAACCAACCACAAAACTGCCTCTCATAGTCGGGAACGGAAAGATGAACGCTGCCTGGCTTATCCCGGTATTGCTGTTTGAATATTCCGTATTGTTTCCGAAAAAAGTTGAGGTGTTGCTGAAATTATCATATTTAAGGCTTCCGGCAACTTCCAGTTTTTTAATAAATCCTAATCCTGCGGGATTATAACCAATACCTGCGGCATCATCGCTGAGCGCGGTATAACTGTTGCCAAGCCCCAGCGCGCGTGCGCTGAAACTTTTCATTGGGTAGGAAAGTCTTAATGCATCGCCGATCGTCTGCGCGTTTGTGTATGAACAAAGTAAAATCAGTACAATTATATAGCCGTATCGTTTCATATTTATCTCCTTTTAGGGTCGGTACTGCGCCCGCCGTCGTTCCTTGGGTTTGCTTTCGTATTGTTATTATTAGTATTAGTGCTGGTTCTTCCCTGGCTGCTTGTCGAGGTATTTGTGTCTGTTAAAGCCTCCTTCTTTTTTCCATTGGAAGATTCATCCTTAGCTGCTGCCTTGCCGGAATTTGAACTTCCGCTTTTTGTTTCAGTCCGTGTTGCGGACGGAACATTCAGCCCGCTCCTGCCGTCGGCAGTGCCTCTTCCCGCGCCTTCATTGCGGATAAGCCGGCCTTCCGAATCGCGCGTGTATGCGCCGGAATTATCATCATTCACAATAACCCCGCCGGAACCATAATAGGCCCACCAGGGAGTGTTGTAGAAATAAAAGTAATCGCCGTAATAACCGTCCTCATAATAGTAGTAGTTATTCTCCGTAACTTCTTCCCTGTTCTCTTCGGTATAAGAGGAAGAGTTTACGTCATTTATAAGAACTGTATAACATCCGCTGAAAGTGAAAATGCCTAAAAAAGCTGCGGATAATAAAAGCTTATTCATAGTTATCTTGATCTCCTTGGACTGTCATTACTGCTGCTGCCGCGGCTTCTGCTTCCGCCGCTGTTCGATGGAGTACTCTGTCTTGACCCGCCGCTGTTTGAAGGAGGCGTGTAAGAAGGAGACGGGTTGCTTCTCCTGCCGGAATAGCCTTCGCTCGGCGGAGTTCTTCTTTTTTCCGGCTCTCTCTGAACATCAGGTTTTTTTTCGCCGTCAGTTTTGCGCTGACGTGGCACGTAAATGGTTTTCCGCTCGCCGGAAGGCTGCCGGTCCGTTGTTTTTTCACGAGGTTGTACCTTCGGAGTCGGCCTCACACCTTCAGTTGATTCGGTGGACCTGTTTCTTTCTCTTACCGTTCCGCGGTTTTCAGTATCAGGTGCTGTGCGCCTGTCTGTTCCGGTCACTCTGCCCGGCCTCGGAGTTTCATTCGCGTCAATCCTTGTCCGTTCGGAAGTGCCTGTACCTTCACCGGTTACTCCGATTCTGTCACGGGTTACAGACGGTCTTGTTCTGTCATAAGCTTTAATTGCATCCCTGCGTGTATAACTGCCTCTTCCGCCTTCATTGCCGCGTACCCGGGACATATTATTGTCACGGTAACGGTAAGTGCTGGGTTCATAATAATTATCAGAATACCAGCCGTAGCCGTAGTAGTTAGGATGATAGTACCAGAATGGGTAATAGGCTACCGGCGGATACCAGGGATCACAATACCACCAGTGCGGATACCAGGTGTCCCACAACCAATAATCAAAATAATAGCCCGTGCCAACTACGATTGTTGTGGAAGGATAGTAATGAGAAAGGTACTTGCGGTATCCCGGCAGTACATAATAGTTGTTAATAACTTGATCGTCACCCTGGGTTTCTTCATCATAATATACCGTATCAGTTCCGACATATTCGTCACCCTGGGTTTCATAAGAATCGTATTTTTCTGTACGTCTTTCTTCTATCGCAAGCTGAGTGTAGCAGCCGGAAAGAAAAAGAGCCAAAAATGCTAATCCGAAAAATTTTATAGTTTTCATCACAAACTCCTAATATCCATATCGATAAATAGCAAAAAACGAGCCAGAAATAAAGTCATTAGTTATTCCGCGGTTTAAGGGGATGAGGGAATTATTGTTAAGGTCTAATGTATATTATTATAGACAGTCTGAACAAATTTCGAGATACACGAAACTCTTCTTAGCGCTGTTTGAGGTAAACACCCAGCCGTTTCATCAGTTCATCCCGGGTATGCGGATTAACAACAACGACTAATATATCATTTTCTTTTACCTTGTGAAGGCTTGAGGGATTAAATTTATATTCTTCCCCCATCCTGATGGCGAGTAAAAGTGCGTTTTCAAATTCATTAATGTTAAGTTCTTTAACTGTTTTACCGTCTGACTGCGGCCCGAGTTTTATCTCTTCAACCCGCAGATTTTGCTCCCTGTCCCTCAGCATCGTATCCAGAAAAGTAACGACACTAGGGCGGATCATTTCCGATACCATCCTCATCCCGCCGATCAGATTGGGGGATACAACGGCATCCGCGCCGGCTTTCTTTATCTTTTCAACGTGACTCAGTTCCCGGCATTTGGCAATTATTTTAATTTCCGGATTCATTGTCCTGGCGGTAAAGGTGATCACAAGATTATAGTTATCATCGCCGGTTACAGCGAATATACCCAGCGCGCTCTTGATCGAGGCTCTCTCTAAGACAGATTCATTCGTGGCATCACCCTGAAGGGACAGATACTCAAGGTCCGCTTCGTGAGATTCCGGTATTTGTTTATCAACCAGTACAAATTTCCTGTTAGTTTCCTCAAGCTCCTTTGCGATCTGCATTCCGATGTCGCCGGTACCGCAAATAATATAATGCCCTTTCAGATTAAGAATTACTTTTTCCATTTTCTTTCTCTTTAAAGTTTTGAATAACTGATCGCCGACAACAAATGCCGTAAGGTTGGTGAGGATATAAGTAAAAGCTCCGATACCGGAGAGCGCCACCGTGATTGTAAATATCCGGCCAAGGGGGTTCCCTTCGAGATGTACGATTTCACCGTATCCGATGGTAGTAATGGTAATCATCGTCATATACCACGCGTCCACCAAGGATGTATGCGGTCCGCCGATAAGCTTGAATCCGACGGTACCGACTATGATCACCAGCACCATTATGGTAAACGATATTTGTAATCGCCTGATGTAATGTTCCACTTGCCTAAAAACCGATTATTGATGTGACAAGATAAAAATATTTTATGTAATTGTTTGTGTCCGGCGCCCGAAGAGGATCTTCAATATAAGGCCGTACGGATTTGAGAATCTGCAGCCGCATTACGCGCGGAGTACACGTCCTGCCGGATAGAATCTTCACTCATAAGATGATCTCCGACTTATAAGCCTGCTTTAGTAACAAAAAAATTATCAGGGCTAAAAAAATAATTGGAAATTACCAGAAATAGTCAGTAACTTAAAAAGATATACTTATTCAAATAAATACATTACAAACTAACCGGAGCAATACATTGAAAAAAATCCTTACTGTTTTTTTGCTGGCTCTTACCTGCGTAACTGGTTCATACGCACAGGTGGAAGTAAGTACGCGTTTAACGCGCGCTTTACAGAATTCATCCTCCACTGACTATATTAAAGTATTCGTATATCTTCGCGACCAGGTGGATATCGAGGAGCTTGATGCGAGGCTTTACAGGGAAAAAGCTACTCTCGAAAGAAGGGCATACGAAGTCATCACAACATTGCAGGAGAAAGCACATTCGACACAGGCGGGATTAAAAATGTATTTCGATCAGCAGTATGCCGCCCGGAATATCTTTAAATATGAATCCTTCTGGATCTCCAATATGTTTATGATCGAAGCCAGAAGAGATGTGATATACAATTTGATGAGCAGCGTGGAAGTTGCCCAGATGGACCTCGATGCGGAACTTATGATCGACAGGCCTGAGGTTGTTGCTCATAATGTTGAAGGCACCGAATCGGTTGAACAGGGACTCAAGATTATCAATGCCGACAAATTGTGGGCGCTCGGAATAAAAGGCCAGGGGCGGCTAATAATGGGCGTTGATACCGGCGTTATGCAGTTACACCCGGCACTCGGTCATAAATGGAGGGGAAACACAGTTCCTGCAAGTCAGGCCTGGTTTGATCCTGCCGGAACAACCACGCCAAATGACTGCGATGGACACGGCACACATACGATGGGAACAATGGTAGGATATTCGCCGACCACAGGCGACACAGTCGGAGTTGCGATAGAAGCTCAGTGGATCGCCGCAAAAACGATTTGTACGAGTCCCCATACCTCAAATTCAGTTGCCGCATTTCAGTGGTCATTAAATCCCGATGGGAATGTTAATACTATTACTGATATGCCGGATGCAATCAGCAACAGCTGGTATGATCCGGATGTTACAGACGAATGCACCGGCATTTATAAAACTACTTTGAATGCGTTAGAAGCCGCAGGAATCGCTGTAGTATTCTCTGCCGGGAATAATGGCCCGGGCGCGTCGACGATAACCAAACCGAAAAATATCAATACCGATGAAACCAATGTATTCTGCGTTGCGAACATTCAGGGCGCATTATACGTTGGCGGTAACAATGACCCGATCGCGAGTTCTTCCAGCCGCGGGCCTTCTGCCTGTGGCGGCACCGGTTCACTTTTAATAAAACCGGAAGTCTCTGCACCCGGCACCAGTGTCCGGTCTTCATATAACGGAGGCGGATATTCAAGCCTATCCGGAACATCAATGGCATCCCCTCACGTTGCCGGCGCCGTTGCGCTGTTAAAATCATACGTCCCAACTTTAACCGGCAAGCAGATCAAGCTGGCTTTATATAATACAGCTAAAGATCTGGGGACGGCGGGTGAAGACAATAACTACGGTAAAGGATTAATTGATGTTTACGCTGCATTTTTAACACTTGGTTTGCCTGATACGGTAGCACCTGCCCAGATAACAAATCTTGCATCATCGCAGTCAACCTCAAACGGATTATCCCTTACCTGGACAGTACCAACAGATACATCCCCATCGGGAGTGACAGGTTATGATATCCGTTATTCAACGAGCACAATAAATGATACAATTGCGTTCAATAATGCGGCACAAATTACATTTAATGGCGTCCCTTCACCTGCGGGATCAACTGAAACTGTTTCTTTGAACAATTTAGTTCCAAATACAACTTATTACTTCAGAGTTAAATCAAGAGATATCTGGGGAAACTGGTCAGCAATGTCAAACGCTTCGCAGGGTTCAACTTTAGCCGCACCGGTTATGGTTGTTTCTCCGGACAGCATTTCACACCAGTTACAAAGCGCACAGGTTGTAACGGATTCGGTCATCATCAGGAACTTATCAGCCTCCGCTTCCACACTTAATTATAATGTCCAGTTACTGAATAATACTTTCCCGGGCGGAATGAAGATTTCGTTACAGCCGGGGAAACTCAACATTGATAATCACAAAGATCCGGTAAAAACTGACGGCATCAATAATCGTGAACCGGGAGGACAGTCAATCGAAGGCTTCGGAGGGCCTGATGCATTCGGTTACAAATGGATAGATAATGACGAAGCAAACGGACCACAGTATGTGTGGAATGATATTTCCGCAACCGGTACCGAGCTGACAACCTGGACTCCGACAGGCACTTACAATGCAAAAGATGAAGGTTACGCCGGTCCGGTTCAAATCGGCTTCCCGTTCAAATTTTACGGTGAGACCAAAACACAGATTTTCGTTTCTTCAAACGGTGTATTATTATTTGCTGCTCCGGCAAGCAACATTTTTACAAACGCTCAGATACCCGCAGCAGGCGCTCCGAATGATTACATTTCTCCTTTCTGGGATGACCTTGACGGTGTAAGCAGCGGAAATGTTTATTATAAGCAGGATCCGGGTAAACTGACTATTCAATACACGAATTGGCACAAATACTCCAATCTGGGTTCGCTTACATTCCAGGTAGTGTTATATTCAAACGGCCGAATTATGATATATTACAACACTATGACCGGTACACTCAATTCGGCTACAGTTGGTGTGGAGAACAGCGCGGGAACTGTTGGATTGCAGATGGCCTACAACGCAAATTATGTTAAAAATAATTTAGCTATTAAAATTGCCTCAGACCCTGAATGGCTCTCAACAAATAATTTCAGCGGCACGTTGAGCCAGAATAATTATGCTTCAGTCGTCCTTGAATTCCGCAGCGAGGATTATCCCGCAGGCAATTATAGTATGGACCTTAAAGTTACAGGTAATGACCCCGCGGTTCCGGCAAAAATTATTCCGATAAAAATGACTATCGAAGGACTTATCCCCGTTGAACTGACTTCATTCACGGTAAATTCCGCAAGGGACCAGGTAGTTCTTAACTGGTCAACCGCAACAGAAACCAATAACAAAGGTTTTGTTGTTGAAAGAAAATCAGAGACAGAGGATTGGTCGAGAGTCGGTTTCATAAACGGCAAAGGTACTACTACTGAAAAATCATTGTACTCCTTCACGGATAAAAATCTTAAAGCAGGAAATTATTCATACCGGCTTAAACAGGAAGATTTTGACGGAAAGATTACAGTGACCCGTGCGGTTGAAACGGAAGTAGGTATGCCCGAAGAGTTTGCCCTCTATCAGAATTACCCAAATCCTTTTAATCCATCAACAATGATAAGCTATCAGCTTGCAGGAAATGTCAAAGTTTCACTTAAAGTTTTTGACGTGCTCGGGAATCTTGTTGCGGAACTGCTCAATGCTGAACAGCCCGCAGGTTATTACTCGGTCGAATTCGATGCGGCGCAGTACAAACTCTCAAGCGGAGTTTATTACTATTCCCTGACTGCAGGAAATTTCAGCTCAACTAAGAAACTTGTTATTACAAAGTAATCTTCAGTTTCGTAATTATCTTTTCGAAGGCCGGTATCCCCGGCCTTTTTTATTTTAATTATTCTTGATAGTTATTATTGTCTTCATTATGAACAATTTTACCTTGATACACCAGGTTTTTTATCTCCCTCTGCGGCCCTCTGTGCCTTCTCTGCGCAACTCTTCGTAACTTCTCCCCCCCCCATTAGAAGCGTCTAAAAATGTAACCTTTACCTTTTAGACCGGTCAATATTTTCTCCAGCCACAAATAAAATTTATCAGTTCTTTGCGGGTCGCTACCGATATGCATCAGCACGATATTACCGTTCAGCCCCTTTTCGATCTCATATTTCATCAGGCTGTTATATATCTCCTCAGAACTGTAATACGGCCCGCCTTCAACGGGAACTGTCCAGTCCCGGTATGTTGCTGTACCGGAAGTGAAGTTTATCAGCTTCAATCCAGCCAGTTGAGTCCAGTAAGCAATAGTATCATTCCACCATTCATAAGGAGGCAGATAGAACGCGGCGTCCTGCTTCTTAATCCCGAAGCGTTCCATCTCTTTATAATTATTCTGAAGGTCCTGAAAGAACTCAGGGTAACTGACCAAAGTCGAATCCCGTTTATCCCACGAACAATAAAGGAGGTGTTTATCCGAATGCGCGCCAAGGTAATGTCCTCCCTTTCTCAGTTTACGGATCAGCGGTGCAAATTTTTCATTTCTGTAAAAATCTCCGGTAAAGAAAAATGATGCTTTCACATTATGTTTCGACAGAACTTCGGTGATATGATCTCCCCCTTCAGCAAATTCGTGTCCCGAGAAAATGAGCCGGATCTCTTTTTTATCGGTGTTCATCTTTGTTATTGCACCGTAAGAAGATTCATTATCCTTTTTCTTGTTC
>CAIMOS010000064.1 GCA_903843135.1 uncultured Ignavibacteriales bacterium | reverse complement strand
TGCTCAGTATAGAACACAGGGATTTTCAGAATGTTAAAAGCTTTTAGCAGTTTGACAATGTTCTCCGAGACAGCCTCATTACCTGAGATAGCCGGGATCAGTTTTTCCTGGAAATCTATCAGGATAAGGCACGTGCTTTTCAGGTTAAAAATTTTATGGCTTCTTGCGTACTGCATAAGTTAATTCAGGAGGGATTAATAGATTGGATCCATACCGTATTTGCCGCAGGCATACATCATAAGGACCGCGGAAAGGTCAATAAGGGCTTTATTCTGATCACTCACATAAATAACTAATCCGTAGACTTCGGCGATGAATTTGAAGTTATCCAGAATTTTTTCGAGTTCGTGATATGTTGGTGTGCCGTGCCAGTTTGCAACGCTGTCGACGATTAAATGTTCGTAGCGGCGCAGGAATTCATTAAAAGAAAGGGTCCTCTTGGCGTTCGGGTTATCTGGCCTGCAGATATTAATTAGATCGTTAAAGTATGTATCCCATTTTATTGCCAGGTCAATGTTCCTGTCCCGCATTACAAATCTGGCTTTTTCTAGCGTGAAGTTTGCTTTAGTATTTACTTTGAATCCGGGTATTAAAGCATAGCCGTCATAGCTGATTTCACCTGTTTCAGTTTCTGTATACTTCCATCTTTTACTCAACTGGAACGGAGTATAAATCGCAATTACTTTATCCAGGCCGCTGTCTACAACAATAAATTTATCCTGCTGATAATTGAGGACCGTGAGCCAGTGTTCCCAGTTATCAACGCTCAGAATGCAGGGGTAACCTTTTTTCAGATGGGAAATCAGAGTTTTTATTCCGTCGGCGGGAGTTTCGCGGCGGAAGTATTTCATACGGCAATCGTATGAATTGGCGGCTTTAGCAAGGCCAATCTCGTCAGTGCCGTACCACCAGTTACTTCCGGCTTTTTTTGCTATATCCCTTTCATTTCTGAACTGTCCTAACATTACGAGGGCATACTTCAGAGCAAACGGACCGCATTGGTATTTATAAGGTTGCGGATAAAAACTCATTAATTCGAATTAAAACCTAAAAACAATTTTTGCAATTTTAGTTAATTCTTTTTCATTTGCAAGAAAATTCTTTATTCACCCCGATTTTTCGTAATTTTAAATTCAACAAAAGATAAGTCTGATGAAAAGAAAACTAAAAGTAGCCATTCTCTATAACGAGACAATGGAAGACATCAGGGAAGTCGAGGCCGGGCAGGGGGAAGCGATACCGTTTATGGACAAAAGCCTTCCGACTCCGGATGAAGAATTTAAGGCAATTGCCAGGGCGCTCAAGCGGAGCGGATACAGCGCCGAGATTTTTAATATTGAAGATGATTTAGACCGATTTTTCGGGTTTCTGGATGGCTATAAACCCGATGCTGTTTTTAACCTGATCGAGATTTTCAAGTTTTTGCCCCAGTTGGAAAGCCACGTTGCGGGTTTCTATCATTTGCTGAAGATACCGTATACCGGTTCTTCTCCGTTGGTGCTTTCAAATTGCCAGAACAAAATTCTGGTCAAAAGGGTACTAAAATCGAACGGAATTAATACTGCTAATTTTTATGTGGCGGAAAAGCCGGTTACCCATAAAGTTACCGGGTTGAGTCTGCCGCTGATCCTGAAACCCGCTTTTGAGGACGCCAGTGTAGGTATTGAAAACGCTTCGGTAGTAAGGGATAAAGATAAATTCGGTCCCCGGCTAAAGTATATGCTCAAGCGTTTTAAGCAGCCGATTATTATTGAAGAATTTATTGAGGGGCGCGAGTTGAATGTTGCAATTTTCGGTTATCCGCATCTGCGGGCTTTACCTATAAGCGAAATTGATTTCACGGCAATGCCAGACCATCTGGAGAATATAGTAAGTTACGAAGCCAAGTGGGATGAAAATCACGAATCATATCACAAGACTGTTCCGGTTTGCCCGTCTGTTTTACCGCTAAAAACCGAGCGTAAGGCAAAGGAAATTGCTGTCAGGGCCGGTAAGCTGATGGGAATAACCGACTACGCCAGGGTTGATATGCGCCTGCGCGAGGACGGGGAACTGTTTGTTCTGGAAGTGAATCCAAATCCTGATCTTACGGAGGGAGCCGGATTTATGCGGTCGGCACACGCAGCCGGATATTCACTTTCACAGGCGCTGGATTTGATCGTAAAGCTTGCGTTACGCAAGAAATTTGCCTGAATCCAAAACGCAAATTGATTATATTTACATTTTATTTTTAAAACATAGTGAACAATGAGCCAGAAAAATCAGAATGACGTTCTCGAAAAAATAGTATCTCTCTCCAAAAGAAAAGGGTTTGTATTCCAATCCAGCGAAATTTACGGCGGCCTGAATGGTTGCTGGGACTACGGCCCGCTGGGAGTGGAAATGCTTAAGAACCTCAAGGAGGAGTGGTGGAAGTTTATGACTTACCGTTCGGACGTTGAGGGTTTGGATGCCTCCATTCTTATGCATCCGCGCGTGTGGGAAGCTTCCGGCCACGTCGAAAATTTTACCGATCCAATGCTTGACTGCAAATCGTGCAAATCACGATACAGAATGGATACTCTCGGCGAGAGCATAAACACAAAGAAAAAACGCAAATATCTTGAGAATGTCGATTTGAGCCTTTTAGGTGTTACCGGTAACCTGAATTCCTTAAGCGATGAAGAACTGGAAGAGAAGTTTGAAGAAGGGCTTGCGCACGCGGAAACCGTTCCAAAAATTCTGGCTGAAATGGTTTGCCCTAATTGCGGAAACAAGGGAACATTTACACACCCGCGCCAGTTTAACCTTATGTTCAAAACATTCATCGGGCCGGTTGAGGATTCCAGCGCGGCAGTATTCCTAAGGCCGGAGACAGCGCAGGGAATATTCGTGAATTTTCTGAATGTTCAGAATTCGTCGAGGCAGAAACTGCCGTTTGGCATCGCGCAGATCGGGAAGGCGTTCCGGAACGAGATTAATACGAAGTATTTTCTGTTCCGTACAAGGGAATTCGAACAGATGGAGATGCAGTTCTTCGTAAAACCTTCAGCCGATAAAGAATGGTATGATTACTGGAAATCTGAGAGACTGGCGTGGTACAAGAAACTCGGAATGAATACGGAAAAACTTCGCTATCACGACCATCCGAAAGACAAACTGGCGCATTACGCTAAAGAAGCCACTGATATCGAATATCAGTTTCCTTTCGGCTGGGGTGAGATAGAAGGGATTCACAACAGAACGGATTTTGATCTTGGGAGGCACGAACAGTATTCCTCTAAAACACTTAAATATTTTGATGAGGAATCAAAAGAGAAGTTCGTTCCGTATATCATCGAAACATCAGCAGGCGCGAGCAGGGGATTTATGGCGTTTCTCGTGGATTCATACCGGGAAGAAACGGTCAATGATGAACAGAGGACAGTTCTGGGCCTACATTCAAAACTCGCTCCTATTAAGGCTGCGATACTACCGCTGGTTAACAAAGACGGAATGCCCGAGAAATCGCAGAAACTGGAAGAAGCGCTCCGGAATTCATTCAAGGTATTTTACGATGATAAAGGCGCGATTGGCAGAAGATACAGACGTATGGATGAGATCGGAACGCCGTTCTGCATCACGATTGATACACAGACAATGGAAGATGATACCGTAACAGTCCGGGAAAGAGACTCGATGCTTCAGGACAGGATCAGTATTGATAAAGTTAAGTTATACTTATTTGAAAAATTAAATTTATAGTAGTATGATCTTATTAGGCAGGTTTAGATTAATAATTCTACTGGTAATTTTCTGCGCGAACAGCTTCGCCCGCGGAATGGATATCGATTCCACGATTGATAAAGGAATCAAGCAGATATACAGCATACAGTTTGATGATGCTGAAAAGACTTTTCGCGGCTTGATTGCCGACCATCCGGAAAACCCCGCGGGCAGATTCTTTCTCGCGATGATAGACTGGTGGAGAATTTTGATTGATCTGGATAACGAAAGCAACGATGATATATTCTTCCAGAAACTTGAAGATGTTATTTACCAGTGTGACGAGATACTGGATAATAACCCGAATGATGTAAATGCCTTGTTCTTCAAAGGCGGATCGATCGGTTTCCGCGGGAGATTAAGGGCGGTTCGCGAGAGCTGGCTAAAGTCAGCTGATGACGGCAGAGAGGCGCTGCCCATTGTACAGAGAGCTTCTAAGCTTGATCCTGCTAATAAGGACGTGCAGCTGGGGTTCGGAATATATAATTATTATGCATCGGTTATTCCTGATAAATATCCTGTTATTAAACCTTTGATGATTTTTTTCCCTTCGGGAGACAAATCTCAGGGACTTCTTCAACTTAAAGAAACTGCCATACAGGGGAAATTCGCAAAGTATGAAGCACAGTATTTCCTTATGACTTTGTATTACCAATTTGAAGATAATCCTTACGAGGCTGAGTTGTGGGCAAAATTGCTCAATGAGCAGTTTCCTAACAACCCGACTTTCGAGAGATGGCGCGGGCGGATTGCGGTGAGGAGAGGAGACAGTTTTGAGTCGTACCGGATTTTTTCAAATGTTCACGACAAAGTCAATTTGAAATTAACCGGATACAATAAGAAAGCTGAAAGGGAGGCTATGTATTATATGGGTCTGCATCTGAAAGGAACGCAGACACCTGATTCGGCAATAATTTATTTTGAGAAGTGCGAAGAGCTCTGCGGGCTGCTCGAAGGAAAGACCGAGACGGGGTTTTTAATCAATACTGTTTTATATCTCGGAATGATGTATGATGCTGCGGGGCAGAGAGGAAAGGCGGTTGATTATTATAACCGCGTAATGAATATGCGCGAGTATGGCGCCTCCCGCGCATTTGCAAGCGAATATTTAAACAGGCCCTTTAAGTTTTAAGAAATCTAAAAGTCGAACGAACTGTTGATCCCGATGCGGTGAAGCGCGCCGACTTCGCCAAGTGAACTATATGCATAGTTAAGGGTGTACTCTTTCACGTTGAAGCCTAAGCCGAAATTAAAACCCGCAAGTCCGGCAAAACTACCGATTTTTAATTCTTTCCTTTTTTCGTTTTCATAACCGAATCTTAATTTAAGCGTTTTACTCAAAGTGAATTCAGCGCCGAAAGAAAACGCGTTAAATTTATTCATAAGTGAACCGTCAGTATTCTCATTTAACTTGTGAAAATCCAGATGAAACTGAAGGGGCAGATACTGCAGTCTTTTTGAAATACCGATTACAACATCGAGAGGCAAATCTTCTTTGGTCGAGATGTAAGATTGAAGCTGCGTCCCGACGTTCAAAACAGAAAATCCGATATTAAGTCTCTCATTAGGCATCAGATACATCAGTCCGAGATCGCCGGCAACCGCGGTAGACGAATAATCGGAGATTGAGGAATAAATGAATTTCGCATTCACGCCGTAATTGAAGTTCTCACTGATTTCGTTTGCATAGCCAACTGTGAGCGCCAGGTCACCCGCGCCGTAATCGCCAAATTTATTACCGTATTCATCATACTCTGTGAATGTCCCGTAATTTGCATATTTAATTCCTGCACCGAATCTTCCGATATTCTCTAATTCATACGAGGCGGATAAAGCCGCAAAATTTATATCAAGTAAATGTTTGGTAAAGGTGAAAGAGACGGGTACCGCGCTGAGATTCTTGATCCCCGCGGGATTATAAAATATAACATCCGGGTCATCTGTGGCGGCAACAAAACTCCCCCCAAGTGCACCTGCCCTGGGGCTGACGTCAACCTTAAGGAAATTATAAGTGTTTTGTGCAAACGACGCCTGCACGAAGAGAATCAGTATAATTACGTATTTCATAAATCTCAAAAACATTTTATTTATATTACTACAGAATAGAATCGAAGGCAAGGGTAAATTGCCTTCTCATACGAAAAATCACAAGGTGATAAAGTCCTTCATCTTTTCAAACTTAGCAGGTCCAATCCCTTTAACTTCCATAATATCCTCAGGCTTTTTGAACCTGCCTGATTTGGTCCTGTACTCAATAATGTTCGAAGCCATTTTATCGCCGATGCCGGGTAGAAGTATAAGTTCATCTTTAGCTGCCAGATTAATGTTGATTTTTCTGTTCAATAAAGCTTTGGTTTTCTTCGGCGAAGAAACGGCGGATCCGTTTATGGTATCCGCAGCGGTGAGGCTGTCGCTGACTGCCCTGAGCCGCAAAAAAAGACTGTCCTGTTTTGAATAATCAAAAGAGGGGAGAGGAGCATCCTGATTACCGTAATAGCGGACTGATAATCCAACAAGGAGCATCACAGCGAAAAACAGTATTCCGGTAACTTCGACCTCGGTTAATCCAATTTTCTCCCCGAGTTTTTTAATTAATCTTTTGATCAAATCCCGAATTTCTTAAAAAACCCTTTCTCTGATTCAGAGACGGGATTGATGTTTGGCTGGGAATAGAGTTCTTTCAGCAGTTCTTTTTCCCGGGCATTGATTTTTTTTGGTACAATCACATTAACTCGCACAAGCTGATCTCCTGCACCGTGACTGTTAAGATGCTGAATACCTTTTTCGCGCATTCGTAATAGTTTCCCGATCTGAGTTCCGGCCTCAACTTTAATTTTGGCTTTCCCGGTCAGCGTGGGGACTTCCACTTCCGTACCGAGCACAATATCCGGAAAACTGAGGTGCATATCGTAAATTATATCATCGCCTTCACGAGTGAAAGCTTCGTGAGGAAGTTCCTGGAAAACAACAATCACATCGCCGGCAGCGCCGTTTCTTAGGCCCGCATTTCCTTCACCGCGCATAGTCATATAGTTGCCGTCGCTGACTCCAGCAGGGACTTTTATTGAAATGGTAGCCTCATCAGCAACACGTCCGTCGCCGTAACATTTGCGGCAAGGTTTATCGATTACAGTGCCTTCACCATTACAATTCGAACACGCCTGGATATTTACGAACTGACCGAAAACTGAGCGGGAGACGTTGCGTATTTCACCCGAGCCCTGACAAGCAGGGCAGGTTTTTACCGAAGCGCCTCCCTCCGAGCCGGATCCGGAACAGGATTCGCAGCGAACGTATTTTTTAATCTTTATTTTTTTTGTAACCCCGGTTGCAATTTCCTCCAGAGTGAGTTTCAGATTTACACGGAGATCAGACCCGGGAGTTCCCTGCCCGCGTTTTCTTCCGCGTCCGCCGCCGCGCTGAGAACCGCCGAAGAACTCATCGAAAATGGATGATCCGCCGAAAATATCCGAGAACTGTGAAAAGATATCGTTGATGTTTGAGAAACCGTGGAAGTCCTGACCGCCGCGCATACCGCTGTGCCCGAACTGGTCATAGCGTTTGCGTTTGTCGTCATCGCTTAAAACTTCGTATGCCTCAGTGGCTTCCTTAAATTTATTTTCTGCTTCCTTGTTGTCAGGGTTTTTATCCGGATGAAATTGCATAGCAATTTTCCGGTAAGCCTTCTTGATGTCTTCCTTGGAAGTATCCTTTGAAACACCCAGGATTTCGTAATAATCTCTTTTCTGCATTTATCCTATTCCTTCGTCTCTTGAGAGTTAGCAGGTGCAGGATCGTTTTCGGGGCTCATTGCTACGATAACTTTACTGTGCCTTAGAACTTTGTCCTTGAAATAATATCCGGACTCAATTTCTTCGATGATCGTTAATGCTTCAACATCAGGCCTGGGCATCATCATTACAGCCTCGTGGAGATGAACATCGAAATGGTTTCCGATAGAATCGATCTTTTTGATGCCTTGTTCGTTCATTATCTTCATAAATTTATCGAAGATCATCTGAACCCCATCGCGAACTGAATTCGCGGAGTCAGTCTCTTTTGTGAATTTAAGAGAGCGCTCAAGGTCATCAATAACGGGGAGTATTTTGGCAATGAAACCTTCGCTGGAGTACTTTATCAGGTTTGTCTGTTCCTGGTCAATTCTTCTTTTGTAATTATCAAACTCGGCGACTTTACGAATGAATTTGTCATTAGTGGATTTTAATTCCTCACTGAGTTTCGCAATCTCGGATTCGAGCTGCGCGATTTTTTCTTTTTCCTCGCTGCCTGTCTCGTTTTGTGCAGTAGTTTCTTCCGGAACAGGAGGTGTGCTTACTTCATTCTGATCATTAATCTCAACACTTTTTTCGTTTGTATCCATATCTTCTTTTTTCTTACTGAACATTTCTTAAATTTTATCCTTTTTTTAAATATTCTGACAATATAGTTGAAACAAAATCTACGATAGCTACCATTTTTTCGTATTCCATACGTTTCGGCCCGATCACTCCCAGCATTCCTGACGATCCTCCTTGCATATACTCCTTTGCGACTATACTGAAATCAGTAAGAGTCGGGGAGAGATTTTCGTTCCCTATCGAAACAAAAACTTTTTCAATCCCCTGGTCCGCAGATTTTTCGACAATGTGAATAATTATATCTTTATTCTCAATCAGTTCGACTATTCCCTGGAAGTTTTCCGGATTTTCAAATTCCGGTTTCTTGAGGAGATTTTTTGCGCCGGAAAGAATAACCTTATCATTTGTTTTAAAATCCTTGAACAGGTTATCCACCGAATCAAAAAAGATGCGCATTATCGGTTTATCGCTGACATCTGTATCGCTGAGACGCTGACGGAAAGTCTGCCTGATCTCCAGTAAAGGCAATCCGGCAAGGCGTTCGTTAATAATTTTCTCGGCCGCCGAAATCTGTTCTTCTGAAATATCGGAATCAATTTCCAGTGTGATGGTTTTTACCAGTCCCGATTCAACAGTAATGATCACCAACAACCTGGTTGAAGAAAGTTTAATCAGCTGAATTTTTACTAATTTACCCGAATCAAACCGGGGGTAAACAACACAGGCTAACTGATCGGTTATGTCGCTTAATATCCTTGAGACCACAGTAAGAAGCGTCTCGGTGTCGCTGTTATTGACTTCCAGCGCAGTATTAATCTGGTCTTTTTCATCATTGGTCAGTTCAAAAGAATCCATCAGATTATCCACGTAAAGACGGTATCCCATATCGGTAGGGATTCTGCCGGCTGACGTATGGGGATGGTTTATGTAGCCAAAATCCTCAAGGTCGGACATAATATTCCGTACAGTCGCCGGCGAGTAGCCGAGGTCATATTTTTTTGTAATATTTCTCGATCCTACCGGCGAGGCAGTCAGAATAAACTGCTGCACTACATACCGCAAAACGCTTTTTTCTCTGTCACTTAACCGGGTTAACACTTAACTAATTATGGTATTATTTCATTTGAATCAGACTGCAAATATATGGAAAAAATAGCAAATTTTTAGAGAGAAAGCCGGCCTCAAAGTCCCGCAGAATGCGTCAATCTGGAGTAATTTCGTTAAATTTAACAGATATTTAATATTTTTTGACGGAGATATTTTGGCGATCGATTATAAGTCTGCCGGTGTTGATATCGAAGCAGGTGACGAGGCTGTTAAAAGAATTAAGTCCAAAGTCCGAAGTACATTTACAGATAATGTTCTTTCGGATATCGGCTTGTTCGGTGCTTTTTATCAACTTGATCCCGGGAAATACAGGAACCCGGTTCTTGTTTCCAGCGTTGACGGAGTAGGCACCAAACTGATGGTCGCTATAGAGAGTGGTGTACATCATACTATCGGACAGGACCTCGTTAATCACTGCGTTAATGATATAGCAGTTTGCGGTGCAGAACCATTATTCTTTCTGGACTATCTTGCTTTTGGAAAACTAGATCCTGTTGTTATGGATCAGATAGTTGAAGGATTTACGGTAGCCTGCCGTGACAACGGGTGTTCGCTGGTTGGCGGGGAAACCGCAGAAATGCCCGGGCTGTACGCGAAAACCCATTACGATCTTTCGGGAACAATCGTTGGTGTCGTGGAGAAGGATGAAATCATTAATGGTTCAGGCATTGAAAAGGGAGACGCATTGATCGGTTTCCCATCAAACGGACTGCATACAAACGGTTATTCTCTTGCACGTAAAGTTCTGCTTGAAAAATATAAAATCGATGATTTCATAGATTCACTCGGGATGAAGTTATCGGAGGAATTACTGAAAGTACACAGGCCTTACCTCAAACTGATAAGGGATCTCAAATCTGTCGCACGAATCAAAGGCCTCAGCCACATCACCGGCGGCGGCATTGAAGGAAATACATCCAGAGTCTTACAAAAAGGTCAGAGCCTTAAGGTGGATTATTCAGCCTGGAAAATCCCTTCGATATTTGAACTGATTCAGAAGACCGGAGAGATACCTGATGCGGAGATGAGGAAAGTATTCAATCTTGGGATCGGTCTTATTGCGGTTTTTTCTAAGTCTGATGCCGCGTCCGTAATGACCTGGGCGGATAGTGCGAAGGAAAAGGCATTCATCATCGGTGAAGTTGTTTGATCCGGATTTTTTTTATCACACTCATTTTCACTGCAAGTATCTGCTCCCAGCAGCAATTGGTGATAACTTACGGTGATTTTGTTAATGATGAAATTAGAGTGGGGCTATTGGACATAAACACTGCCTCTCTGACCGATGTAGGATTTAATAAAACATATCTCCCGGCACTGCTGGGTAATCTCATCCTATTTAATTCTGACAGATTTTTGTGGCAAACCGGGCCGGATGGCAGTGGCCTGACTCAGCTGAATAAAGGATTCAGGGCGAGTGTTTCTCCTTTTGGTGATTTTGTTGCATATTATTCCGGCGCAGGAATTGAGATCTGCCGATCTGATTTCAGCCTGATTAAAAAAATTGAACTCGACTGTAATCCCGATAATCAAATTACCTGGCTGCCGCAGAACAGGGGTCTGACTTTTTTCAGGGAGGGACAGACATATGCCTATGACTTTCTTGGCGACAGCATTTATAAGTTTGGGAATGATACTTATCAGCCCGTATGGTATGGTAATTCTAACCGTTTTATATACACAATCCTGGCTGATGACAGCACATACAGAGTGAAGCTGGGCAACGGTTTGAATTGTAATACCGGGGACAGAGAACTCTTACCCGGTTCTGCTCATTCATTCGCGCCTCAATGGTCCAACTCAGGAGATTATATTGCTTTTTACCGGCTTAAGCCAAACATAGAGATACCGACCGAAACAGATATACTGCCTGTTGAACTGGTTGTAGTTAATACAAATAATCCGAGATTATCCGCGGTTTTTGATGACGCAGGTTTTACCGACGGTGTTTTTCCGCAGTTTACTTTTTCTCCGGATGACAGTTTGATCTATTACACCTCCATAAGTAAATTTGGGACCGGAATTATTAAGGCCGGTAACACACGGAGCGGTGAAACTAAAGTGATTTACGAAGACCAGGCGCTGGATTTAAGGTTCCCGGTTTT
This sequence comes from uncultured Ignavibacteriales bacterium, assembly GCA_903843135.1. Classification (GTDB taxonomy): domain Bacteria; phylum Bacteroidota; class Ignavibacteria; order Ignavibacteriales; family Ignavibacteriaceae; genus JABWCL01. The sequence goes on along the minus strand of CAIMOS010000064.1, from coordinate 4,768 downwards.
TTTCATCGGACAAAAATCTTCCGGTATTAAGCAGAATAAATAACCAAATAAACCGAATAAATTTAACAACCCAACGCTATAAAATCCTTAACGAATGAACAGGGATTTACAGCTTAAATATGAAATGAATAAATGTTAATAGACACACACGCACATCTTTTTTATCCAAATTTTAACGAAGACCTTGATCAGGTTGTTGACCGCGCTAAAGCAGCGGGAATCGGGGCGATAATTGTACCCGCTACGAATCTCGCAAGCTGTGAACAGGTCATCAATCTGTGTGACAAGTACGATATTGTATATGGCGCTGTCGGCATCCATCCTCACGATACTTCGGAGTGGGATGAAGCATATATCATAAGCCTGGAAGAATTTGCTAAACATAAAAAAGTCGTTGCAATCGGGGAAATCGGACTCGATTATTATTATGATTTTTCCCCGAAGGAGAAACAGATTTCTGCTTTTCGTGCCCAGTTGGATCTGGCTTCATCGATTAATCTTCCCGCGATCATTCATAACCGTCTTTCCGATGATGATACGATGGATATAATTTTATCATATTGCGGTACCGGACTTAAAGTGCATCTTCACTGTTACAATGCATCCCTTGAGCACGCGGTGAGGTACATCAGTATGGGGCATTACATTTCGTTTACCGGGAATATAACTTTCAAAAAAGCTGACGATATCAGGGAACTTGTGAAGAATCTCAATATCGATCATCTTATGCTCGAAACAGATTCTCCGTTTATGACCCCTGTTCCTATGAGAGGGGAGAGAAATGAGCCGGCGAATGTAAAATTAGTCGCTGAAAAAATTGCGGAGATTAAAGGTATGACTTATGAAGAGGTCTGCAGCAGGACAAGTTACAACGTATTCAAATTATATGGTATCGGCTCTGAATCAAAATCTTCGCTGACATACCCGCTTCACGATTCTCTTTACATCAATATAACAAACCGCTGTAACGCGGATTGCGTATTTTGTTCGCGCAAAGATGAAGCCGTGATAAACGGGTATGACCTCAAGTTGCAAAAATCTGATGAACCGCAGGCATCGGAGTATATCAAACTGATTGGAGATCCGAAAAAATACAAAGAGATAGTTTTCTGCGGCTACGGAGAGTCCACAATCCGCTGGGAAGTGGTTTTGGAAATTTCGAAATACGTGAAAGCAAACGGCGGGAAAACCAGATTGAATACGAACGGGCACGGCAGTTATATTAACAAGCGCAATATCGTGTCCGATATGCCCGGATTTATAGATGAAGTGTCGGTCAGCCTCAATACATATTCAAGAACGCAGTATGCTGAACTGATGCGGATAGATGAAAAAATGTTTGATGAGATGATCAGCTTTTCCAGGACGGTTAAAGAGTCAGGAATTCCGGTCACGATGACGGTTGTTGATATGCCGGATATTGATATTGAAAATGCCCGTAAACTCGCAGTAGAAGAACTGGGAGTAAGTTTTAGAATAAGGAGTTACTTCTAATGAAAAAGGTATTATTTGCAATTCTATTCTATGCGGTTCCGTTTTTATCACAGACAAAGACTTCGACTCCCGAAAAAATTGACAGCCTTTTCGCACACCCATTTTTTGATACTTGTCTTGTTGCGGCAGATATCTACAATCTGAGCACACAAAAGCAGGTATACGCAAAGAACACAAAACTCCTTCTTCATCCGGCTTCCAACACAAAACTCTTTACCTCAATAACAGCGCTGCTTCAGCTTCCTGATAGTTTCTGCTATGAGACAAGATTGGGATTAACCGGGCTTGTAAGGGATTCTGTACTGGATGGGGACCTGATAGTGAAGGGGGGAGCTGATCCTGATTTCAAAACCAATGATCTGGATGTTTTTGTCGAAGCATTACGTGCAAAAGGAATAAATAAAGTTAGGGGAAATCTTATCGGCGATGTCGGGCTTATGGATTCGACATTCTGGGGAAAGGGCTGGATGTGGGATGACGATCCGTCTTCAGATGCACCTTACCTTACACCGCTGTCCATAAATGATAACTGTATTTTGGTCCAGGCCGTACACGATACTCTGAATGATACATTGATGATCCGTACTGTTCCGGAGACCTCATTCATTTCTTTGACTAATAATTCTGTTTTTGACACTATCTCTCCCAACGGATTTATAATTTCGAGAGCGTATCTGAATCGCAGTAATGATATTGTTATTTCAGGGAATTACGGTAAAGGAGAAAGAGCATCGTCGTATGTGAATCTGTTTAATCCCGCGCTATACTTCCTTCAACTCTTTAAGGAAAAACTGACTGCCGCAGGGATTGAGGTCACCGGTAAAAATTTACTTTCTGATAATTCGGCTTTTTCTGATCAGGTAATTGTTTTTCGCCGGCCGTTAATGGAAGTATTGATAAATCTGAATAAAATAAGTGATAATCTAAGCGCCGAACTTACTCTCATTAATATTGCCCGTCAGACCGGAGAGAGAGGCCTCAATGCCGACTCAGGGCTTCAGTTTATTAACAAGGTAATTTCATTAATAGGTTACGACCCTGCAAATTATCGTATAGTCGACGGTTCCGGTGTATCGCATTATAATCTTGTCAGCGCGGAACTCATCAATGGACTTCTTAAATATCTTTATTTTAATCATCAGCAGAAATATCAGCAGTTGTTAACAACTCTGCCGATCGGCGGGGTTGACGGAACCCTTCGCAGAAGGATGAGAGGAACAAATGCATCAAATAATGTTTACGCTAAAACAGGGACGCACAGCGGAGTAAGCTGCCTCTCGGGCTACGTAACGGATAAAAACGGAGAATTATATTCCTTCTCACTGATGATGCAGAATTATCATTCAAAAGTGGAAGTTGCACGCGCCTATCAGGATGAAGTTTGTAATATTATTGCTTCGTGGGGAAGTGAATAAGTGCGCGAACTTGTAATTCTGCATCACCCGGAATGTCTGCTGCACCGGCCGGGCGAATTCCACGTTGAAAGGCCGGAAAGAACGGAGTCGGTACTTACTGTGATTAGTGAGAATTTAAAAGCCGGATGGAAATTGCGTGAGTGTTCAAAAGCCGGTAAAGAAGATATTTTACTTGCTCATACTGAGAAGCATTGGAATTTTATTAATGAATCAATTCTCGGCGGGCAGGATTTTCTTGATCAGGGTGATACATATGCTTGTTCTGACAGTTTGAATGCCGCACTCAGAGCGGCAGGGAGTGTGATTGATGCTGTTGATATTGTCAGAGAAGATAACTCAAAGCGCGTTTTTTGTTGTGTACGCCCGCCGGGTCACCACGCAGAGTCCGGCAGGGTAATGGGATTTTGTCTCTTTAATAATATTGCCGTTGGCGCCAGGTATGCGATTACGAGAAAAGGATTCAGCAAAATATTGATCATTGACTGGGATGTTCATCACGGAAACGGCACTCAGGAAATTTTTTATGATGATCCTTCGGCGTATTTTATCAGTCTCCATCAGCATCCTTTATATCCTGGCACAGGAATGAAATATGAGACGGGGGAGGGTCCCGGAAAAGGATACACAAAGAATTTCCCTATGAATCCAGGTACGGGCGGGGAACAGTATCAGGCCATTTTCAATGGTGAAATAACCCAAATCATAAGAGATTTTCGCCCGGAGCTGATAATGATCTCTGCGGGATTTGACGCGCACCAGGATGATCCCCTTGCTGATATCCGCCTCAAGGAATCAGACTATTACCAAATGACCAAAACGATTTGTGGTTTAGCAGGCGAAGGAAATATCCCCGTAATTTCCGTCCTGGAAGGGGGATATAACCTAAATGCTCTGTCCGGGAGCGTAATTGCCCATCTCGATGGACTGTCAGGATTATAAGATGCCTGCTTTCCGGAATTTATTTTAACTTCTGAATTGGAAACACCTTTTGTATTTTTGTAAGTATTCATTTTCTGTATGAAATTCAGTTTCAGAAATACCGGGATATATTACGATTCGATTATCAGATCTGAGTCAGGAACGGATATTTTATTCATTCACGGATTCACAGGAAACGGAACCGAGTGGGAACCCGTGATCAGTTATTTCGGTCAGGGGATCAACGCTCATATCATCGATTTGCCCGGCGCCGGCAGTAGCGATATTCCTGATGATAAAAGTTTCTATAACAGTGAAGGGCTGACAGAACTAATTCGGAAGTTTATCGGTTTGAACTTTAAGAAGAGACCGGTACTGTGCGGTTATTCAATGGGGGGAAGGCTTGCGTTCAGTTATGCTGTAAAGTATTCTGATACATTATCAGGGTTGATTATCGAAAGTTCGACTCCGGGTATTCGTAATCTGACTGATAGGATGATGCGGAAGGATTCCGACGCTGAATTAATCAGAAGCATCAGGATTGATGGCGTCCCAAAATTTATTGGAAAGTGGCTCCGGACCGGGATTTTTGCCGGGTTGGATGGGAAATTGGGAGCTGATCTTTTCTCAGGGCTTATTCAAAAGCGATCGGCGAATTCTGAAACAGGCTTGATCAGACTGCTTGAAGGATTCGGTACAGGCGAGATGAAGCCTGTCTGGGATGATCTAGAAAAGATTGATGTCCCGGTTCTGTTGGTTGCAGGTGAGGAAGACAGCAAATACAAACAGATATTATCTGAAGTAAATAACGTGATTAAAAGTTCTGAATTAAAAATTGTCGGCGATGCAGGGCACAATGTGCATCTGGAAAAGCCGTCAGAATTTTCAAAGATTATTAATGATTTTATAAAAAATATAAAGTGATACAGATGAAGTTACGC
>CAIMOS010000063.1 GCA_903843135.1 uncultured Ignavibacteriales bacterium | reverse complement strand
GCCTTTGACTTGCGATTCCCACTACCATGCTCGCAGAGGACTTTCACCTCCGAGTTAATGAATATGCCGGGCGCACGAAAAAAGCCACCGAAGAATTGAATCTTCGATGGCTTTCAAAATAATTGTGTTTTGTATTAAAAGAGTTTTATCTTTTTTTATACTCTTCCAGAATGAATTTAGCAATCGCGGCTGCTTCCTGTGGTTTTAATCCTTGGTTAGGCATAATCGGATAGTCGGGATTTTTCTTAACCGGATTCTTAATAAACTCTGCCAACTGAGCGGTTTTCCCTTCATATTTGGGAAGTGTCTCTTTGTATGGAGGCCCAACTACTTTTTTATCGAATGAATGGCAGGCGAGACATTTAGTGTTGAAGATCCCCGCAACGTCAACTCCGCCGGCTGTTCCGACAGCTTTTTGAAGTTCCGCGTATGATTTGTCGTAGTTTAATCCAAGGATCAATGCGTGTTTATGAGAATACCCGGAAAGCGCTGCCTCCTCTGCTATAACGATTGAGGAACTGGTTGAAAGCGCCAGAAAAAAGACCCACATAGCCCTCTTTGTGTGGTTATTGCGAAGCATATCATAGAGGAAGTGATATGATATAAAAAGAACAATTATTGATACAAAGAAAAAGAAGAATAATGAGTTACTGTATGCTTGTGCCGGAAACCGGGAGGCATTAACGAGAATAAATAAAGGAAGTACCAATCCGGAAAGCAAAGTAACTTTAGGCAAATTCTTTTTTACTATATCCTGATAGGAACTGTCAATAAACTTCACTCCGCCCTCCCAGAAGAAATATATAAACAGAAGATATCCTCCGGAAATCACAAAAGACAAAATAACAATCATCAGCCAACGCATCCAGATATATACATTCGAAAATACCGCGATGAGTCCGGTACTCGCTCCCCACGCCTGCGGAGTAGTCAGAAGAGTAACTCCTGCAGAGAAGAAAAATGTGCCGACAAGAAGAAATATCAAAGCCCAGCGGCCAGAACGCTGTTTCAACCGCAAAGTTTTTTCAGCCAGTGTATCATAACGTTTTAATGCATCTGTGTTTTTCGACTGGCTGATGTTCTCTTTAAGTTCACTATAAAGAGTAGAGAATGAAAAACTGTATCTGAAAACGTATGCCAGAACTGTCCCCGGAATAATAAAAAACAGTCCTAAAAAGAAATAGACGAAGATTGTATTTTCAACTGTATGGAGGATCTGGGCATAAGTCATTAACAAAGTTATAACCGGAACAATCCCGAAAGCAACACCCGCGCTTTTTGTAATCGTGGTATGCTCGATTATTTCTCCTGCGAATTTCAGATAAGCCGTATTAGATGTTTTAACGGATTTTGATTTATAGTATAAGGACAACCATAGTCCGCCGATTAACATTCCCAGAAAAGGCACAAAAAGAATGAGCACCATACCTGAAAGATAATGCAACAGTTTAAGATGTTCGAGGGACTGAGGTGAAACTAATTTATCTAAAAACTCCATTTGAAAAATGTCCTGATGATTATTTTAATTTATCAATTGAAATACTTATTACGACTGCAAGAACAAAAAAATTAATATGCCTGAACGCGAAACTATAGTTTTTATTATCCTGTTCGGACGTTAACAATTTTACCGAATCATATAAAAGCCAGGCAGCAAATAACCCTATTAGAATTATGGTTAGCGGAACTTTTGACAACACAAATACAGGAAGCAGAAGACCCATTGCCACAGTAGCAATGATCCAGGCAAATGTTATCCTTGACAGTTGCTCCCTGCTGAAATAGTTTAACAAAGTCGGGAACCCGGCAAGTTTGTAATCATTACCGAAAAGAAGCAGTAAAAGCCAAAAATGAGGAATCTGCCAGATAAAGAAAAAGAAAGCCAGACTAAGGGCCTGGAAATCGAATACACTGCCGCCGGCAGCAACCCACCCGACCATTGGCGGTATTGCCCCGATTAACGAACCTGGGAAAATTGCCATCGAATTAACACGCTTCAAAGGCGTGTATACAAGATTATAAACTACTAAAGCAAGAAATCCCAGAACTGACGGAACAAAACCGAAATAAAAGAGAAGAATCAGGAACCCTAAAGCTGCCCATACGATACTCAGTATCTGGGCAAACGGGAGGCCTAATCTTCCTGAGGGTAAGGGCCTGTTTTTAGTCCTTTCCATCATTGAGTCGAATTTATATTCCTGAATATGGTTGAGCGCGGCCGAACCGCACGCCATCAGAAATATTCCGATTGAAGCAATCAGAGCGTCAAATCCAAAAGAACCTTTATAACACACATACCCAAAAGTTGTAGTCAGCATCACGAAAAATGTGATCCTGATTTTTGCTAATTCGAGTATGGCCGAAAGATGTTTCATCGATTTTTAAGCAATCTCTTATTTTGCTTTTGCGATTTGTGCGTTCTTCCAGGCGGTAAAATTGTCCTTCGTAATGACCACTATTTTGGTATACATATACGAATGCCTCAATCCGCAATATTCAGCGCACGCGATATCGTACGAGCCTGTTTTATCCGCGTTAAACCAGAGCGAATTATTCCTGTTAGGCAACACGTCCTTCTTTAGCCTGAAAGCAGGAATATAGAAGCTATGATTAACATCCACCGAATTCAAATTTAGTTTTACCGGTACATTGGCAGGAACGTACAGAGTATCTGTCTTAAAACCGTCAGGATATTCAAAAGACCATTTCCACATTTGTCCGGTTACTTTGATGACCATAGAATCTGCAGGCGGATTTACAGAATCGACATAGCCGACCCAACCGAAATAAAACATACCGAGTACTAATATTACCGGAATAACCGTCCAGAATATCTCGAGCGGAATGCTTCCGTGAATATTTGTGGCCTTCTTATTTCTCTTATGGTTATACTTGAAAACAAAATACAGCATAAGTATGGTAACCAGTGCCAGTAAGGCAAACGATATAACCGTTATAAAAATAAAAGCAAAATCAACTTTATCGACATAATTTGAAGCTGGAAACATATTTCTTACCTTACATAAAGCTATAATCTGAGAACAATAGGGCAAAAGATACAACTAAGAAGAAAAGCGCGACCCCAACGAATATGCGAAAAACCGGATTTTCTGATTTTAGATGCATAAAAACCGTCAGGACCAGATAACTTTTAACACAGCTGACTATCATTGCTATTGCAACAGTAAATTTTCCAAAATCTATTCCCACTACCGTAACGGAAAGCCCCGTTAGAACCAGCAATGCGAACCAAACTAAAAAGTATAAACCGTAACTTACATTACCGTGCTGTAAATCCTGGTTAAGATTATTCTGACTCATTTAACTTTCCTTAAACAATAAGATAGAATAACGGGAATAAGAATATCCAGATAATATCAACTAGGTGCCAGTATAAACCCGCGGCTTCAAGTCTTACGAAATTTCCGGAATTAATTTTACCTTTTACCGTACCAATGGTCATATATCCAATGATCAATACGCCGATAATTACGTGCAAACCGTGTAATCCGGTCATCAGATAATACAAACCAAAAAACAGAATTTCACCGTTGCTTTTCATAAGCAATTCCTCTGAACCGGGATATATTCCGTGTTGAATTTTGGCGGACCACTCAAAATACTTATTAACCATAAAGAAAACCGCGAACAGAATTGTGACAAGCTGCAAAAAAACAGATAGGGCTTTCTTTTCCTTCTGAATTGCTGCTATTGACAATGCCATTGTCAAACTGCTGGTGAGCAATATAAAAGTATTGAGTGTACCAAACATCGTGTTAAGTTGTTTGGCTGCCAGATGAAACTCCGACTGATGAACATAATGGTATATTGAATAAATGAGAAACATACCTCCAAAAAGGAGGAGCTCCGTAAAAAGAAAGAGCCACATTCCAAGACGGGCGCCTTCATCATCCCTGTGGACGTGATGTCCTACAGCGTGTTCTGCACTGCTCAAACTGCCTCCTCCGTCTTTTTCTCTTCAACTTCATCATTTTCTTTGTATTCATACGGCGCTTCAGAAACTTCCGGTAAAACGTCAAAGTTTTCAAGCGGCGGCGGCGTGGCCGATTTCCATTCTAATGTCTCGCCTCCCCAAACGTTTGGTTCGGTGGTCTTCTCTCCCCTTCTTAGGGCAGAATACAAGTTAGAAAACATTATTATCAGACCGGTTATCAGAATCCAGGACCCGATAGTTGATAATCTGTGGTAAGGTGTATATTCCGGGAGATAATCATAATAACGTCTCGGCATTCCTAACCAACCCATAATGAACATCGGGAAATAAAGAAGATTAAAACCGATAAATAAAAACCAAAAAGCAGTTTTAGCCGTTTTAATTTTATATTTTCTGCCGAACATTTTTGGCCACCAGTAATGCATTGCGGCAAATATTCCGAATCCTGTGCCGCCGAACATTACATAATGAAAATGCGCCACTATAAATGAAGTATCGTGAATATGCATATTGACCGAGAGCGCGCCCTGCATAAGCCCGGTAAATCCGCCGATTGAGAAAAGGAAAATAAATCCGAGAGCGTACAACAACGGCGGCTCAGTGTATATAGAACCTTTATATAATGTTGCTACCCAGTTGAAAACTTTTATCGCGCTTGGTATTGCAACAATAAATGTCAGGAATGAAAAAATAAACATCGCGGTATTGCTCATTCCGACCGTAAACATATGGTGCGCCCAGACGAGTGATCCCAGTAAAGCAATAGCTACACTTGAAAAGGCGATGAACTTGTACCCGAAGATAGTACGGCGACTGAATACCGGGATAATTTCCGATACAACACCCATTGCAGGAAGTATCATAATATAAACTGCAGGATGCGAATATATCCAGAAAAGATGCTGATAAAGAACCGGATCTCCTCCGAGCGCCGGATCAAAAATTCCAACACCCAACCATCTCTCCATTACTACCAGCAGCAATGTGATGCCGATAATAGGTGTGGCAAGTATCTGTATCCAGGCAGTTGAATAGAGCGACCAGATAAACAGCGGCATCTTGAAGAATGTCATTCCTTTGGCTCTTAAGCGATGAACTGTTGTAACAAAGTTCAGGCCGGTGAGAATCGAGGAGAATCCCAAAATAAAAGCAGCAAGTAAAGCCGGAACGACATTTGTCCCGGAGCGGACACTGTAGGGAATATAGAAGGTCCACCCGGTATCGGCAGGACCGCCGGGGAGGAAAACCGATATAATTGCAAGTAATCCACCGGCAACGAAAAGCCACCAGGAGAGCAGATTCAGGCGCGGAAAAGAGACATCTTTTGCGCCAATCATTATCGGTAAAAAGAAATTGCCAAAAACTGCAGGAAGACCGGGTATAATAAACAGGAAGATCATTATTATGCCGTGCAGAGTGAAGATCGAGTTATACGTCTGGGGATCCATTATGCTCGGACCCGGAGAAAATAGTTCCAACCTCATCAGAAAACCAAAAGTAACTCCGACCGCAAAAAATGTAAGCATAGAGATCAGGTACAGGATACCGATTCTCTTATGGTCGGTCGAAAAAATCCAACTCTTAATTCCTTTATGCCGGCCTTTATATTCCAGATAACTGACGCTGTTTACGCCAGAGGGATTGGCTGTCATAAATTTAACCTGTTATTTCCTTTCTTTTCTTACTTTTAACAGAAATTATAATTACAAATACAACCGCGAATAATATAATTCCGGCTCCGAAAATTCTTGTGATATTCAAAACATATGTTCTCCCTTCGCGGTCATAGGAGAAACAAAATTTCAGCATTTTTGCAACAGTCGGGGTGATCTTGCCTTCAGATGCTTCCAGTATTCCCATCTTCACATCAAACGGAAGAAATGTTGTACCTAAAAGATATCTGGTTATCACTCCGGTTGGAGAAACCATAATCAGCGTACCGGCGTGGACGAATTCGTCACCGTCCCTGTAAAACCGGAAACCTGCGGCATCTGCCAGTTTATTTACGGTGATACTGTCCCCTGTCAAAAAATGCCACGCAGAATCTGGAAAAGGCTTCTTTATCAGATTAAGGTAGTTCGTCTTTTTTTTGGAAGCTAATTCATAATCTTCTTCGTGATCGATCGAAATGCACACTATCTGGTAGTCTTTCCCGGGGACCAAATCGATCTGGTTTACTTTTGCGGCTACTTCAGACATAAGCGGTGAACAAATGCCAGGGCACTCATAGTAAACAAACATCAGGATTGTAGGTTTATTTATTAGTTTCTCGACAGCAACATATTCCCCTTTTTCATTCACCAATTTCGAATTAAGAGTGAGTGTCGCGCCAAGTTTTTCATCTATACCAACCTTGACATTCTGAACTTCAGCATTATAAACTGAGGCCACCAAAAACACTAGGAGAAGGATTTTATTAATCATAAAAGAGCCGTTACACTAAACCTTTTAGTAAGAAATAAATCTGATTAAGGTCATCTTTGGACATACTGACAACAACGGTACTGAGACCATTTTTTCCGAGATTAACACTCAGAAAATTTTGGAAAGCATTAAAATCAGTTTTCCAGGACTGATTGTTAATTAGAGTAACAACGAGCAATCGATCATTGGAGACGACTCTATCGAGTAAACTATTTTCAGTTCTCAGGTTTTTAATTCTGGAAGTAATGTTATCTATTGAAATTGATTTTGCCGCATTGTTTCCCAAAAGAATTTTCTCGGAGTTAGCCACCGGAATAGTTCCCGGTTGTTCAGTACCTTTTGACAATTTGTAAGTCTCATCAAGTTTTGCAATCTCAGCCGGGGAATCAACATCCGGTTGGGGCATAATTGTTCGGACGTGACTGATAATCGCGATACGGTCTTCAGCAGGTATATAGTCGTAAGCAGGCATACCCGATCCGGCAATACCCTCCTGCAATGTTTTGTACATCTGACTGAATTTTCTTCCGTTCTTCCAGCCGTCTTTCCCGGTGAAATTTCTGGGTTTCGGATTTAACGCAACGCCTGCCGTTCCGTCACCTTTTCCTTCAGCGCCGTGACAGGAAGAACAAGTATTGGTATATAGTTGCTTCCCTTTTTCCAGCATAGCCGGAGTTGGTGCGGAAATCACCGCCAGGTCAACAGCGGAAGTTATCCGGGGTTCCTGTATGGTAAGTTCAGGAATCACTTTCAGGCTGTCACTTAATGCAGGCGGTACGGAATTCTGCCTTATCGCAGGTAAATTATTTATATAGAGGAATCCCATCGATAGCAATACCACCAAAATATAGGGGTAAGACAATGCAATATAAAGTAACGGATTCCCTGTGACTTTGTTAAATAAATTATCTTTTTCTGATTTCATAATTCCAAAACATTATAATTTAAAGTTCAGGCCTTTTTCCAGTTTAGGATCTCCGACCGGAAGAATATTAGTTTTTTTATAGTTCAGATAAAATACGACGCAAAGTATCCCCACTGCTGCCATTGGGAACGCAAATTCGAGGAGGTATATCCAGGAACTTCCGCCTTCTGAATGGTAGTTCGGCATTATTAGCCAGTAAAGATCAATCAAATGCGCGAAGAGTATCCATAACGCTGCAAACTTCAGTTTTTTGGGATCCATCTTAGCTGGCTGAGATAAAAGCACCGAATACGGTACCAGGAAGTGAACTACAATCTGCAGAAGCGACACATAAATCCACATCCCTTCCCACCTGTTCAGATACCAGTAAGTCTCTTCCGGTAAATTTGCATACCAAATAAGCATATACTGTGAAAAAGCGATGTAGCCCCAGAAATTCACAAAGGCAAATAATAATGCGCCAAGGCTATAGAGATGATCCTTTTTAATTCTTGGATGAAGATATCCGTTCTCATATAATTTGACAACGGCGTAAGTGACCACTGAAAGCGACGCTAAAACAGTTCCAGCAAAGAAGTATATGCCGAAAATTGTCGAGAACCAGTGCGGATCAAGACTCATAATCCAATCTATGGAGATCAATGAGATCGTTATCGCGAATACGGGAATAAATATTGCTGAGTAGCGTATGTTGCGTTTAGTGATTGACTGGTCTTTACTTGTGTCCTGTTTCTTCGAATTCCTCGATAGTATAAACCAGAATAGACTCCAGATGGCAATAATAACGATGAAACGAATAATAAAGAACTGAGTATTCAGGTACGGCGCCTTGCTTTGTAATATTTTATCGTTAGCTATCGCTTCAGGATGCGACCAATGGAAAAGGCTTCCGATATTAAACAAAAGCGGAATTCCGAGGATGAGTAAAAACGGCACGGTTGACGAGAAGAATTCGGTAACTCTTCTGATCGGAACACTCCAATCCGCTCCCGCAACGTACTCAAGTGCAACGAGGAATAAAGTCCCCACAGCAACACTGATAAGGAAAGTAAAAGCAATGAGATAATTCAGCAAAAATCTCTGGGAATCAAGCAGCAATCCTATCAGTCCGAAGCCGGTTCCGACTACCAGAAGGCCAAGACCAATATTAAGCACTTTTTTGGGCAGAACTTTCTGATCATAGTTATAATTAATTTCTGACATTATTTGCCCTCCTTTCTGACTGCCTGAATGTCTTCAAGAGTTGCATTTTTTGCTTTCTGAAGCACCCGGATGTAATTAACTATTGCCCATCTCTCTTCCGGCAATATTTGTGATTCGTATGAAGGCATAACATTTTGTCCGTTAACAAGAACGTGATAAAGATTACCGTCATTCCATCCTCGTACTTTTGCAGAATGAAGGCTCGGCGGATTAGGGAACTGTCCCCGCAATCTGCTGTCACCATCGCCATAATTTCCGTGACAAGGTGAGCAAAATGTCAGGAATTTCTTTTTACCAAGAGCAAGATTTTTTTCTGACGGAAATGTGGGATTAACGATTTCTGTAGTCGGCGCAGCCAATCCTTTGAATTCATAAGGGATATACCCTCTCGCAACGGTGCCTTCAACTTTAGGCCTCATACTGAATTTATCAGCAAAGAATTTTGTCTCAGCCTGAGCGCTCAATTTTTGCTGGTGCTGCATCCAGGTAAAAGGCTGCATATACACAAGTTTATTCAGGGCAAAGTAAATCGCGCCTGACGTTACGGCTGCAACGACTATCAGAAAAACAATAAACTTAGGATCAAAAAGCCTGATATCTGATTTCTCAGGATAATAAATTTCCTGAATATCGTATCCGCCCAAACCGCTAAGCGCGGTTTTTGCCTTGGTAATATCAAACTTCGGATCAATTGATTCAATACATACACCGTACCTATCGTGCGATACAGCCTTCATAAAAGTTGTATCGTGAAGTGGATGGCTGTTATTGGGGAAATAGAAAAAGAATGTCAGCATTCCGATTACTGTCGCAAGTGTCGCGAGTAATACGGTCAACTCAAAAGTTACCGGAATGAATGCAGGCAGAGCAAAAAATGGTTTACCGCCGATGATCATCGGGTAATCCATTGCCATAGTAAACCACATTGAAAATAGTGCAATAAAAGTTCCGGTCAATCCGAAACCAAGCGTAAGATATCCCAATTTCGAGGGCTTCAACTTCATTGCATCATCCATTCCATGAATGGGATAAGGAGTGAAGACGTCGTACTTTACATATCCACTCTCGCGGACACCTTTTGCGGCTTTAATAATTTCATCAGGAGTATTAAAAAGCGCTGTTACGCCAAATAGTTTCTTTTCCATTAGTGGCTCCCCCCTTCCTCGTGATGAGTAGGCTGAGCGCCGTCTGCCACCGCTTTGATTTCAGCAATTGAAACTACGGGCAGTGCTTTAGTGAAAAGTATAACTAATGTAAAGAACAAACCGAAACTGCCGATTAAAATTCCTATATCGTATAATGTAGGAGTGTAGTATCCCCAACTGGAAGGGAGAAAATCCCTGTGGAGTGAAGTAACGGTAATTACAAATCTTTCAAACCACATACCAATGTTCACAAAAATTGAAACTACAAACATCAGCGGAATATTGCGTCTGAATTTCCTGACCCAGAATAACTGCGGAAAGAGAACATTGCAGCTAACCATAATCCAGTAAGCCCAGTAATATGGTCCGAATGCACGATTGATAAATACAAACTGCTCAATCGGGTTACCGCTGTACCAGGCAATAAAAAATTCCATCGCATAAGCGTAACCAACCATCATTCCGGTTGCAAGTATAACCTTGTTCATTTTCTCAAGGTGATTTACGGTTATGATATGTTCCAGGTCAAAAATCTTGCGTACAAAAATCAGTACAGTAACAACCATTGCGAATCCCGAGAAGATCGCTCCCGCAACAAAGTATGGAGGGAAAATAGTGGCGTGCCATCCGGGCATAATTGAGACAGCGAAATCAAAACTCACGATAGTGTGTACTGAAAGAACGAGAGGAGTAGCAAAACCGGCCAGCAACATATAGGCTTTTTCGTAATGCTGCCAGTTTCTGTGTGAATGTCTCCACCCAAGTGAGAAAATCGAATAAATAGTTTTTTTAAGTTTAGAAGTTGTCCTGTCTCTCAGTGAGGCGAAATCGGGGATCAGTCCGACATACCAGAATACCAGAGAAACGGTAAAATAAGTGGAGACTGCGAAAACGTCCCAAAGCAACGGTGAAGTAAAATTAACCCATAAACCGTGCTGGTTCGGATAGGGCAGAAGATAACCGTCTAGCCAGGGGCGGCCGGTATGTAACGCCGGGAAGAGGCCAGCGGTCATAACCGCAAAAATGGTCATAGCCTCTGCGAACCTGGCAATACCGGTTCTCCATTTCTGTCTTAAAAGAAAAAGAATCGCAGAGATAAGCGTCCCTGCGTGACCGATACCTACCCAGAAAACGAAGTTGACGATATCAAATCCCCAACCCACGGGTTGATTGTTGCCCCACAGACCTATACCAAAGTAAAAGGTCATAAGGACACAAATAGCGCCTAATGCCAGCGCTGATCCGCTGACCGAAAGAGCTAAAAGAAATTTTTTATCAGGTTTACTGTCTAAGGGTTTTGCAATAAGGGCCTCAATCTGGGCGATTGAGAGTCTGCCTTCTATTGCTGGCGCCTCAATTGAGTAATCAATTTTCACTTAGGCTTCCTCCGAAAACGTATTTTTTAATTTAGCAACATAGGTAACATTCGGCCTTGTGTTTAATTCTTCAAGCACGTGATACCCTAAACTGTGATTTCTGTATTTATATAATTCTGAGTTTTTATTGTTTACGCTGCCGAATTTAATTGCATTCGTAGCACACGCTTCCTGGCAGGCAGTTTTAACTTCATCACCCGTCAAGGCTACGCCGTCTTTGATTGCTTCTGCCCTTGCATCCGAAATACGCTGAATACAGAAAGTACATTTTTCCATCACGCCGCGTGAACGTACGGTTACTTCAGGATTATGCAATAACTCGAGCGATGTGCCGAGGTAATGCCCTTCAGCGAAATTATCCCTGAAGTTATAGTAATTAAATCTTCTTACTTTATAAGGACAGTTGTTCGAACAATACCTGGTTCCAACGCAGCGGTTATAAACCATCTGATTAAGTCCATCAGGGCTGTGAGTAGTGGCAACAACCGGACAAACATTCTCGCACGGAGCCTGATCGCAGTGCTGGCAAAGCATGGGCTGAAAACTGACTTTCGGATCATCCGGAGTGCCGGAATAATAGCGGTCTATTCTGATCCAGAGCATATCCCTTCCCCGTTCAACCTGGTCCTTTCCGACAACCGGAATATTGTTTTCAACGTTGCAGGCAACAGTACAATCGCCGCAGCCAATGCACTTGTTCAGATCAATCGCCATTCCCCACTTTACATTATCATACTGATGATCTTCGTACATATTGACGTGCTCTTTTTTGCCTTCACCGTGTATGAAGTCCGGATTCTTTATGTACTGCGCCACAGTACCTTCGCGGATAATTTCACGTTTTTTATGTATGTCTTTGATCAGATCATCGTCAAAACTGTGATGGTCCTGGGTAGATACGACACTATACTTACCCGGAACTTTAGAGACTGATACGTTTGTAATCACAAACGGTGAATAAGTATATTTTGAGCTAAGGAACTGATTTGCATTAAAACCTACACCGTCAGCCACAATGTGCGAATTTGACCTTCCGTAGCCCAGTTCAACCGAGATAACGTTATCTGCCATTCCGGGCTGCACGACGACCGGGAGGTTTAACTTCGTTCCGGAAGCGTTTACCTCAACCAAATCATTAGTTTTCACGCCCAATTTCAGCGATGTCTGGTAAGAAACTGACGCATAATTGTCCCAGGTAACTTTCGTAACAGGATGGGGCAATTCCTGAAGCCAGCCATTGTGTGCAAAACGCCCGTCACTTAAATGAGGACTTTCATTAAGCATCATTAAGTAACCATTCAGCTTTATTGTCGACTCAAGACCGGCAAATGATTGGTCTGATATACTATAATTTCCCGAGGATGCAGCGGAGGTTAAGGCAACGCCATCGTGCAGAACACCCAACCAATATTTCTCAAAACCGAAGGCGGAATTTATACCGGGATAAATATTCAGCTGCCAGTTACTCTTGAGATATTTATGATAAATATCTGAGCTGTAAGTACTCGGGTTTTCTGAAAGCAGGTTTAATAATACCGCTTCTCTTTGCCTCGTGTTATAGAGAGGCGCAATGACAGGCTGCTGAAGGCTGTAAAAGCCCTGACGGGTCTGATGATCACCCCAGGATTCAAAACCGTGGTTTATCGGGAGGACAATCTTACTTACTGCTGTTGTCTCATTTGAAAATTCAGACAGGCTGATAACAAATTCGACTTTTTTGAAAGCTTCCGCAACTTTGAGATCAGCCGGGAATTCATAGACAGGGTTACAATCAACATTGATCACTGAATGAACACTTCCCTGCTTCATTCTGCCAACGAGTGATGCAATCTCATTTACAGCAGCCATCTGGAACTGCTCAACACCCGGAGCATTGTACAATGCAGTATTTCCAAGCGCATCGTTAAGTCCGTTAATGATAATGTGGGCTGATTCTGAAAGAGCAACACCGCCGTATATCAGCGACCGGCCCTGATTAGCAGTAAGATCCTTAACCATAGCCTGAAGGATCTTATAATCAATTCCGTATTTGGAAGCGATATTTTTTAGTGAATAAGATGCTGCCAATGATTTCAAAGCCGGTTTCATCCTTGAAGATACAGCTGAATTCGCTGAGAGCTCATTCACAAATGCAAGCAATAATTCGTATTGTTCTGCGACCGATAACTTAATCCTGTGGTCGGCGTTACTGCCGGTAAGGCTTAATTTACCTTCAATCACATAAAGGCGGTTAAAATTCTTCGGATCGTTCACATCTCTGTTCTTAGCGAACATTCTGCTCTGTTCAACTTTATTGCCGTCAACGCCAAGGAAATCACCTTCAAAAGAAACTATCGTCCTGGCAGCGTCCCATTTAATTGAGGGATATGCTGTGCCCGGATAACATTTCGACCACGCAGAACTGCGGATACTGTCTCCGAAGATTTCATAAGAATAAACATTTGCCGAAGGATACTTAGCTTTAAATTCATCCAAAACCTTCTTAAAAGTAGGCGAGGTGATTTTTCTGCCGAGGATAACAATTTCTTTGCCCTGAGCAGTCTTTAGAATTCCCGCGATATCCTTATCGACTTTTGACCAGGTTTCTTTGTTCCAGAATCCGTCTTTGTAAACCATCGGATCCTGAAGTCTTGACGGATCATACAAATTAAGAATACTGGCCTGGCCCTGACTGCAAATTTTCCCCCTGCTGACAGGATGATCAGGATTGCCGTCCACTTTAATCGGTCTGCCTTCACGGGTTTTAATTAGAATACCGCAGGCACTCGAACATCCCGCGCAGGTTGATGCATAGTAATTAGCCTTACCCGGCACCACTTCTTCAGGTTTTTTATTATAAGGGATAATGGCACCTTTGTCGGGGTAATCAGAGCATCCGGCGCCAGCAAAAGCAGCCGATGCACCCAAAAGCGCTAAAAATTTTCTTCTTGATATACCGGAAAGATTTTTATCGGGATCAAATTCATCCGTCACACCTTCTTTAAATTCACGGTGACTTTCGCTTATGGCCTTTTGATCGCGGTAAAGTTCTTCGAAACTTTTCCAGTAATTACTATCAGGAAGAGATTGATTCTCTTGATGATTGTTCATTTCAGACATCTGCTAAACCTTTTTTTGTCTTTGTACTGCATCCGGATGAATAACAGGTTTGATCCGGGAATTATTTGAAACGATTTTATGTAGGGATTTTTTATTCCCCGGCACCAGAAAAGCAATCACGGCAGCCGGAATCAGAAGTAAAAAACTTTTTCTCTTGGTTAAAGATTGTAATAAATTATTCATTCGCTCTCCGGTTTTTAACGATGGCAAGCCCAGCAATAGTCCGGGCCCTTCTTTACGTTTTTAAGATATGGCAATTTAGCCGGTGCATTTCTGTGGCAATCCAGACAAGCGCCCATTGTGAAACGGTTTACCTGTGCAACTTTCTCCATTTGGGCAACGTCACCGTGGCAGGAGGCACATTCTATTCCCTTGTTAACGTGTACGCTGTGGTTGAAGTAGGCGTACTCGGGAACTTTGTGGATTCTGACCCATCCAAGAGCTTTTCCCTCTTTATAGAACGAGGTCAATTTAATGATCTGCGGACGGTCTTTCCTTGCAACTGAGTGGCAGTTCATACAGGTGGCAACCTGGGGAATACCCGCGTGACGCGATTTTTCAACTCCAGTGTGGCAGTATTGACAATCGATGCCCATTTGCCCTGCGTGTAAAGCGTGTGAAAAAGCTATCGGCTGTTCCGGCTGGTATCCGATTCCGTCTCTTTCTCCCCGGGAAAGGAAATAAGTCAGAGCAAAAGAGACTATAATCACAAATAAGGTAATTGGTAATCGGACCCTCAGGAGATAATCAATAAAAATATTCGACATTAATATCCTGTAAAATATTGACTTTTATAAGATGTACCTTGGAAAAATCAGAAGGAAACCGGTATCAAGATACGTTGAAAAACAAAGGCTAAATTTAAGAAACAAGAGCTAAATAACAAAAGTTATGTTACTAATATTTTATTATTCTTTTATAAGGCGATTAAGGAATGTAGCCGGGTGTTCAATTCGCATTTTGAGTCCGTATTTTTTTATGCCGTATTCTATCTGCAGCATACATCCCGGATTTGCGGTGAGAACGACGTCTGCTTTTGTGTTTTTAAGGTTCTGCATCTTTTTGTCAAGGAAATGCATCGAATCTTCATACCGGGTTACATTATAAATTCCGGCGCTTCCGCAGCACCATGTTGATTCATTCAGATTTTCCATCATTATCCCGGGAATTTTTGCCAACATCTGACGCGGTTCCTGCGAAACTTTTTGAGAATGCACCAAATGACAGGCATCGTGGTATGTAACTGTTTCATCCGGCGGCCTCAACTTAGTCTGGAAATCAGTAAGATGAACGAACTCAGAAAAATCTTTTACTTTTTCAGAGAATTTTCCAGCCGCGATTGAATACACCGGATCATCACTGAGCAGATGTCCATATTCCTTCATAAATGCCCCGCAGCCGGCTGAGTTTGAAACGAGGTAATCATAATCCTCCGCTAAAAATGCATCCAAATTCTTTTTCATTAATGCAAAAGCCGTTTTCATTTCCCCATTGTGAGCGTGAAGAGAACCGCAGCACACCTGTTTCTCCGGAATAAAAACCTCACAATCGTTTTTTAACAAAAACTGAATTGTATCGAGGTTAACATCAGAAAAAGCCACGTCCATAATGCAGCCCGATAAAAATGCTGCTTTATACCTTGAGCGCTCCGGTTTAAGGGAAACACCCTTTAAAAGACCCCGCGTTGTTTTGAATTTCATCTTCGGGAGTAATTTCAGATACTCGTTAAAATTCTTATTAAATATCTTAAGAAATCCGGATTTCATCATCAGGAACTGAAGACCGGACCTCTGAATTAACAGCATTAAGAAAGCCACTGTTCTTAAAGCAAGATTATTTGTGAGAATATAATTTAACCCGATCTTTTTTACAATATCGGGTATAGCATAATTCTCTTTCGTATCCTCAATAAGGACACGGGATGACTCAACCATTCTTCCGTACTTTACCCCCGCCGGACAAGCAGTTTCGCAGGCCTGGCAATCGAGACAAAAACTCATCTCTTCAATAAACGTCGGAGTAATTTCCAGCCTCCCGTCAGCAACTGCTTTAATCAGTTGAATTCTTCCTCTGGGAGAAGATCTTTCCAACTTAGTTAAATCATATGTCGGACAAGTTGCGAGGCACATTCCGCAATGAATACATTTTGTGAGGATCTCGTCATCCGGCAGAGCCGCCCGTATTATTCCAAGTTCAGGATTTTTCAAAATTCTGTTATTCAATATGTTATGGTTTTGATCTCGGAAATGGATTTTAGATCAGCAGCCCAGGTGAATTTATGAACAACGAGCAGATTTCTTTTTTCAAGACAATAATCATTCACGATTAGAGCTAATCGCCCGTTGAGATAATAAGATGTTGTTAAAACGGTTCCAAAATCATCATTGTATTCAGGATTAAGTTTCTGAATCTTCCTGATATTTCCTGATGCATCACAATGGACTCTGGAAATTGAGTGGGTCACATCGTGGTCCCGTATAAAAGCGGAAAAATCCAGTTCAGATTTCTCCATCGCCAGAAATTCGGTCAGTTCTTTTTCGTCAAATCTTAAACCTTCACCGGGGATATAGATCGGGAAAACCGTACACCCCAGCGTATCAAGAATTACTTTACCACTGAATCGATCAGGCAGATCAGAGACCAGGTAAGAATTCACCAATTCATTTCCATCATAATGGATCTCAGCAAGTAAATCATTAACAATGCTTTGAACGGAATCAGATTGACTTTGAGCCTTTAGAAATGTTACGGCCAGAACTAAAAGGATTAAAGACCGTGTGCAGAACGGGGTCATTATTAATCAGGAAAGTTTAAGGGATTCACACTTAGGAGAATTTGAGAAAATCTTACCGGGATTCAAAATATTATTTGGATCCACCGCAGATTTAATCTTTCTCATTAAATTCAGCGCCGGCGCCGGTGTTGATTTTTCAAAGAAATGCTTTTTTGCTAATCCGGTACCGTGTTCTCCCGTAATTGTCCCACCAAGTTTAATAGCTTCATTAAATATGAAATCAAACGCTCGTAATGCGCTGTCAACTTCGGCTTTATCATTTTCATCGATCAGGCACGTTGGGTGTAAATTACCGTCGCCCGCGTGGCCGAAATTGCCTATGACCACATTATTCTGTGCGGCTGCTGTTCTCACCTTTTCGATCATCACAGGTAATTCACTCCTCGGAACAGTGGCATCTTCGAGTATTGCAGTGGGCCTTTTTCTCGCCAATGCACTGAATGCGCTCCGTCGGGCGGTTTTAAGAGTATTTGCCTGTTCGGCATCGGAAGTTGAACGGATCCCTTCAGCGTTATTCTTCTTCAGAATTTCCATAATCATGTTTGCTTCGTAATCAACAACATCTCCCCTGCCGTCAACTTCAAGTATGAGCATCGCTGCAGCGTTCCTTGGAAGCCCGATATGAGTAAAATCCTCGACACAATTGATCGTTGTATTATCGAGAAATTCGATCATTGAAGGAACGATGTGTGCAGAGATAATATTCGCAACCGAGTTCCCGCAGTCGGTCAGGTTCCCGAACGATGATGTAATCGTTATAGAACGCTGAGGTACAGGTATAAGTTTTAGCAATATTTTTGTAAAGATGCCCAAGGTCCCTTCACTGCCAACGACCAGATCACGGAGATTATATCCGGCAACATCTTTATAATTTTTTCCGCCTGAGACAAGTATCTCTCCTGTCGGCAGTACCATCTCAAACCCCATCAGATAGTTTTTTGTAACTCCGTATTTCAGTCCGCGCAATCCGCCCGCGTTTTCGGCGACATTGCCGCCAATAGTACAAACATTCGAACTGCCGGGATCCGGCGGGTAGAACAGACCGCTCTTTTCGACCGTCTTCTGCAGATCTCCGGTAACAACACCTGGTTCGACCGTTACGGTAAGATTAGCTTCATCAAGCTCAATTATCTTGTTCCACTTAGTCATTACCAAGACCACCGAATCTTTTAACGGAACTGAACCGCCGCTTAATCCGGTTCCCGCGCCACGCGGAACAACTGCAAATTTCTCCTGGTTTGCTAATTTTAATATTTCCGAAATCTGTTCAACAGTTTCCGGGAAAAGTATCGCTTCGGGTTCCTGATAGAAAAGCGGAGTACCGTCGTAAGAATAACAAATTTTATCTTCCCTGGAAGTAAGTGTGCTGGCAGAACCACAAATCCTTCTTAACTGATCGATAACCAATTCAGTCACGGCTAACCCAATCTGCTTAATACCTGACGTAAAATCAACACCACGAAAAGAACAAGCAATAAATAGTAAAAAATAAACTTGAATGAACGCGATGTAAATCGAATAGTTGATCTGTACCCTCTCCAACCGCATTTATTACATCGATAAATCTTAAACGCCGATGTAGCTTTAATAATACTTTCGATGATACTCCGGTTTCTTGATCTCCGGAGAGTATTATATTCATTACAGGCGGGGCAACGTCCAAATGACGGATCATACCTGAATACTGACGAACTCCTGATTTTTTTTCTCTGGGACATATTTTATTTCTTTTATTTGCTTAGCAACTTATTAAATGATACTTTATTTCTTAGCAGGTCAAACGCGGTCAGGAACTGATTGTCTCCGGACAAAGCCTCAGTCAACTTGCTCTTACTGTTACGGAGCCGGGAACTTAATTCAATTCTAAGTTCCTCTTTTATTGATTTCTCGTTGTGCTCAATAATCAATTTATCGACCGAACTGATTTCATCCTTCAGAGCAGTTAATTTTGCCGATGCGGTTTTCTGATATTCAGTTATGTCCGGATCTTTCATCAGCAAATCCAATTTCCTGTAAAAATCCGATTCGTACTTATAATTTGTCTGCTCAAGAAATTTCTCAAACTCAGAATAGGCCTTATCCTGATCAAAACTTCCATTTGCGTTTTCCGGGTTACCATTCTTCCCGGCAAATTGTGTCGCAAATTTGAAGAACATTCCCTTTGCCAGAAGGTCAAGTACAATCTCAGGCTTTTTATTTTTTACTACCATCGAATCAGGTGTAATTCCGCCGGCTGAATAAACAATCCTTTTATTGTCAGTGGTAAATTTTTCAGTCTTCAGTGAATCGGGGACTGATATAACCTTATTCTTCGCTGAGTAATCAACTTTTTGAATACATCTGCCCGACGGGGTATAATATTTAGAAGTAGTAATCTTCAAAGATGTATTATAAGATAGTGGTGCTATTGTCTGGACCAATCCTTTACCGAATGTTTTCTCTCCGAGTATAAGTCCCCTGTCGTGATCCTGAATGGCACCGGCCACAATTTCTGATGCGGATGCGCTTCCTTCATTTACCAATACTACGACGGGTACATCCGCAAGCAACGGTTCCTGAGTTGCTACATACTGTTTCGTTGAATTTGAGTCTCTGCCCCTGGTAGAAACTACCAGAAGACCCTTCTTTAGAAAAGTATTTGAAATCTCAACCGCGGCATCCAGTAATCCCCCTGGATTTCCTCTTAAATCGAACACAACCGATTCAATAGGTTTTTCGCGTTGAAGTTCCAGAATTACTTTTTTCAATTCATCCCCTGCCGAGCGGCTGAATCCGGATAATTTTATGTATGCGTTATTGCTGCCAGCAGGATAGAAACCGGAATATGCGATATTCTTTATTATAATTTCTTCTCTAAGCAGTTCAAAGTATAAAGTATCTGAATGGCCGTCACGGATTATTCTGAGTTTAACAAAAGTCCCCGGTTCACCTTTCACATAACTGGAAATATTTTCATAATCATCCGGTACAAGTACCTTCTCGCCAACTTTATAAATTACGTCGCCTATTTGCAGCCCCTGTTTCTGAGCGGAATATCCGTCCATAATCTCGAGTATGGTGATTTTGTTCTCTCTCAGTCCGATTGAAACGCCTATCCCGCCGTACTTCCCTGTTGTAAGCAGTTCAATTTCATCCTGTCGTTTCTCATCAATGAAAACAGTATAAGGATCGAGTGAATTCAGCATTCCCCTGATTCCTGCCCTGAGGAATTCCGAAACATTTATTTCGTCAACGTAATTAAAAGATATCTCTTTATAAACGCGGGTAAATATCTCAATATTTTTCGCTATCTCGAG
>CAIMOS010000062.1 GCA_903843135.1 uncultured Ignavibacteriales bacterium | reverse complement strand
CACATATCAGGGCAGTCCGCGAAGCTTTTTTAAGCGCGATTCAAAAGTCAGATGGCGAAGTCAGAAAAAAGATTAAAAGTCTTAGGAATGAAGTCTTGAGAAAACTTTTGGAAAATAAGTTTTAACTATGGTAGCATAATATTTTAGCGCCCTGTAAAAGAATACAAATATTTTCAAGGAGCACGACAATGTACCTGATAGACCAGGAGATAGCAAACGAGATAGCGGCGATGGAGAAACTGTTGTACCCGATAACGCAGGAACTGTTCAAGGCAGACGAGGAGGAAGCGGGTGAGATCGAAGAGCGATTGAGGGAAAAGATAATAGCAGAAACCCAGTCGAAGAACGTGGGGAGAGCGGTGATGATGTTTTTACCCCTGCTTTTGGAGAACAAAGCAATAACGAGTTATCTGAGGAAGAAGAAACAACCCCGGCTGAGATCTATGATGCCGGAAGTTACGACGGCAGAGGAAACAGTTTATTTGGCAATGCGGGAGATAATGAGTATGACGAAGGAAGAAGCCAAGCAAACGATGATTATTTTGACGCGGTATCAGCGGGATCCTATTGCTCCTACAGAAATTTAGTAAAAGATTA
The DNA here is from genome assembly GCA_903843135.1 of uncultured Ignavibacteriales bacterium. Taxonomy (GTDB): domain Bacteria; phylum Bacteroidota; class Ignavibacteria; order Ignavibacteriales; family Ignavibacteriaceae; genus JABWCL01. The sequence goes on along the minus strand of CAIMOS010000062.1, from coordinate 1,152 downwards.
AAAATATTCATAACTTTCAGCAAGAGATAGAAAATGAATACGAAAAAGAACTCAAATACTTCACAGGCGCAGAACTTAGAGCACTCTACTTTTACAGACGAGCTGCTGAAACGAACCAGAGAAGCATATCGGCAGGGCGAGGAGTATCTGAAAAAGTATCCACTATCGGAGAAGTTCAAAAAGATCAAGCCAGTCCACTGATTCTTCCTGCATCAGAAGATCGATAAAATCAAGAAGCACGGCATCACTAAAGGAATTCTGCTGAACCTCCTCAGATTTATACACGAGCCCTTAATCGATTTTATGGGGCTATTGACTTCAGCAATAATGTGTACAGAGTTAAACAACGATAGAAAATTCGATTTTTATAGACGAAAAACCATACGAAACCAATAGAACAAAAATCGAATTATTCCAATATTATGTAATTGGATTAAAAATTAAAGGAGAAGATTATACGGCGAAGATAGTATTGGAAGTCATAACTGGGAAAAGATTGGGTGTGCAAACTCACTAAAATAGAAAAAGGCAAGTTATTAGCGCATCTGAGTCCCTTAACAACGGGTCCCGAAATGCAGAACTTGCCTTTATCTAAGGTTAAAGATAAACGCCTCATCCAAATGTTGCAAGGCAATTCCTCGGTAGTGTTAGACAAAAACGGCGAGCCGTTTGTCGTTTATCACGCATCGGATGCTGATATTAATGTATTCAGAACGCCCGCAGAGTCTACTCAATTCGCGAACCCAAATATGGACTGCATAGAATGGATCTACTTCCCAAAAGACCCGAATTACTCCGAGATATGGGATGTCACAAATGACACCCCAAGCATATACCCGGTTTATCTTAATATTAAGAATCCATATACCAAGCTAAAAGATACGGATGAACTCGCGGATGCAGTTGATTTCGGCTACGGATTAAGCGCAAAGCAACTATTGTCGAAAGGATATGACGGTTTATACCTTGAAGACGAGGGCATTTGGACTGCCTTCGATCCCAACCAAATCAAATCCGCAACCGGAAATACCGGTGCTTTCAGTCCCAAAACCGATGGTTTAAGGTTCCAGCTCAACCCCGATGAAATCGAACAGAGGCACGTTTGCTGGGGATGATATAAGGTTCCAAATTCCACCAAAGGATCAAAGTGTT
>CAIMOS010000061.1 GCA_903843135.1 uncultured Ignavibacteriales bacterium | reverse complement strand
TGAGAAATCAGCCCTTGAACATTTTACCTGCCATAATCAAAGATCTTTTGATCTGGCAAAAAAAGAACAATTAGAAGCTTAAATCATCATTCAAGAGACCGGAAAAATGCCCGAACTGACTAAAAAAGAAAGAATGAAAATACCGCGCCAGGCAATGCCTGAACAAAATCCCGAGATTAGGCGCAATAATTTTAAAGAAGTTAACCTTGGATTCACTGAAGAACTGGCGAAGATGGAAGCCGAAAGATGCCTCCAGTGCCCAAAACCGCTCTGCGTGGATGGCTGTCCCGTCGGTGTTCAGATAAAAGATTTCATTAAACTGGTCTCCCAGGGCGATTTCCTCGGAGCAGCAGCCAAGATTAAAGAGGATAATGTCCTCCCGGCTGTTTGCGGCAGGGTATGCCCCCAGGAAGAACAATGTGAAGTTAAATGTGTTACCGGAGTTAAAGGCGAACCGGTTGCTATCGGCAGACTTGAGCGCTTCGTGGCAGATTTTGAACGGAACAATGTCGGTATCCGTACCGCATCTGTTGCTCCCCCAACCGGCAAAAAAATTGCTATCGTCGGCAGCGGTCCGGCAGGATTAAGTTGTGCCGGAGATCTTGTCCAGCGCGGTCACCAGGTTACCGTTTTTGAAGCACTTCACGAAATCGGCGGAGTACTCATTTACGGAATCCCGGAATTCCGTCTCCCGAAAGAAATTGTTAAAGCCGAGGTGGAAGCAATGAAAAACCTTGGCGTTGAATTCAGGACGAACAATGTCATTGGCTTCTCCGATACGGTGGATGAACTTATGAAAGAAGGTTACGATGCTGTTTTCATCGGTGTCGGCGCAGGGTTACCATATTTTATGGGAATACCCGGTGAGAACTACAACGGAGTATATTCCGCAAATGAATTTCTCACCCGCGTTAACCTGATGAAAGCATATAAATTCCCCGAATACGATACCCCGGTATTTGAATGCAAAGGGAAAAACGTTGCGGTTTTCGGCGGCGGTAACACCGCGATGGATGCAGTCAGAACTGCAAAACGCCTGGGCGCCGCTAATGCATATATCGTTTACAGGCGGTCGGAAGTTGAGATGCCCGCGCGTATTGAAGAGGTACACCACGCAAAAGAAGAAGGAATTGAATTCCTGATGCTCACAAATCCTCTCGCGTTTGTCGGTGATGACCAGGGATGGTTACGCGGCGTTCAGTTGCAGAAAATGGAACTTGGCGAACCCGATGCATCCGGAAGAAGGCGCCCTGTCCCGGTCCAGGGATCGGAACATATAAAGGACATAGATATGGCTGTTATCGCTATCGGCAACGGTTCCAATCCGATGATCCAGAAAACAACTCCTGATATAACTCACAATAAGCGCGGCAATATCGTCGTCGATGAATCAACAATGAAAACCTCTAAAAAGGGAGTTTTTGCAGGTGGTGACATTGTTACCGGCGGCGCAACTGTTATTTTAGCTATGGGAGCAGGCAGAAAGGCAGCCCAGGCAATTGATAATTTCTTAAAAGACCCTGCTCAATGGTGATTTTTAATACATCTTTTATGTAATGTCTTGTGTATATTTTCAGGATTTAGCGTTTAATTATAACCGGTGATTAGTGTCAATACCTGTCAAATATAAAAAATTCCTCGATAAAGCGAATTTCTTTAACCGTGATTTAAGCTGGATCGAATTCAACCGCAGGGTGCTGGATGAAGCACTGAACCCAAACCTTCCTTTGCTGGATAAGGTGAAATTCATTTCTATATTCTGCTCAAACCTTGATGAATTTTATATGATCCGCGTCGCGGGATTGAAGGAGCAGGTTTCTGAAAAAATTCAGGCAACTTCAATTGACGGCTTAACGCCTGTTGAGCAATTAAAAAAGATCGAACAGAAGGTAAAGCCCTTACTCAATACAATCTCCTCATTCTGGCAGGAAACTATACTTCCTGAATTGAATAAGAACTCCGTCTTTGTTACAAAATTCGAAAACCTTCAGGCCGATGAAAGGGCTGTTCTTGCAACCTATTTCAAAAAAGAGATATTCCCAATTTTAACTCCGCTTGCTTTTGATCCCGGCAGGCCGTTCCCTTATATCTCAAATTTAAGCCTGAGCCTTGCCGTTTTGGTTGAGACGCCAAAAGGCGAACGGCATTTTGCCCGTGTAAAAATTCCTACTATTCTCCCCCGTCTTCTTCCGATAAACAAAATTTTGGAAAAGGGCGGCATTCCGGCAGAGAGGCTAAACGGCAGCCACTACTTCATTTGGATAGAAGACTTCATTGAATCAAATCTCGAGCAGTTATTCCCGAGAATGAAAGTGATTGAATCGCATAATTTCCGCCTGACCCGGGATACTGACATCGAAATACAGGAAGACGAAGCGGATGACTTGCTCCAGGTTATACAGGAAAATATTAAACAGCGTAAATTCGGAAATGTAGTCCGACTCGAAGTTGAAAAGAGTATCCCCCCATATATGCTTGATACTCTGATTGAGAATCTCGAGATCACCAGGCAGGATGTTCACGTGATTGACGGGCAGCTTGCTCTAAGCGGTATTATGTCGTTATATGACCTCCCGCTTCACCATTTAAAAGAAAAACCGTTCTATCCGGTATTGCCTAAAATTTTCGAAGTTAACCCGGATATTTTCTCAGTTATCCGCGAACGGGACACTCTGCTCCATCATCCTTATGATTCTTTTAATCCCGTAATTGATTTTATTAAACAGGCGTCTGTCGACCCTGACGTACTTGCAATTAAACAGACACTTTACAGGGTCGGTAAAAACAGTCCGGTTGTCCGAAGCCTTATCGAAGCTGCTGAGCGCGGAAAACAGGTTGCAGTTCTCGTTGAACTGAAAGCACGTTTTGACGAGGAGAATAATATTTACTGGGCACAGGAACTGGAAAAGGTAGGCGCCCACGTTGTCTACGGATTGGTTGGACTGAAGACTCACGGTAAAATGACACTGGTCGTCCGCAGGGAGCCGGAAGGCGTGAAGCGATATGTACATCTTGCTACAGGCAATTATAACGCAACCACCGCAAAATTATATACTGACCTCGGCCTCTTCACCTGCAATGAGGACATCTGCGAAGACGTCTCCGAAGTATTCAATTTCCTTACGGGGTATTCGAAATTGTCCGAGTTCAGAAAACTCTATGTGGCCCCTATCAATTTGAGAGAGAAACTGGCTGAACATATTCAGCGCGAGATTGAAAATGCGAAGAATGGAATCGAAGCCCGGATTATAATGAAGTGTAATTCCCTGGTTGATCCCACTCTTATCTCCTGCCTCTACGCGGCTTCAAATGCAGGCGTAAAGATAGACCTGATCGTGCGCGGTATATGCTGCCTGAAGCCCGGTATTAAGGATTTAAGCGAGAACATACGTGTGATCAGCATTGTCGGACGGTTCCTGGAACACCACAGGATTTTCTATTTCTATAATAACGGAGCGGAGGACCTCTTCCTCAGCAGCGCGGATATTATGCAGCGTAACCTCGAAGGAAGAGTTGAACTCGCATTTCCAGTGCTTGATAAAGAGATTAAGGAACATATCAGATACAGAATATTGAACGTCGAATTGCAGGATAACGTAAAGGCAAGGGTTCTGAATCACGATATGACATATACCCTGCTCCAACCCACAAACGGAGACATACCTGCTGCTTCACAGGAACTGTTCATCGATTTTGCAGTTAAAGCTTCCGGAAAGCATACACTGAACAAACAGGTCTTAATAAATAAACAGTAAACAGGAAAGCTAAAGTTAAGTGTTCTTACGAAATGATAAAGGAACGATGAAGATAACAAAAGATAACGTTTTAAAATCTCTCAGCAGAGTTATGGACCCGGATCTCCACAAAGATCTGGTCACACTTAATATGATTAAAAATGTTGAGACAGACGGAAAAAATATTACTGTGGATGTAAATTTAACCACACCCGCCTGCCCTCTTAAAGACAAGATTCAAAATGACTGCATCGAAGAAATCAAAAAAGATTTTCCTGATGCGGGAACTATTAAAGTTAATATGGGCGCCAGTGTCACCTCGCACACCGACCAGGTTAAAAACGCGATCCTCCCGGGTGTTAAAAATACGATTGCAGTTGCAAGCGGAAAAGGCGGCGTCGGTAAAAGCACCGTTGCCGTAAATCTTGCAGTCGCTCTTGCAAAACAGGGCGCAAGTGTCGGACTGATTGATGCGGATATTTACGGGCCAAGCATTCCTCTGATGCTCGGAATTAAAGAGAAACCGCGCGTCTACCAGGACAAAGACACAATGAAAATGATACCGCTGGAAAACTACGGTATTAAGCTGATGTCAATCGGATTCCTCGTCGAAGATAACGCTCCTGTTATTTGGCGCGGCCCGATGGCGAGCGGCGCGGTCAAACAGTTTATGTCAGATGTTCAGTGGGGAGAACTCGATTATCTGATTTTTGATATGCCTCCGGGTACCGGAGATATCCAGCTGACGTTATGCCAGACTATTCCGCTGACCGGGGCAATTATTGTTACAACCCCGCAGGAAGTTTCGCTCGCAGATGCAAGAAAGGCACTGCATATGTTCGCAAGGGTAAATGTTCCCATCCTCGGCGTAATAGAAAATATGAGTTACTTTATCGCTCCTGATACGGGCGTCAAGTACGATATCTTTGGAAACGGCGGCGGCGAAAAAATGGCCGCGGAAACCAATGTTCCGTTCCTTGGCAGTATGCCGATTGATCCGAGGATTCGTGTCGGCGGCGATAAGGGTATTCCTATAGTATATGACATTCCTGATACAGAACACGCGCTCAGTATTACTGAAATCTCTCAGAATATGGCCGCGCAGATCAGTATCATTAACATAAATAAAGCTTCAGCCCCGAAACTGGAGATTGAGATAGGTGAATAATGAACGAGCTTGAATCAAGAGTGCTTAAAGCGCTGGATAATGTAAGGCCGTATCTGAAAGCAGACGGCGGTGATGTAGAATTTATATCACTGACCGAAGACGGAATTGTGAAAGTTAAATTAGTCGGAGCCTGCAGTTCCTGTCCGATGTCCCAGATGACACTGAGGGCAGGGGTTGAGCGCGCATTGATACGCGAAGTTCCGGGCATCAGGCGCGTGGAAGCGGTCCTCTGATTACAGCAGCGGAGCTGGTACGCGTTTATCATCACTAAATATCGTAGTCTCCGTCCTTCTCCTTGCCGCACTGTCAGGATTGATATATTTTTTCTCGGATATTTTTATACTTCTTGGTATTTCGGTCCTGGCGGCCCTTTTTCTTAATCCGCCGATTACCTATTTGGAGAAACGTTACTTTAACAGATCAAATTCAACTCTGATTGTCTTTGGCACTCTTACCCTGATTTTTTATCTTTTCATTGCATTTCTGGTCCCAAGTTTTTTTTCACAACTCAGTTCACTTTCGCAAGTACTCAGCCAGTTATCTTTCCGTGACCACATAGTGAGATTTGATATGGAAATTTCAAAGCTGATTCCGTTCATCGGTAAGGGTATGGTTCTGAATAAATTCGACATTTTTGCCAAATCCGCTGTGAATACAACATTTGATCAGCTCACAGGAATCGTGACAAATGTTTATGCAATAATGGCGGTGGTGGTGATTATTCCGTTTACAACTTTTTTTATCGTGAAGGATAAGGGTGTAATTCTGAAGGGAGTCCTCAGCCTTATACCGAATAAATATTTCGAAATGTCTTATTGGGTATTGAAGCAGATAACCGGCCAACTCGGACGGTACGTTCGCGGATGGCTCCTTGACGCGCTGTTTGTCGGGACTGCGTGCGGAATAGCCTTCTGGTTTATCGGAATTGAAAATGCGCTTGCGCTTGGTATGGTTGCCGGAATCGGGCACCTGGTACCCTACTTCGGTCCTCTGATCGGAGGAATCCCCGCGATGGCAATATCCACTATTCAATTCGGTAATTTTTCGGCTATTCCTCTGATTATTCTTATAATGCTGCTGGTTTACATTTCCGATAACGGATTTGTACAGCCGTATGTATTTTCAAAGAGTGTAAATATGCACCCGCTAATGATAATACTTTTGATTGTTGCGGGAAGCCAGCTCGGAGGAATATTCGGAATGCTGCTTGCGGTACCGACTGCTACTGTTTTCAAAACCGCAGCAAAAGAAATATACCTCGGCGTAAAAAATTACCGCATTTCCCGCCGCTAACCACCTGATAATTGACAATTGACAATTGATAATTGATTATTAGTAATTTATCTTTAATAATTGATTATTGATAATTGATAATTGATAATTGATAATTGATAATTGATAATTGGTAATTGGTAATTGGTAATTGGTAATTGATAATTGATCATTGATCATTGTTTTTCTCAACTCTTGCAAATACTATCCGGAAGGTACTCCCTACACCTGCTTTACTCTCCACATAGATTTTGCCTGCCATAAGTTCAACATACTTCTGAACTATGGTCAGCCCCAGACCAGTCCCTTCGAATTGCCTGTTCAGGCCTTCGCTGACCTGACGGAATTCTTCCCAGATAACGTGAAGTTTGCTTTCTTCGATACCTATACCGGTATCCGTGATCTCAATTTCGGCAGTGGCTTTTTTACTCAGCACTTTAACTTCGATAGATCCGGCCTCTGTGAATTTAAGAGCATTATTAATAAGATTTGCGATAACATTATTCATTAACTGAGGGTCCGCAAAAGCATATATTTCGGGTTTATCCGGTGAGAACATTATCTGGAGCCCTTTCAGTTTAGCCGCGGAAGTGAACAAATTATATGTCCCTCTGACCACTGAAACAAGGTCGCACAGCATCAGATTTACTTCCTGCTTATTCGCTTCGAGCTTCGAAAGATTAAGTATCAGGTTCAGAGTCTCAAGCAGACGTGACCCTCCCTTGTTGATCGTACTGGCCATTCTATTTAATTCAGATGAGCCTTCAAGTTCAAGTTCAAGAATTTCTGAATACCCAAGAATACCGATCAACGGAGTGCGCAGTTCGTGGCTCATATTCGCGAAGAAACTCGATTTGACCTTACTCATCTCTTCTGCCTTTTCTTTTGCGACGACAAGGTCCGAAAGAATTTTTTTCTTTTCAGTCACATCGTGAACAATGCTCAGCAGCAGCGGCGGTTGCCCTTCAGGTTCGATAAATGAATTTGATAGTTCTATAGACAATTTTTTACCTGATACCAGATTAACATCAATTTCAACGTGCTGCTGAATTGATCTGTCCCTGAACCGGCGCTTAAAAGATTCCAGGCTTCCTGGTGTATTCTGCCCGGTTATAAGATCGAACGGTTTGCCCTTCAATTCGTCGGCCACCGTTTCAAACAACGAACATAAAGAATCATTTACATCAACGATTATGCCATTCTCATCAATCAGCCTCATCCCGTCAATAGACGACTCCCAGATGGACCGGAATTGTGCTTCTGATTTAAGAACCAGTTCTGTCATTCGTTTGCGCTCTGAAATATCTTCTTTGATTGCAATGAAATGACTGATAACTCCGCTCTCATCTTTTAATGGTGATATAGAAGCTTTCTCCCAATAAATTTCCCCGTTCCTTCGCTTGTTCTGAAGTTCTCCGCTCCATTCCTGTCCGGAGAGTATCGTCCCCCACATCTCACGGTAAAAATCCTTTGTATGGAAACCGGATTTCAGCACGTTAGGATTATTTCCGATCGCTTCCGCATAACTCAATCCTGAAACATCAACGAATTTCTTGTTAACATACTCGATAGTTCCGTTAATATCGGTAATCACCACACTTGCGGGACTCTGTTCAACCGCCCTTGATAATTTGTACGCAGTCTCCTCGCTTTGCTTCTTCTGAATATACAAACCAAGATGATTCGCAATTATTTCGATGATCTCGATGTTCAGTGTATCAAAAGCATACTGGTTATCATAACTCTGCATCACAAGAACACCGAGGACCTTGTTGCCGGCGGCAATAGGAACACCAAACCAGGTCTCGGAGATAGTCCCGATTAATTTTACTTCTCCTGACTTGATAAGTTTCAGTATGTCATCTCTTTTCAACAGGAGTTTTTTCCTGGTTTTTAAAAGCAGGCCGGAAACCGAACCTTCGGCCTCCCACTGTACTATTTTGTCCTTTTCGTCGCTGTCGATGATTGAAGAAAATATTTTTTCATTTTCGTCCAGGGTTGCGATATAGAAATTTCTTACGTCAACTATTGCTCCCAGTTCCTGCTGTACAGTATCACAAACCTGAGTCAGAGTAACCGATCCTACGATTGCCTCGGCTAAACGGTTCTGTACCTTATGTATAATTTCAGCGCCTTTGCGTTGGGTAATGTCCCTCCATACAATAAACAGGACCTTTTTCCCCATCACAGTTATAACTGAAACATTAACATCAACCGTGACAAGCGTTCCATTTTTCTTACTGTGTATCCATTCAAGACGTGTCGATCCCTCTTCAAGCGCACGCTGTATTACGCCGTCTGCTTTAACAAGGGAAGACTCTCCGTCCGGCTGATATTCGGGAGAGATTTCGTAAGGATGACGTAACAGAAATTCTTCCTTTTTTTCATAACCGAGAATTCCGCAAGCTGCTTTGTTACAATCGGTAAAGACTCCGTCAACCATAAGAAGCATTCCGTCGGATGACTGCTCAAAAATTGTCCTGAATTTCTCTTCCTGCTCAACTAACGCCTTTTCAGCTAATTTCCTTTCGCTTATGTCCCTTACAACAGCGAGAACTCTGTCCTTGCCTGTAATGGTTGTATACCTGAGACTTACCTCCACCCAGAAATGTTCCCCGTTTTTCTTCCTGGCAAACCACTCGAAATTGTATTTGCCTTCACTTATTGATCTGCTTATTCGTTCCTGAGCCCCTTTCTGATCAAAAACGTACAAATCGGAATCCGCGCTAAGATCGGAGATATTAAGTTTTAATATTTCTTCTTTTGTACCGTAGCCGTACATCTCGATTGCCTGGTCGTTGCAGTCGTAAATTGCACCTGTTTCAGGATCCTGGATGAAGATGGCTTCATTTGTAGAATTATAAACCTCTCTGAAATTCTGTTCGCTGATTTTCAGGGTCTCTTCCGCCCGCTGCCTGAGTGCATCTTTTGTGATTGATTCCAGCGCAAAAGAGATATCCGATGACACTTCAAGTAGAAGTTTTATCTCTTTTTCATCAAAAAAGTCAACTTCTTCTGAATATATCGATAATGCGCCAACAACCCTCTGCCCGTTTTTTAAGGAAAGGGCCATTGCAGACCGGTAACCTCTTCCAAGCGCTTCGTCCCGCCACGTCTTCATAACCGGATCCTTCGCAATATCATTGCACACGAAATATCTACCCTCCCGGATGGCTGTCCCTTCCGGGCTTCTTCCCTCCGGTGTGTCACTGATTACGATATTCTTGACAATCTTGAGATATCCGTCTTCATTTCCATAATAGTTTGCAGGATAGACGTGTGTTTCGTTTTCATTCACAAGCCCGATCCAGGCAAATACAAACTTTCCCTGCTCAATAATAATCCGGCACGTCTCTTCAAACAGGATACTTGTGTCAGTGGTGCGCACAATCATCTCGTTTATCCGGCTGATTACTGTATTGACACGGTTGAGTTTATAAAGTTCTGCTTCGGCTTTCTTACGTTGCGTTACATCATTAAATGCGGCGAGAATCGCTATCGGATTTCCTGCTTCATCCAGAACCCTGCCGGCAGAAACTTCAGAAATAAAAATAGTATCATCCTGCCTGATTCCATTCAGCTCTCCGGTCCAGGTTCCGTGTGATTTCAGTATTTCAATCACATCCGCAGCGGCGCCGCTCGTCTGCCAGAAACTGACAACATTTTTCCCAATGACATCTTCGCTGTCCGTGTAGCCCCATAACGAAAGGAAAGAAGGATTCACATATGTCAGATTTCCATCTAAATCAGAAATGGCCAGAGCGTTGATAGATGATTCGATGGCAAAATCTTTAATCTTCAGTTCCTTCTCTGAATTCATCCTACCGGTGATGTCGCTGACAACGTGTACGGCTCCGTTCAGGTTGTTCCACTCGTCCAGAACAGGATGAACAACTATTTCAAACCATTTGCCGCTCATACTGAGCACAATCATTTCACGCTGCAGAGTATTTTTCATCCTGACCAGGGGACATCCATCAATTGGCTCAGCAGTTTTGTATACTACTTCGTTATAGTTCTTCCCGGTAATTTCTTCTAACGGTATGCTGAAAAAATCCCCGGTTGCTTCATTGGCCTGCAGAATTACCCCGTCTGGCGTGAGTAGCATAACTGAATCCTTCATCCCGTTAAAAGTTGTTTCCCACCTTTTTGCGGATTCTTGCTCAAATTTTTCTGTGCGTTTAAGTTCCGATATGTTTTCAAATACCGTGGCGAATTTCCCCTCACCCAGTTTAAACGCGCTTATTTTATAAAATGAATTATGCTGTTCAATAAATGTTTCAAAAATTATCGTCTTACCGCTAAGGACTACATTTTTGAAAATTTCCAGGTAAGGAATGAAATCTGTTTTATAAGCTTCGCGTGAAATTTTACCAACGGCATCATTCCGCGGGATACCCATATGCCTCACGAATGACGGATTTACATCAATTACCCGATAATCAACGGCTTCTCCTGCCTCATCATAGATGAGTTCGTGCAGCGCGACACCTTCTGCCATATTATGAAACAAATCACTATATTTTCGCTGACTCTCGGAAATTTCCTCCAGGATTTTCCGGCGCTCGATAATATCCCAGATTAAATCGCCAATATATTTGGTGATTTCAATATCACGTTCGTTATAAGGCGCCTCTTTATTACCTATACCAAGAATTGCGACCACCTTGCCTTCCCTTAGAACCGGAACCACAAGTTCCCTGATCAGATCAGGATGCCCCGCCGGCAGACCTTTTTTATTGGATATTGACTGATAATCATTATGTATAACCGGCTCCCGCTCCCTCACGGCATCAGCCCAAATCCCTGCTTCATCGATGCTGTAATGCCCTTTTACTACTGACCTGCAATACTCCGACAAAGTATTCGTAGACCAGGCCTGAAAAATTAAAGTTTTTTGATCGCGCATAATTAAGTGGAAAAAACCTATCGGGCTTTTAGTAAACGCGGTAACCTCATCCAAAGCAAAAGTAAATAGTTCGTTAAGCGTATGCCCGGATTCAAATTCGTAAAGACGTATCCTGAGGTTTAATATTCTTTCTGAAAGCCTTGCCTCGGTCTGGTTCCTGAATATAAGAACGGCGCCGATAAGAATACCGCTGTCATCCCGTATCGGGGAACACCTGTCGGCAATTACAATTTCGTTTCCGCTTTTTGAGATAAGGACCGTATGATTTGCATGTTCGTATTCCTTGTTATCGCGCAGAACCTGATACAGCGGACTCTCTGCCTTTTGCCGTGTTTCTTCATTGATTATGTGAACAATTTTATCCGCCGGTTCACCGTTAGCTTCTGACTCAGTCCATCCGGTAAGTTCCTCCGCAACCGGATTCATATACTTAATCCTTCCGCCGGAATCGGTAGTTATAACCGCATCCCCTATACTGTATAGTGAAATCCTGAATTCCTCCTGTGCCTGAAAAAGTTTCTCGAAAATTAACCTTCGGCGGTTGCTTATGTAATAAAGAACTACTGCGGTTATGAACGCAAGCAGAAGAAGAACAATAAGAATTATCGTAACAGTTCTGTAATAAAAATCATAAAAGATCTCCGAACGGTCAACTTTTGCAACCATTATCCAGGCACTTCCCCTGATTTCTGTTGCATATGCAAGTACAGGTATTCCGCGGTAATCATCACCTTCAATTATTCCGCGCATTCCCCGCGCGGATTTGGAGGCCGGTGTCTTTTGGGCAGAAATAGCAACACGAAGATTTAAAGCTGCATTTTTTCTCAATCTCAGATCATTCAGAGCCAGCATAAAATCGCCTTCCCGCCTGAAGAGGGCGGCTTCCATTGTTTCGGTACGATCGGGCCAGGTTTGAATTAATGGGAAAAGAAATTGCCGGGGATCAATGCGGAGAATGATGAGAGCGCCCACGGCGCTGTCTGCTGACAATATCGGCGCGATAACATCCATCTGAATCAATGAATCAGCTTGGCAGCGATAAATATCGCTTAAAACAATTTTTTTGGAAGATATTGCCAGACGGATTTTTTTTGACAGAGTCGAATCACGGTGAAAAACCGTACCGGCGCTGCTGAAAATACCTTTTTCATCAGTTGAAATAAGATGAACTTCTTTATAATTATAATTTTCTTTAAGGATTGTAAGGCTTCTCTCGACCTGAGAAGCAGCAGTATAGGTGAGTTTCCCGCCCCTGTAGTCAAGAATTGCCTGCATTAATGACGGCGCCTGGGAATACACGATGGCATCCCCGGTTCTTTCTCTCATCCATTGTTCCGTCTGGCGGGCTTTTGAATCGGCAATTTGCTTAAGCATAGCAGATGATTCATTCTTTAGCTGACGGAATGAATAGTCATATAGAAAGTAGCCGCCAAGCAAAAGGCTGATACATATGATGATAATGATGAGGAACGGTTTCCTGGTTTCATCAACCCGGATCGCAGTTTTTTCCAGCAAAAAAGACCTACAATGAGATAATTTGAATATTAATTATAATTCAGACCATATAAAATAATCAAAAACAAGACATTCTATCAATGAATGATTTCCCGAAGGAAATAATTTCCGGCGAAGATCCCTGCCGCTTCCGGCGAATCCCCTTAAATCGCCAAAATTCTTAGTGGTAATAAATTTGACCGTACCCCGGGCCGTTCAGCCTGAGGTAGATTATTTGAAAATATCTATTTTAAACTTTTCGAAAATCAAAATTAGGAGTTATTAAATTGTCTACTCTGATGTTCAGTATCTCGGGAGTCCGCGGAATAATTGGCGGCGGGCTTGAACCGGAAACGATTGTAAAGTACACTTCGGCTTATGCTGATTTTATTGGCAGTGGTAAAGTGGTGGTGGGGCGTGATTCCCGTATCTCAGGTGAGATGGTCCGTACACTTACCATAGGCACTCTCCTTGCCAAAGGTATTGATGTTGTTGACATCGGCATCTGCCCTACGCCGACGGTGCAGTTTAATGTTAAGATACTTAACGCTCAGGGAGGAATAGCAATTTCCGCAAGCCACAACCCGAATGAATGGAATGCACTGAAATTACTTAATTCAACCGGACAGTTTTTAAGCCCCGATGAATTCGCGGTACTTAGCAATATTCTTCAGTCGGGACTAAAACCTTATGCGACCTGGGATAAACTTGGGAAATATACATTGTATGAGGAAGGACTGGAAAACCATAAATCACGGGTGCTCGCATTACCTTTTATAGATATTGAAAAAATCAAAGCAAAAAAATTCCGTGTTGTGGCGGACTGCGTTAACGGAGCAGGCTTCAAGATAATCCCCGAACTTCTTCGCGACTTTGGCTGCGAGGTTATTGAATTGGATTGCGAGAGCACGGGAATTTTCCCCCGTCTGCCTGAACCGCTTCCGGAAAATCTGACAGCCACGATGAAAGCAGTCGTTGATAATAACGCTGATTTTGCTGTCGTGGTGGATCCGGATGTTGACCGCCTGGTTTTGATTACCGACAAGGGTGAACCTTTCTCGGAAGAGAATACAATTACACAGGCAGTTAAATTTATTCTGTCGAAACAAAAGGGCGATTCAGTCGTCAATCTAAGCACTACACGCGGGGTTGATGACGTTACCAAAGCAGCCGGCGGTAAACTCTTCCGTTCTCCTGTAGGCGAGGCAAATGTTGTCAAAAAAATGAAAGAAACCGGCGCCGTTATCGGCGGAGAAGGCAGCGGCGGAGTGATACTCCCGGCACTGCATTACGGACGTGATGCTTTGGTCGGAATTGCGATTTTACTTCAGCACCTCACGGAGTTCGGTGGATCACTTTCAGCGCTTAAAGACGCGCTGCCAAAATACTTCATCGCGAAAAGAAAAATTGAACTTAAAAATATTTCACCGGATGTTATACTGGGTAAAGTCGCCGGGCATTATAAAAACGGTGAGATCAATACTGAGGACGGCATCAGGATCGACTTCCCCGATCACTGGGTTCATTTCCGGAAATCGAATACAGAGCCGATTATTCGCATTATTACCGAATCGCCGGACCAGCATCTATCCGAAAAACTGATCGAAGAATACGTCGGAAAGATCAAAGAATTCGCAAAGTAATTAAAAATTAAAAATTAAGAATTCAGAATTAAGAATTTAATAATTCAAAAAATATTCTAAACAAAACGGCAATAATCTTAAAACTCCTCCCCTTGTTATTAAAGGGGAGGTTGGGAGGGGTTATAGAAACACAACTTTTGCAAATTCCATTTATATTATACTCGTACGTTCAGCTTATGAAAAAAGAATTCCAATAATAAATTTTTAAGTTGAATTTCCTGTAGCTG